>NZ_JBFUIH010000015.1:0-113991 GCF_056401975.1 Pseudomonas sp. P4_C8 | reverse complement strand
TCTGCCACCGGGGCGCAAGTGCGCTCCAGCCCCTGCTAGAAAACATTGACCCCAGGTCAGACCGTCGCGGATTGATGCCTGCGCTCCTACCGGCCTTCGAGGCCTGAATGTAATCGGCATACCGTGAGCTCAACCAATGTTGGCCAGAAGCCAAAGATGGCTTCCTCGAATAGGCCTTATACATAGATGCAACCGGGTAGCAGTGTTTGAAAAGCAGGTAGACAGTGGGGGCGAGTCCATACATAGGAGTGAGCCTGCTCGCGATAGGGCCGGATCAGGCACCACAAATCCTCAATCCGGAATCGGCAAACTCAAGCTCTCCTTGACCTCTTCCATCACGATGTAGCTCTTGGATTCGCGCACATGCGGCAACTTGAGCAGGATATCCCCCAGCAGCTTGCGGTACGAGGCCATCTCGGAAATCCGCGCCTTCACCAGATAGTCGAAATCCCCTGACACCAAGTGGCATTCCAGTACATGGGGTAATTTCAGCACCGCGCGTCGGAACTCTTCGAAAGTATCGCCGGATTTGTAGTCAAGACTGATCTCTACGAACACCAGGAGACTACCCTTCAGGTGCTGCGGATTGAGCCGCGCGTTGTAGCCCATGATGATCCCTTCCCGCTCCAGGCGCCTCACCCGCTCAGTGCACGGCGTGGTGGAGAGCCCGACCTTTTCCCCCAGCTCCGTGAAGGAGATGCGTCCGTCCGCTTGCAGGATCCGCAGGATGTTGCGATCGATCTTGTCCAGCTCTCGTTTGGTCTGAGTGTTGGTACGCATAGGGGATGCGCCTCCGTGAAAAGGGTTTTTGCCGAGAATTGTCGCCAAATATAGCTGTTTATATAGTGAAAAACACTGGCGAATCTTTTTTACACTGCGCACATCACTGCTTGAATACAACACACGTCAGCGGTCAGCCGCGATGAGGGATATGAAAATGCGCGTTATGGTCTTGGGTAGCGGCGTCATCGGTACCGCCAGTGCTTACTATCTGGCTCGGGCCGGGTTTGAAGTGGTGGTCGTGGACCGTCAGCCGGCCGCTGCCATGGAGACCAGTTTCGCCAACGCCGGCCAGGTTTCGCCGGGTTATGCCTCGCCGTGGGCTGCGCCGGGCGTGCCGCTCAAGGCCATCAAGTGGCTGTTGCAGCGCCACGCACCGTTGGCGATCAAGGCCACCGCCGACATCGACCAATACCTGTGGATGGCGCAGATGCTGCGCAACTGCACCGCCAGCCGTTACGCGGTGAACAAGGAGCGCATGGTCCGTCTGTCCGAGTACAGCCGTGACTGCCTCGACGAATTGCGCGCCGAAACCGGTATCGCCTACGAAGGCCGTAGCCTCGGCACGACCCAGCTGTTCCGCACCCAGGCTCAACTGGACGGCGCCGCGAAAGACATCGCAGTGCTGAAAGAGTCCGGCGTACCGTTTGAACTGCTCGACCGCGCCGGCATTGCCCGCGTTGAACCGGCGCTGGCCGCCGTCACCGACATCCTCGCCGGTGCCCTGCGCCTGCCAAACGACCAAACCGGCGACTGCCAGATTTTCACCACCCGCTTGGCCGAAATGGCCGTGAAACTGGGTGTGGAATTCCGTTTCGGCCAGGACATTCAGAAGCTCGACTACGCCGGTGATCGCATCAACGGCGTGTGGATCGACGGCAAGCTGGAAACCGCTGACCGCTACGTGCTGGCACTCGGCAGCTACTCCCCGCAATTGCTCAAGCCGCTGGGCATCAAAGCCCCGGTGTACCCGCTCAAGGGTTACTCGCTGACTGTGCCGATCACCAACCCGGCAATGGCCCCGACGTCGACCATTCTCGACGAGACTTACAAGGTCGCGATCACCCGTTTCGACAACCGCATCCGCGTCGGCGGCATGGCTGAAATCGCCGGTTTTGACCTGTCGCTGAACCCGCGTCGGCGCGAAACCCTGGAGATGATCGTCAACGACCTTTATCCTCAGGGCGGCGATCTGGCCCAGGCAAGTTTCTGGACCGGCCTGCGCCCGACTACCCCGGACGGCACGCCGATCGTGGGCGCGACACCGTTCAAGAATCTGTTCCTGAACACCGGTCACGGCACACTCGGCTGGACCATGGCCTGTGGCTCCGGTCGCTTACTGGCTGACCTGATGGCGAAGAAAGCGCCGCAGATCAGCGCCGAAGGCCTCGATATTTCCCGTTATGGCAGCAAGACCCAGGAGTCCGCAAAACATGTCAATCCAGCGCCAGCTCACCAATGAGCGCATGAGTCAGATCGTCAGCCACAACGGCACTGTGTATCTGGCAGGGCAGGTCGGCGATGACATGAGCGCCGGGATTGAACAGCAGACCCGTGAAACCCTTGCCAGCATCGAGCGTTTGCTCGATCAGGCGGGCACCGACAAGAACCACCTGTTGTCGGTGACGATTTACCTGAAAGACATTGATGCACACTTCGAAGGCATGAACGCCGTCTGGGACAAGTGGCTGCCAAAAGGCGTTGCCCCGGCCCGTGCGACCGTTGAGTCGAAGCTGTGCGAACCGGAAATTCTGGTCGAGCTGTCGGTTGTAGCCGCTCTGCCGTAATTGACTCAGCAAGATCCCTCTGCCGGTGCTGTTGGCGGTTCACGCCGCCAGCCAGCGCCGGTTTTTTATTCCCATGACCGCCTAGAAGTCTGCCGCCATGCGTCCAGCCCGTGCCCTGATCGATCTTCAAGCCCTGCGTCACAACTATCGGATCGCCCGTGAAATCACCGGGGCCAAGGCCCTCGCGGTGATCAAGGCCGATGCCTACGGCCATGGCGCGGTGCGTTGCGCACAAGCGCTGGAAGCCGATGCCGACGGCTTTGCCGTGGCCTGTATCGAAGAGGCGTTGGAGCTGCGCGCGGCGGGCATTCGGGCGCCGGTATTGCTGCTGGAAGGGTTCTTCGAAGCCGATGAGTTGGCGCTGATCGTCGAGCACGATTTCTGGTGTGTGGTGCACTCGCTGTGGCAGCTTGAAGCCATTGAAAAGGCCACGCTGAGCAAGCCGATCACCGTCTGGCTCAAGCTCGATTCAGGCATGCACCGCGTCGGTCTGCATCCAAAGGATTATCAGGAGGCCTATCAGCGGCTTCTGGCCAGCGGCAAGGTCGCGAAAGTTGTGCTGATGAGCCACTTCGCCCGGGCCGATGAGCTGCACGAACAGTCCAGTGCTGAGCAGGTCGCGGTTTTTGAAGCCGCGCGTAAAGGTTTGTCGGCGGAAGTCAGCCTGCGCAACTCGCCAGCCGTGTTGGGTTGGCCGCAGATCCCGAGTGATTGGGTTCGCCCTGGCATCATGCTGTATGGCGCGACACCGTTCGAAGAAGCCAACACCGTGGCCGCTCGCCTGCAACCGGTGATGACCCTGGAATCGAAAGTGATTTGCGTGCGTGAACTGCCGGCCGGCGAGCCGATTGGTTACGGCGCCAGGTTCATCACACCCAAGCCGATGCGCGTTGGCGTAGTCGCCATGGGCTATGCCGACGGTTACCCGCGCCACGCGCCGACCGGCACGCCGGTCATGGTCGCTGGGCAACGCAGCCAGTTGATCGGCCGGGTATCGATGGACATGCTCTGCATCGACCTGACCGATGTGCCGCAAGCCGACCTCGGTTCGACCGTCGAGTTATGGGGTAAAAACATCCTCGCCAGTGACGTGGCGGCGGCAGCGGACACGATTCCTTATCAGATTTTCTGCAACCTGCGCCGGGTGCCACTGCTCTATTCCGAGGGCTGACAGCCAACGGTCCACACCGAAAGTCGCCTCACCCCACAGGATTCAGGTCCAAGTGTTGTAAATACTGAACGCTGTCGCCATGATAACGCTCAATATTCCAACAACCTGAATCCCTGGAGGCGCAAGCATTGGACGTCGGTGAACGACTGCAATCCATCCGTAAGCTCAAAGGCCTTTCGCAGCGTGAGCTCGCCAAGCGCGCGGGTGTCACCAACAGCACGATTTCGATGATCGAGAAGAACAGCGTCAGCCCCTCGATCAGTTCGCTGCGCAAAGTACTGGGCGGGATTCCCATGTCCATGGTCGAGTTCTTTTCTGAAGAAATCCTGCAGGAAAAGCCGACGCAGATCGTCTACAAAGCCAACGAGCTGATCGATATTTCCGATGGCGCCGTGACCATGAAACTGGTCGGGCGGGCGCATCCGAGCCGGGCTATCGCTTTTCTGAATGAAATCTACCCGCCAGGCGCCGACACCGGTGACGAGATGCTCACCCATGAGGGCGAGGAAACCGGCATTTTGGTGGAAGGTCGGCTGGAACTGGTGGTCGGGCTGGAAACTTTTGTGCTCGAAGCCGGCGATAGCTACTACTTTGAAAGTACCAAGCCGCACCGTTTCCGAAATCCGTTCGATGCGCCGGCGCGACTAATCAGCGCAGCGACACCGGCGAATTTCTAAGTAAAGAAGGCGCTCTGCCAGTCAGGCCGAGGCCCCCGGTAGTTTTCCACTGTTACATAAGACCCCTTCGAGTTTGGGGTTGTTTCAGTGTGGCGGGCTTACCGCTATACTTGCGCCCGCCTGCGAACCGTGGCCGTAGGCGTGACTAGCCACCATTGAGGGTGAACGCGTGAACCTAATTATGAAAATGCTGGCTGTACCAGCAACCGTATTGGCCCTATGGGCTGTCAGCGCTCAAGCTGCGACGAACGACGATATTGCCAAACGCCTTGAGCCAGTCGGCCAGGTTTGCGTTCAGGGCAAAGAGTGCAAGGGCATGGAAGTTGCTGCCTCTGCTGGCGGTGGTGGCGGTGCCAAAACCCCGGACGAAGTGATTGCTAAACATTGCAACGCTTGCCACGGCAGCGGTCTGTTGGGCGCACCGAAAATCGGTGACGCCGCAGCGTGGGGCGAGCGTGCCAAGAAGGAAGGCGGTGTTGACGGCCTGCTCGCAAAGGCGATCTCCGGCCTCAATGCAATGCCGCCAAAAGGCACCTGCGCCGATTGTGCGGACGCCGATCTCAAAGGCGCCATCCAGAAGATGTCCGGCTTGAAATAAGCCACCATCTTCAGCGAGAAAGCCGCTTTCGAGCGGTTTTTTTGTGCCTGCGATTTACCCCCAAGACTGTTCATTGCAGCAAAGACCCGGCAAGCTCGGTCCAACCCGAATCACGGAATGTAAGGGAGGATCAGATGGTGCAGCTGTGTTCTATCGAGCAGGCGGTGGAGGACGTATTGGCACGGTTGCCGGCGCACATTCACATGGGCTTGCCCCTTGGTCTGGGCAAACCCAACCACTTCGTCAACGCGCTGTACCAGCGCATTGCGCAATCGCCTGAACGGCGGCTGACGATCTATACCGCGCTGTGCCTGGGTCGTCCTGCCTTGGGCGATGGTTTGCAGAAACGCTTTCTTGAGCCCTTTATCGAACGGGTGTTCGGTGACTATCCGGAACTGGATTTTCTGGAGGGCCTGCATAAAGACAATCTGCCGCCGAACATCCACATCCAGCAGTTCTTCATGCAGCCGGGCAGTCTGCTGCATAGTGCATCGGCCCAGCAGGATTACGTCAGCAGCAACTACAGCCACGCCGCGCGGGACATCAACGCCGCCGGTTTGAACCTGGTCGCACAGCTGGTGGCCAGCCATCCCGAGCACGCGGATCGACTGAGCCTGAGCTGCAACCCGGACATCACCCTCGACCTGTTCCCGATGATCGCCAAACGCCGAGCGGCGGGGGAGACAATCCTGCTGGTGGGCCAGGTACACAACGACTTGCCCTACATGCCCGGCGACGCCGAAATCGGCATCGATACCTTCGACCTTCTGATCGACGAAAAAGACAGCACCACGCTGTTTTCCACGCCGAACATGCCGGTGGGCTTCCAGGACCACTTCATCGGCCTGCACGCCAGTGCGCTGGTGCGCGATGGCGGCACCTTGCAAATCGGCATCGGAGCCATAGGCGATGCGCTGACCGCTGCGTTGCTGGCGCGGCAAGACGACAATGTCGGATACAAGGCGTTGCTGGCGGACGTGAATCTCAGCCAGTGGGCGCAGTTGATCGACCGCGAAGGCGGCCTCGAACCGTTCGCCAAAGGCCTGTACGGTTGCAGTGAAATGTTCGTCAACGGCTTGCTGGTACTGGTCGATGCCGGGATCGTGCGGCGCAAGGTCTATCCGGATGTGCCGACTCAGCAACAGGCGAACGCCGGCACCCTCGATGAAGCCGCGCAAACTGATGGCATCTCGGTCCACGGTGGTTTCTTCCTCGGGCCCCGCAGTTTCTACGAGCGCCTGCGTGAGCTGCCGCAAAGCAAGCGCCTCGAATTCAACATGACCCGCATCAGCTACATCAACGAGCTGTACGGTCAGGAAGAGCTCAAACGCTTGCAGCGCCGCGATGCGCGCTTCATCAACACCGTGTTCACCATGACCTTACTGGGTGCCGGCGTGGCCGATCAGCTTGAAGACGGGCGGGTACTCAGCGGTGTGGGCGGGCAGTACAACTTCGTCGCCCAAGGCCATGCGCTGGAAGGCGCGCGTTCGGTGCTGTTGCTGCGTAGCTGGCGAGAGTCGGGAGGGCAGGTCAGCTCGAACATTGTCTGGGAGTACGGCCACTGCACGATCCCAAGGCATCTGCGGGACATTGTGGTCACCGAATACGGCATCGCCGACTTGCGTGGCAAGACCGATGTGGCGGTGATCGAGGCGTTGCTCAATATCAGCGATTCGCGGTTTCAGTCGGGGTTGATCGAGCAGGCACATAGTGTGGGTAAGCTGCCGAAGGGTTTCCGCATCGATCCACGTTTCGCCGATAACAGTCCGGAACGTTTACAGGCGATTCAGGCGCGGCACCCGAACCAGTTTCCGGAATATCCGCTGGGCTGTGATTTCACCGAGGTGGAACGCGACGTGTTGCGGGCGCTGAACTGGCTGAAGAGCAAGTTCAAACTGACGGAGATTCTGGAGTTGGGGAAAGCAGCGCTGGATGCGCCAGAGGCTTCGATGTTTCCAGAGCATTTGGAGCGGATGCAGCTGACCAACCCGGACGGGTTGAAGGAAGATTTGTTGCAGCGGCTACTGCTCACCGGCCTAAAAGCCACCACGCAATAACAGCCACCACCAAACCTTGTAGGAGCCGAGCTTGCTCGCGATGGCGGCCGGACAGTCGACATTAATGTTGAATGTTATGGCCTCATCGCGAGCAAGCTCGGCTCCTACAGGTAAGGCGGTGTGTGGCTTTACTCGATGAAGGTCACGACGCCGTTAGCCAGCGATTGCACGCGAGCCAACGATTCCACGCGATAACCCTGCGCATCCAGTTCCGCACGCCCACCCTGGAACGACTTCTCGATCACGATCCCCAAACCTGCCACGGTCGCACCGGCCTGTTTGATGATCGAGATCAGCGCCTGCGACGCCTTACCGTTGGCCAGAAAGTCATCGATGATCAGCACGCGGTCGCTGCTGGTCAGGTGGCGCGGGGAGATCGCCACGGTGCTTTCGGTCTGCTTGGTGAACGAGTAAACGGTCGCCGACAGCAGGTTTTCAGTCAGGGTCAGGGACTGGTGCTTGCGGGCGAAGATCACCGGCACGCCGAGGTTCAGGCCGGTCATGATCGCCGGAGCGATGCCCGAAGCTTCGATGGTGACGATCTTGGTGATACCCGAGTCCTTGAACAGCGTGGCGAATTCGTCGCCGATCAGCTTCATCAGGGCCGGGTCGATCTGGTGGTTCAGAAAGGCGTCGACCTTCAGGACCTGATCGGAAAGCACGATGCCTTCTTCGCGGATTTTCTTGTGCAGTGCTTCCATGAAGCTTTCCTCTACTGGCGCCGAATGCGCCTAGCTTGTAAAAAGTGTTCGGTTAAAAATGCTTTGATTAAAAAGTGTGCAATTCTAGCGCTTTAACATCGCGCGTATATCCGCCAATGCGGTATTTCCGCGAACGGCTTTGACTTCGACGGGCGTGTCGTCGTTGCCTTCCCAGGCCAGATCGTCCGGCGGCAGCTCATCCAGGAAGCGGCTTGGCGCGCAATCGATGATTTCGCCGTACTGCTTACGCTTGGCAGCGAAAGTGAAGGCCAGGGTCTGGCGAGCGCGGGTAATTCCGACGTAGGCCAGGCGGCGTTCTTCCTCGATGGTGTCGGCTTCGATGCTGGAACGGTGCGGGAGGATTTCCTCTTCCATGCCCATGATGAACACGTAGGGGAATTCCAGACCCTTGGAGGCGTGCAAGGTCATCATCTGCACACCTTCGGCGCCGTCTTCCTCTTCCTGCTGACGTTCCAGCATGTCGCGCAGCACGAGTTTGCCGATGGCGTCTTCGACGGTCATCTCGCCTTCTTCGTCTTTCTCCAGGGTGTTTTTCAGCGCCTCGATCAGAAACCAGACGTTACCCATGCGGTAATCAGCTGCCTTGTCGCTGGAGCTGTTGGTGCGCAGCCAGTTCTCGTAGTCGATGTCCATGACCATGCTGCGCAGCGCCGAGATCGGGTCTTCGCCGGCGCATTGCTCGCGCACCTTGTCCATAAAGCGTTTGAAACGCGACAGGCGATCGGTGAAGCGCGTGTCCAGATGCTCGCCCAGACCGATTTCGTCGGTGGCGGCGTACATCGAGATTTTGCGTTCGGTGGCGTAGTTGCCGAGCTTTTCCAGGGTGGTCGAGCCGATTTCCCGGCGTGGAACGTTGATCACCCGCAGGAAAGCGTTGTCGTCGTCCGGGTTCACGATCAGGCGGAAGTAGGCCATCAGGTCTTTCACTTCCTGACGCCCGAAAAAGCTGTTGCCGCCGGACAGGCGATACGGAATCTGGTGATGTTGCAGCTTCAGCTCGATCAGCTTGGCCTGGTAGTTACCGCGATACAGGATCGCGAAATCGCTGTACGGCCGGTCCGTGCGCAAATGCAGGGTCAGCAGTTCCACGGCCACGCGCTCGGCTTCGGCGTCTTCGTTGCGGCAGCGGATCACGCGGATCTCGTCGCCGTGGCCCATCTCACTCCACAGCTGCTTTTCGAATTCGTGCGGGTTGTTCGAGATCAGCACGTTCGCGCAACGCAGGATGCGGCTGGTGGAGCGGTAGTTTTGCTCCAGCATGACGACTTTCAGCGATGGATAGTCGTCCTTGAGCAGCATCAGGTTTTCCGGGCGCGCTCCACGCCAGGCGTAGATCGACTGGTCATCGTCGCCGACCACGGTGAACTGGTTGCGTATGCCGATCAGCAATTTCACCAGCAAATACTGGCTGGCGTTGGTGTCCTGATATTCGTCCACCAGCAGGTAGCGGACTTTGTTCTGCCACTTTTCGAGGATGTCGGCGTGTTCCTGGAACAGCTTCACCGGCAGCAGGATCAGGTCATCGAAGTCCACCGCGTTGAACGCCTTGAGCGTGCGTTGGTAGTGGGTGTAGACGATGGCGGCGGTCTGTTCCTTGGGGTTGCGCGCATTTTCCAGGGCTTCGGCGGGCAGGATCAGGTCGTTTTTCCACGAGCCGATCATGTTCTTGATCTCGTCGACGCCGTCGTCGCCTGCGTATTCCTTCTGCATGATGTCGGTCATCAAGGCTTTGACGTCGGTCTCGTCAAAGATCGAGAAGCCCGGTTTGTAGCCCAGCCGCACGTGTTCCTTGCGGATGATGTTCAGGCCCAGGTTGTGGAAGGTGCATACCGTCAGGCCACGGCCTTCGCCGCCCTTGAGCAGGGTGCCGACCCGTTCCTTCATTTCGCGCGCGGCCTTGTTGGTAAAGGTCATGGCGACAATGTACTGGGCGCGGATGCCGCAACTCTGGATCAGGTGCGCGATTTTGCGCGTGATCACACTGGTCTTGCCGGAGCCTGCGCCGGCGAGCACCAAAAGAGGGCCGCCGACGTAGCTCACGGCTTCTTGCTGCCGGGGATTGAGTCGGGACATACAGAATTCAGGGAGTCGTTTGTGAAATGGGCCGGCATTTTAACAGGCTCAGCGAATTGTGCTGCTCTGTCCGACTTGTGACGTAACACGCTTTCTCTAATTGCCGGTTTTGATACTTTCAAGCAGGATGCGCGGTGAATGTGCGGCTAATGTTCAGATTCCAGACACAAAGCCGCGCTTGATAACTGATGTCATTTGGACATTGGTTACCGGCGCGGCATAATGCCTGTCGCCTACATCCTTGCAGAGTCTAGGGAGCTAGCTTGTCTACGCCTGTCGAACCCTTGCGTTTGCTGCTACTGGCCGAAGAGCCAGCGTGGGTAGCGTTGTTGCGTGAGTGTCTGGCTCCGATGGGGAGCTCGGCCGTGCTTATCAGTGCGCCGAGCTGGGAGTCGGTCAGCAATTTGTTCGATGACAACCGCAACGCGGTGTTGTTGACTGTTCCTGCACTTCAGCCGCTACCTGGCCGTTGCAGCTTGCCGACGGTGTTGTTGGTCGAACACGAGCCACCGGTGACGCCCGATGGTGTGAGTGACTGGCTGGTGCGTGATCTGCTCGATGCCGGCATGCTGCGCCGTTGCCTGCGGCATGTGCGTGAGCGAGGCCTGCTGGAAAACACCTTACAGCGCCTGGCGGAGCAAGATCCGTTGACCGGTATCGCCAACCGCCAGGGTTTTCAGACTTTGCTGGCAGCGCGTCTGGCGGAAAGCGATGGCCGCGGCCTGGCCCTCGGTCACCTTGATCTCGACAACTTCCGTCACGCCAACGATGCCCTCGGACATCAGGCCGGCGACCGCTTGATCCTGCAAGTGGTCGCGCGGTTGAAAAGCCAGCTTGAGGCCGGCGATCAACTGGCGCGCCTGGGCAGTGATGAATTCGCCTTGCTGATCGACACCCGCCGTGCGCCTCAGCGCGCCGAGTGGATGGCCGAGCGCATTACCGAAGCACTGGCCGAACCGTACTGGGTCGACGGCGAAAGCCTGTTGATCGGTTCCAGCCTGGGCATTGCCCACGCCCGGGCCCGGGCCGGTGCCGACCCGCTGATGTGGCACGCGCACATCGCTATGCAGCAAGCCAAGAGCACCCAAGGCTGCACCTTTCACATCTTCAACGAACGCATCAACCGCAACGCCCGCAGCATGGCCGACCTTGAAAGCGAGCTGCGCCGGGCCTTGCGCCGTGACGAACTGGAACTGCATTACCAGCCCCGCCTGAACCTTGCTGACGGCCAGATCGTTGGCCTCGAAGCGTTGGTGCGCTGGCGTCATGCCGAGCGCGGTTTGCTGCCACCGAGCGAATTCGTACCGCTGGCCGAGCAAAGCGGTTTGATCGTGCCGCTGGGTTACTGGGTGATTTCCCGGGCGCTGCGGGACATGCAAGCCTTGCGCGAACAGGGTTTGCCGGCGTTGCACATGGCGATCAACCTGTCATTCCGGCAGTTTCAGGACAGCCAGTTGCTCTCCACCTTGAGCCGGCTGATTGCCGAACGCGGCGTCGAAGCGCAGTGGCTGGAGTTCGAACTGACCGAAACCGCCGTGATGCGCCGCAGCGATCTGGTCAAGCAAACCATGGACGCCCTCGGACGCCTGGGCGTGCGCTTCTCGCTGGATGACTTCGGCACTGGGTTCTCTTCCTTCGTGCACCTCAACAGCCTGCCGATCGCCTTGCTCAAGGTCGACAAGAGCTTTGTCGGCGGCATGGAAGAACGTGAAGAGAATCGCAAACTGGTCCACGCGATGATCAACCTGGCGCACAACCTCAATCTTGAGGTCGTCGCTGAAGGGGTGGAAACAGCGGAACAGCTGGAGTTGTTGCGCGGGTTTGGCTGCGATCAGGTGCAGGGTTACTTGATCAGCAAGCCGTTGCCGCTGGCGGAGCTGGTTGAGTATCTGACCTTCGACAGCAACCAGCAGCCATTGATGGATGTGGTGAATTAACCACAAACCCCTGTGGGAGCGAGCCTGCTCGCGATAGCGGTGTATCAGTCAACATAGTGATTAACTGACAGACCGCAATCGCGAGCAGGCTCGCCCCCACAGGGGGATTTCACTCGGGCTGAGCGATCTTGAAACCTTGAGATTGAGGCTCCTGTCGAATCATCCGTTTCATCTTCCATTCAAACGCCAGCGTCAAACTCACCGCCGCGCACGCCAGTCCCAGCGCCAACCCCCACCAGACGCCCGTCGGCCCCCAGTGCATATGAAAGGCCATCCACCATGCGGCCGGTGCGCCAATCAGCCAATAGCAACCCAAACCGACCAGGAATGTGGTCTTGGCATCCTTGAGTCCACGTATGCAGCCCATGGCGATGGTTTGCGTGCCGTCGAACAGCTCGAACCAGGCCGCCACCGCCAGCAGGCTCACCGCCAGTTCAATGACGGGGCGGAACGCCGGGTCGTTGTGGTCCAGGAACAGGCCGATCAACTGATTTGGCAGCAGCCAGAAGACCATCGCGAAACCCAGCATCGCCGCCGCGCCGAAGGCAATGCCGACCCGTCCGGCCAGTCGCGCATCGAGCAATTGCCCGGCGCCATAGTGCTGGCCGATACGCATCGTGATCGCGTAAGAAAGCCCCGCCGGAATCATGAACGCGACCGATACGATTTGCAGGGCGATCTGGTGCGCCGCCAACTGCGTGCTGCCCATGGTGCCCATGCACAGCGCAGCGAACGCAAACAGCCCGACTTCCACCGCGTACGTGCCGCCAATCGGCAGGCCAAGACGCCACAGCTCTTTCAAGTACTGGCGGTTTGGCCGCGACAGACCCTGGCGCAAGGGATACGTGTCATACGCCGGATGCCGACGAATGTGCAGCGCCAGCGCGACCGCCATCAGGTTGGCGACAATCGCCGTCACCAGCCCGATGCCCATCAAGCCCAATTTCGGCAGGCCGAACATCCCGGTGATCAACGCATAGTTGAGCAGGAAGTTGGCCACCGTGCCGCCGAGGCTGATTACCATGACCGGTGTTGCGCGGCCAATTGCGCTGGTGAAACCGCGCAGGGCCATGAAACTCAGGTAACCGGGCAGGGCGAACGGCAGGATCAGCAGAAACTGCCCGGCCGCGTGGACGTTGCTTTCCGTCTGGCCGAACAGCAGCAGCACGGGTTTGAGGTTCCACAGCAGCAGCCCGGCCACCAGCGCCATCAACCACGCCAGCCACAATCCGGCCTGGGTCAGTCGCGCCGCGCCAACGATGTCGCCCGCGCCCTGACGGATCGCCACCAAGGTGCCGACGGCGGCGATGACGCCAATGCAGAAAATCGACACGAACGAGTAAGTCGCCGCACCCAGGCCGCCACCGGCCAATGCTTCGGGGCTCAAGCGCGCCATCATCAAGGTGTCGGTGAGGACCATCAGCATGTGCGCCAACTGCGAGGCAATCAACGGCCCCGCCAGCCGCAGGATGGCCCAGAGTTCAATACGCGCTGGATGCTTCATGGTCATCACGCTCGATTATCAAAGAGAACAGGAAAGCGTCGATTCTCGGCGCTTCACGGGGTTTGCACAAAGGGATAAAAAGGATGGGTAGCATGAGTCAGACTCATGCTGGGGAGTTTCTGGTACGGTAGCCGGATTGCGCTATAGGAGCTTTCCTCATGTCTCGTCGTCTTCCTCCCTTATATGCCTTGCGCGCATTTGAAGCGGCGGCGCGGCATAGCTCGTTTACCCGCGCCGCCGAAGAATTGTCGATCACCCAGAGTGCCGTCAGCCGACACATTCGTACGCTTGAAGAGCATTTTGCCTGTCGGTTGTTTCACCGCAGCGGGCGCAACTTGCAACTCACCGAGTCGGCGCGGCTGATCCTGCCGGGCATTCGTGACGGTTTCACCGCCCTGGAGCGCGCCTGCAATACCTTGCGCGCCGAAGACGACATCCTGCGCATGAAAGCGCCGTCGACGTTGACCATGCGCTGGTTGCTGGCGCGGCTCAGCCGTTTTCGGCACCTGCAACCGGGCAATGAAGTGCAACTGACCAGCGCCTGGATGGACATCGACTCGGTGGACTTCAATCAGGAGCCGTTCGATTGCGCCGTGATCCTCAGCAGCGGGCATTTTCCGCCGGACTGGGAGGCCACGCTGCTGTTCCCCGAGGAGCTGATTCCCGTAGGCGCGCCGAATCTGCTGAACGATCAGCCGTGGGACGTCGCGCGCCTGGCCAGCACCGAACTGCTGCACCCAACGCCCGATCGTCGCGACTGGCGCAGTTGGCTGGAGCGCATGGGCCTGACCGATCAGGTCTCGCTCAAGGGCGGTCAGGTGTTCGACACGCTGGAGTTGGGCATGATCGCCGCCGCCCGAGGCTATGGCGTGTCCATGGGCGACTTGTTGATGGTGGCGGAGGATGTTGCGCAGGGACGCCTGAGTTTGCCGTGGCCGACGGCGGTCGCCAGCGGTGAGAATTATTACCTGGTCTGGCCGAAAACCCGCCCCGGAGGTGAACGTTTGCGCCGCCTCAGCGATTTCCTCTTGGGTGAGGTTCGGGCCATGGAGTTACCGGCGGTCGAGCACCTGCGCTGACTCTGTGGAAAGCCTGGCGGCGGACTTACGGCATGAGGTTGGCCGGTTTTGTTGAGGCGCCTCTGAGATAGCCATCGCGAGCAGGCTCGCTCCCACAGGGTTTGAGTCGATCACAAATCCAGTGTGGGAGCGAGCCTGCTCGCGAATGGGCTCACCTCAATTCAGGATCTATCCCAAGCTAGTCGCACTTGGCACTGCTGGACACTTCCTTGCTCGCCTGTTTCAACAGGCTGCCCAGTTCAGCCGCATTGGTGCTGTTGTAAACCCGGCCACCGGTGTTTTCAGCGATGCAGCGTGACGTGCCGCCAACACCGATTTTCACCACATTGACCCGCAGCCGCGGTTGTTCCCTGGCGATTCGACGGGATACCGCGCAAACGTCCTGCCCGCAACCGTCTTCACCGTCGACAAACATCACGATAACCGCATCGTTATTACGCCCGTCGACGGTACTCGCCGCGCGGGCCAGGCTGTCCGCCAGCGGTGTGCCGTCGTCGGGAACCAGACCTCGAATCCCGTTGATCAGCCGCGGGCGATCGCCGAGCTTGAACACACCCCGGTCCGGCGTTCTTTCGCAGCCGGCGAAGGTGATCAGGCGTGTGTCGATCTTCGGGTCCAGCCCGTTGATCATGCCGGCCAGCGAGTCCTTGGCGACGTCCATGCGGCTGGGTTTGGCGGTGAGCCGCATGTAGCGATTCGGGTCCAGGAGCTTGTTGAGGTCACCACCACCGTAAAACCAGTCCTCGTCGGCTTTCACTGACTTGATGTTCAGGTTCATCGAACCCGAGGTGTCGAGCACCACCACGAATTGCGGGACCTCTGCGGGCGGCGCATTTTTACGGCATGCGAAGTTGTCCAGCGTCGGGGCCGGTGGCGGGGCTGGAGGTGGAGGTGGGGCAGCCACTACCGGTTTTGGTGGTGGAACTGGTTTAGGTGGCGGGATCGGCTTGGGTTCCGGTGCCGGCTTTGGTGGCGGGACCGGCTTGGGCTCCGGTACCGGTTCTGGTGTGGGTTCCGGTGCCGGAACAGGTTCCGGTTCCACGACAGGCTCGGGGACAGGCTCGATTGGTTTCTCAACCGGTTTCTCAACCGGCGTCACCACCGGCGGCGCTGGCGCTACAGGCGGAACCACGACAACCGGTTCACGGTGCAGGAACCACCAGAGCCACAGCGCCAGAAGCAGCAACAGCAGCGCGAGCAAAGCCGCCGCGATCCACCAGCCACGACGCGACGGCGGTACCACCGGCACCATCGGAACTACCGGAGGCACGATCGGTTTGGGCGGACGCTGGTTCCAGCGCACCACCAATGGCTCACCGTTGAGGCTGTAGAGTTTGTCCAGCTCAGGCGTGCCGAGCAGGCTGCGCAGGTCATCCGCTACCGTCGGTTGACCGCGTTTTTGCAGTTCATCCGCCAGCTGTCCGAGGGACGTCTGACGCACTTCATAGGTTTCCAGCAAACGTCGTTGCGCGTCCTCGTTGAGGTCGGCATAGGGCGTGGGTTGGCCACCCAGTTCGGTCCACCATTCCAGCACGTCGCCGCTGCCCATCCGCGGGATAGCAAACAGACTGGCGACGGTCGGCGGAAAGTGTTTCTGGATGAGGGCGACTTTGGCTTGCAGCGCACTCATCCCCTCCGATGTGGCTTGCGCATCCCTGATGACCCGCTGCATGACGACGATTCCTGAAAAAGTGCAGGCATCCGTCGGGATGCCCTGCGGGGTGAAAAGTTACTCTTCGTAGCCGAGGCTGAATTGCAGCTGATTGACCTTCTTCTGCAACGTCTTCAGCTCTTGCTGCTTGGCCGCCAGCGTTGCGGGCGTTGATTTGGTCGTTGGCGCCGCTTGCGAAGCCTTGAGCTGCCGCTCGAGGTCGGCAATCTGCTTCTGCACCTGGGCTTCATTGCCACGCCGGGCCTTGAGCGAGTTCAGCAGTTGCGTCAGCGACTGATTCAGCGCCACCTGGGATTTCTGCTGGCTGGCCAGATCGGTTTTGGTGCTGAGTTGTTGGGCCTGAATGTTCTCGTACACCTGACGGAACATTGCGTTTTGCTGACGGGACTCGCTCAGGGCCTGTTCATTCTGCTTGACCTGATCGCTGTAACCACCGGAGTAGTCGCAGTTCATCTTGGTCAGCATGCTGCTGTCGCGATTGGTCGCATCGCATTCGCCAGGCTTGGCCGCGCAACCGCTCAGGGCCAGGGCGGCAGTGATGACCATCAGTTGTCTTAGCGTCATGTGCTTAGCCCAGGGTGATTGCGGAGCGTTGGCTGTACAGAGCGTCGACTTCCTTCTGCAGGCTGACGACTTTCTGGTTCATTTTCTGAATGTTCATGTCTACCTGCTTCATCTCGGCGCTGGTGCCTTGTGCGCGTTCGGCGTCTGCCACTTTGCTGTACTCGGTGACTTTGGTGCGCATGTTGGCAAGGTCTTTACGCAGGCGCGCGATGTCCGAATCGATCCCGGCGATTTGTGCCTGAGCCTTGCTCTTGTCGACTTTCTTGTTGGCGATGTCCTTTTTGATCTGGGCGATTTGCGCCTGGTCATCATTGATCACTTGTTGAGCGGTCGCGGTACGGGCGATCACGTTCTGCGTGTCTTGTTGGACGTCGCTGTTCATCTTCGCCAAACGGGTGGTGGTGTCGGCGTATTCGCTGCGACGTTGATCCAGGTAATAGTTGGCGCCCATGGCCACGCCACATGCGGTAATACCGGCGGCGATGACACACACGGTTTTGTTGTTGCTGTTGGACAGTGCGCAAGCGAGGATGCCGACACCGGCGCCGACGGCGCAGGCCTGGTATCCGGATTTGCTGAAGAACTCTGCGTCATTGCCCTGGGTCAGGCGCGGGTCGGCACCGTCGCCTTCGCCGAGCATAGAGCTGCCGGTGTTGGCGCAACCGGTCATTAGCAGGCTGCCGGCGACCACGAAAGCGATCTGTAGCTTGAAGCGAGTCCAAAGGCTGCGCGACATGGTGAAACTCCTAGGTAACGGTGTTGACGCGTTGTTATTGAGTGACGGTTTTGCAGCTGTTCAACCAGGCTTCAGTATCGATTTTCTGCTTTTGCAGGAACGCCTTCTGATTGGCCCAGTGGGTGCGCAAGTAAGGTTTGAGGTCTTGCAGCTGTTTGTTGCGGCTGATGATTTCTTCCATTACCGGGACTTGCGTTTCAAGCAGTGGCTGGCCGTACAAGGTAGCCGATTCCACCAGGCTGCTGGCGTAGTAACGGCTAAGTTTGTGCAGGCGATCCTTTTGCTCGTCGAGCTTGCCTTTACGCATGTCGCAACTGGCATCTTTGTCTGCGCTTTCGCAGTTGAGCTTGTAGTTCTTTTGCAGGAAGTCCACGTATTGACCGTCGTCGAGCATTTTGGTGCACAGGAATGCACCCAGGTTGAGGCTGGCGCGGATCGCCTGGTCGCGGGTTTCTTCCTGCTGCTGGTTGCTGGCGCGCAGCTGGTTTTCCAGGGCCTGGAGTTTTTCCTTGAGCGCTTTGTCTTCGACGCCCGAGGCGAGGTTGTTCAGGGATTGTACGGTGCCTTTGTCGGCGGATTCGGCTTCCTTGCTGCCGGTGCCGAGTTTCTTCCAGCTGCTTTCGATGCTGGCGACCCGCTCGCGAGAGGTGAGGGTCGGTGAGACCAGCACCAGTCGCAGGCCGGTGGTCTTGTTTTTCACCTGGCCTTCGGCGTTGTAATACGGCTCTTCCTTACGCAATGCCGTACGCAGGTCGGCCTGAGCGGTCAGGTAGTTGCCGCCACGGACGACGTAGCCGCCGGCCTGACCGTGCTGGCGGTCGAGTTTGTTCAGGCGAAACGGCTCGAACATCATTTCGTCGACGTTACCGAGCATGTCATGCAGGCCCAGCGGGTTGGGCTTTTGCAGTCCGGTCAATTGCACTTTGCCGTTGGACGATTGCGCCCCGGCGAACCACTCGTAGGCGTTGATGCCTTCTGGCATCGGGTAGTGCGTGTCGCGGAATTCAGCGGCACCGACTTCCAGCCCGCCGCGCGCGGCGAACTCCCACTCGACTTCGGTGGGCAGGCGCAGGAAGCCTTGGGCGCCGTCTTCCTTGGGCAGCTTGCCGGCGGCGTTTTTGCGCAGCCACAAGTTGTACTTGTCGGCGGCGTCGATGGCTTGCACCCAGCTCACCGCCGTTTGCGGCAAGCGCATCTTGGTGGCGGCGGTGGGGCAGGTTGCTTCGGTCAGCGCGGCGTATTGCAGTTGACTCATCTCGTACTTGGCCATCAGGTAGTAGCGGGATTTGTCGTTCTTGGCCCCGGTAAAGCTGCCTGCGATAAAGGTCGGACGGGTCTGTTCGACGTAGCCGTATTCCGCACCGTCCTGACCGATGTTGATCGGGTAGTCATCCAGCGGACCGGCCACCGGAATGAACACCTTGCGAAACACCATCGAGCCTTCACAGGGCATCGGCAGCACGACGTCGCTAGCCTCGGGCATCGGGTTGTAATACTTCTCTTCCCAGCCCGCCGCCGAGGCGTCGAGCAAGTAGCCGAGGCTCAGGGGTAACAGCAAGCCAAAACGTTTATAGCTCACGCAGACTCTCCGCAGGTTGGATGTTGATGGCCCGCAGGGCGCCGATCACGGCCACCAGTGCAGCGACCAAAAAGGTCAGGAGCAGGGCGGCCAGGCCATGCCAGACAGTGATGTGGCAAACGAAGGTGCCGGTGGCCTGGCTGCTGCCGAGCAGGTAGTCGAACAAATGACTGCCCACGGCATAAAACCCCAGCCCGCCCACGTAGCCGGCCAGGCTCAGCAATAGCGCTTGCAGGACCACGAAACCGCCGACGGCCCTGCGTTTGAAGCCCAGCAGACGCAGGACCGCCAGGCTTTTGCGTTTGCGGTCGATGTTGGCCAGGAACGCGCCGACCATCGACGCCACGCAGCCGATCAGCGCCGCCATGGCGATCACACCGAAGATCAGCCCCAGCACATGGTTGATGGCTTTGACGTTGTCGATGTCGGCCAGTCGGCTCGAGGTTTCGATGTGTTGTTCGTTGAGCCAGTGTTCCAGCGGCGCGACCTGATCGATGTCGCGCGCATACACGCGGGCGCGGGCATACAGCGGTTGCAGATCACCCTGAGGCTTGCCGGTGGTCACACCGAACCCACTGACCTGATAACCGTCACGAAAGCGCTCCAGATCCAGCAGCAGCGGCGGGGCGACAAACCCGGCAGCGCGACCGAAACGGGCTCCGTCGAGCACGGCCAGTACCGTCAGCGTCATCTCGCCGCGTTCATTGACACCTTCCAGGCGGCGCAAGGCCCGCATCTGCACGCTGTCGCCGGCCTTGGCCTGCAAGCGTTGCGCTGCACTGGCGCTGAGGATCACTTGATTGCCGACGGGGTTGAGTGACGCCAGGTTCAGTTGTGGGTCGCCGGGTTCGGTGGCGATGATTTCCGCACCTTC
Organism: Pseudomonas sp. P4_C8; assembly: GCF_056401975.1. Lineage (NCBI taxonomy): Bacteria > Pseudomonadati > Pseudomonadota > Gammaproteobacteria > Pseudomonadales > Pseudomonadaceae > Pseudomonas > Pseudomonas sp. P4_C8. Next base: position 94,181 of record NZ_JBFUIH010000015.1, on the reverse strand, counting down.
GACAAACCGTTGCATGCCGATCAGCAGGTCAGCCTGGGTATTGAGCGAGCGGGTCTGGCCGAGGGCAAAACCGGTCTCGGGGCGCAGGCGTAAACGCTCGATCCAGGCCGTGTCGTAGTTGCCGTTGCTGAGCATCTTCACTTCAAGGTTGCGCGGGTCGCGCAGCAGTTCGTCCTGCAGCTGGCTGACCACCCCGTGTTTGAGCCCGAACAGCAGCAACAACGGCGCGATCACCGCCACCAGGGAGGCGGCGATGCACAGCGAGACCTTGCGGTCGTGCCAGAGGTCTTGCAGCGCCAGTGAACCCAGCAGGTGCAAGCGATCAGTCCATCGGTTCAAACAGAGTCTCTCCCTGATGGCTGATAGCGCCGAGACGCGGCAAGCCGAAATCCTTCAGCAAGGCCCAGTCATGGGACACAACGAGTGCACTCAAACCCATGCTCGACACCAGGCTCAGCAGCAACTCGAACAAACGCCGGGCACTGTGAGGGTCGAGCGCGGCGGTCGGCTCGTCGGCCAACAGCAGCAGCGGTTCATGGGCAATTGCCCGAACGCAGGCCACGCGCTGGCGTTCGCCGATCGACAAGGCCTGAGGTTGTTTATCCAGCAGCCCTTGCAGGCGCAACACGTCAACGGCGTGGTCGATGTGCTCGCTCTTTGCCGGCATCCCGAGCAAACGGCGCGGCAGGCTGATGTTGTCACGCACGCTCAGGAACGGCAGCAAGCCGCCGCTCTGCAAAATGAATCCCAGATGCCGTGAACGCACCGCTGCAAGAGCAGGCTGGTCGTCAGTGGCCAGCAGTTGGGCGATATCCTGAGCGTGCGTCGGGCCCAGCCGGAAGCGCTCGAGTTCCACCGGCGCGAGCAACAGGCCGATGGCTTCGAGCAACGTGCTTTTGCCGCTGCCGCTCTCGCCGGTGATGGCGAGGATTTCCCCGGCGCCGACCTGCAAGTGCGGCAATCGCACGTGATGAGCCTGTGCGCCTTCACCACGGCGCACCAGCAGGTTCTTGATATCAAGCATCGGCGTCTCGTTAAGGCATCATTTCCAGTGGCACGGGGTATACGTTGTCCCGCGCATCACTGTCTTTGGCTAAAGCCACCCAACGGTCGACATCGGCGTTGTAACGCTGGTAATGCCGCAGTTTGGTGTTCAGCGTGCGGATGAATTTCTCTTGCGCCAGACCGTCCCAGCTCTTCCAGGTCTCTTCATCCAGATTCAGCACTTCACTGTGATAAGGCAGGTCTTCGAGGTACTCGCCGAGGACGTGCATGTCCGCCAGTTTGGCGTTGCCGTTCTGCTTGAGCTGATTGGGATCGGCGCCCATGGTCGCCGCCACCGAGCGCAGGCGATCGAACATTTCCGTGGGTGAAATCAGGCCTTCGTTGGCGGCATCGAGAATCTGCTTCATCACGTCACTCAAGTCGCTGAGCTGTGACTTGGTCAGTAGCACCCGCACGTCGGTGGTCGGGATGTTCTGCTTGATCAGGTCGCGGTCGGTGATCCACGCCTTGAACACTGGCGGGGCCTTGCTGTTGGTTTTCTCGCCGAGATAGGCGAGTTGCATGGCGTGGCCGATCAGCGCCGCGTCTTCGAGCATTTTCTTCTCGGCCGGGTCCTGCTTGGCGTTCGCCGCACTGCCGATGGCGTCTTCGCCCATGTAGGCGGCTTTGACTTGTGTAGTGATCGCCGCGGCCAGTGCGTCGACCTTGCGCCCGAATTCCTGCACATCGCCGGCGTTCACCGGGTAATACAGCGAGGTGTTGGTGCCCGGGTAGGTCGACAGGTTCTTGTACTGCGCCTCGGCCTTGGCGTGGTCCTTGGCCCCGGCCGGGGTTTTCAAGTGCAGGGTGTAAATCGCCACGCCCGGGTTGGCGGCTTCCATACGCACCTGCGCGGCGCTCAAACCGGTCTTCGACAGTTTGTCGTCGCCTTCGATGGCACCCGCGTCGGTGATCAACACCACGTAGCGCGCGCCGAACTGGCTCCAGTCGACCTTGTCGATGCTCTCCATTACGCCGGCAAACGAGTCTTCATCAAAGCTGCTGCTCGACACGGTGGCTTGTTTGAGGTCGGCGATCTTGGCGAAAAAGTCGGCGCTGTCTTTCACCTTCGTCGGGTCGGCGTACATCTTGGTGGTGTATTCCAGCCCCGGCACCGCCTGGGTGTTGGAGCGGAAAGCCACCAGGCCGAATTTGACCTGCTTGCCGAGATTCTGCGCTTCGATCTTCTGGTAAACCTTGCGGATCGCCTCGCGGGTGCGGTCGATGTAGGGGTCCATCGAGATCGTCGAGTCGATGACAAATACCACGGCCGCACTGAATTCCTTCAGCTGGTTGGCCTTTTTGTCTTCGGCTTCCTTGCTGCCGGCAGGGCTGTTTGCAGCACCGCCCTTGGCGTTCTTGTCATCCGGCTTGCTGACGGAGGCGACGTTGAGCAGGCGCGTGCGGAAACCGCTTTCGGTCATGACTTCTTCGCCACTGAGCACCGGCAGCAGGTAGAACTGCTTTTGCAGGTCGACGAAGTATTCCGGCTCTTCAGCCAGTACGCCCGGTGCTTGCTGGCCCTTTTTCAGCGTGGCCCGCAGCGGCGCGACTTTGCTGACCGGGTCCGGCGCATCAAGGATGCCTTCGACGGTGGCGCGGTCCTTGAAAAACAGCAATCGGTCGCGGTTGGCCGGGTTGGTGAAGGCCAGCGTCAGTTGCATCTTCCAGTCGGTGGTGCAGCTGGCAGGCAGCCAGCCAATGGTTTTGCCGTAGCTGTCAGGGCCGACTTTCAGCCACTCGGCGTTGTTTGCTTGCGCGCGCTCGTACACATAAAAGCGGCTAAAGACTGGTTGTGCGTCACCTTCGGCACCGCCCGCCTTCGGGCTTATTTTGCAGCCGGGCGTGGTCAGCACGCGTTGGAACAGGGTCTTTTTACCGGCCTGGATCAGCGGTTTGTCTTCGGCCTGGGACAGCGGGCTGATGCACAGCGCCAGTAATGCGGCACCGCTCAGCAGGAATCGACTCATGGGCGAGCGCATCACTTCTGCAACTCCTCGAAGCGCTGCTTGGCTTCGGCGTTGTTCGGGTCCTGGGTGAGGATGGTTTCATACCAATAAGCGGCGGTGGCGTTGTCCGCGGTCGGGAAGCACTCGCTGGCCTTCAGGTATTTAGGGTCGTATTCGCGGGCATAGGCGTTGGCGATCAGCGCGTCACCGGCCTGGGCACGGTTGGCATACAGGCGCTGGGCGACGCCGCAGTGCTTGCCGGCCTTGGCCTGGTTGATGATCTCCAGCAACTTGGCACTGTCGGGCGCTGCCTTGATGCAGGTCTGGACGAAGGTCAACTCGGGCAGGCTGTTCATGCTGTCGAGGGTGCAGGCTTGAGCGTCGGCGCCGGCGGGTGCGGCGGCAGTGGCTGCAACCGCAGGGGCCGGGGGACGTTTGTAGAACCAGAATCCGGCGCCCGCTGCCAGCAACAACACGACAATCAACAGACCGATCAGGCCTTTGTTGCTTTTCTTCACCGGTGCGGGAGGCGGCGTGTAGTCGGGCTCGGTGAGTACCGACTCCAACTCCACTTCTGGCTCGGCGGTGGACAGGATCAGTTCAGGCATCTCCGGGATCTCCGGGATCTCCGGTGCCGGTGCGCTCGGTGCCGTCAGTTCGGCACCGCCGTAAGTCGAGCGTGTCTGGCCGCCGGCCGTGGACGGCAGCAAACCAACGCCCGGGCGAACCACACCTTTATCGGCATGACCGTGGTTCTGTTCGCGCAGTTCGATCTGGAATTGCGAGTTGGCGCCGCCTTCCAGCAGCGGGTCGACCACGTCCGGGCCGACCTGCGTTTCCAAAGCTTCGCCGTTGGCCGTGAGGTTGAAACGCGAGACCTTGAACCAGAATGGATTGTTGCTCCAGGCCTTGTGGTCCTGAAGGTAAAAACCGTCCTGGTTGCGCTGAATGGAAAACTCCAGCTGTTCCTCGCCACCCTGCCATTTCTTCACAGTGAGGCGGGCCTGGCCAGGCACATTGGGCTCTAACGCGAGCAGGTCGACACGAATTGGCATTGCTTATCTCGCTGCGAAGGCTGTGAGCACTTGGCCCAGCCGTTCGTTCTGTTCAGGGGTGATTTCACGTCCGGCACCATGGCCGGCATTGTCCTGCGTGATGTAGGCCAAGCCCGAGAGCCAGTCGCCTAGATACCGCTGCGCCTGATTCGCCGGTTGCGCCGGCAGCATGGGGACTTGTCCCGGACTAATGTCGGTGTAGAACGAAAACAACGGCTCCTTGGCACCGGCGCGACTGTTCGGACGCTCGCTCACCGGCTTCTGGAGGTAGCCGAACCAGGACACGAAATCGCGCAGCACACGTTGCACTTCCAGTACCTGGCGTTCGACCAGTTGATCGCGCCGCGCGCCACTCTGTGCACGTTTGAGGACGGCGCGGCTCAGTTGCCCCGGCAAGTCCTGGCGATAGCCGGCGGTGATCAGTTCATCGACCACCGCTTCCAGCAAGGCCTTTTCCAGCCCCAGCAGGTTGAGCAGGCTTTGCCGGGTGGTCAGTTCACGCAGGTGCGCGATCCAGGCCTTGAATGCCGCTTTGGCAAAACGGTGCTCGTTGCTTTGCAGTTCGGGCGCCGGGGTGCCGGTTTTGCTGCTGACTGGCGCATCGTGGCTCAGGTCGTCACTGAAGTCGAAATCGAAACCGGCGTCGTTGCCGTACAGGCTCTGGCTCGGTGTCGGGGCAGTCGGTTCGTCGTTCACGGCCGGCTCGTCATCGGTTTCGTACACGCCGCTGAGGTACAGGTCGCGCACCTCTTCACTCGGCATGTCGAGTTGATCGATCAATTCGCCAAGCACCGCAGGGCGACGGCCCAGGCCCGTCAAAATCATTTGCGCCTTGGCTTTCTTGGCGGCTGCGGCACCGTCCCCGTCTGCGTGGTACCAAGTGCTGAGACCATGAGTGGTCAGGCCTTCGAGGCACTCGCTCAATTGCTCGCGAATGCGCTGCAATTTGAATTCGATATTGGCCACGCCTTTGAAACTGCCGCTGAAGTGGCTGATGCCACCGTCATCGTTGCGCAGCATTTCTGCCCAGGCGTTGGCCGGGTTCTTGATGTGTTTGCACACCAGAGCGTTGCTGGCGAAGCTGGTGCCCAGCGCGCTGACACGTTCCTGATAGATGGCATTGAGGCCGGTTTCCGCACCGGTCGCGTCCTGCCCGATGAACGCCGCGTCCATACGCGGTTTGCGCACCAGATAGGTGTTCTGAAACGGTGTGCCGGCCCAGTCGTTCATCCAGCTCAGGCTGCCGAAGCGCTCCAGCATGGTCAGCTTGACCATGCCGTTCCAGCTCTCGTCGTACTGATCCGGTGTCAGGCTGAGGGAGTTGGTAATGCGCAGATCGAGCATGGTCAGCGCCCAGATCAGACCGGTATCGCGCTTGCTGCGAGCGGCCGAGTCGGCGCCCTGTGTCTTTTCGATCCAGCGGGTGAGTACCGGGCCCACGTCGTTGACGTCGCTCTGCTTGGTCGAGCCGGTGCAGACCACCAGCGCGTTCATTTCCTGGTTGTCGGTGTAGCGTTCGAACAGGTAGGCGACCTTGCCGCGCAGGATCAGCTGGGAAACGGAGTTGTCCTTGGCGGTGGATTGCGGGTCGTTGGAATCGGCGATCTCGTGCAGTTTCTGGCGCCCGCGATAACCGGGGAAATCCAGCAGGTCGACCTGATTGACGATGTCATCCACCGGCGCTTCGATCAGGCGGAAGGTCATTTCGGCGGTCAGTGCCGCCAGTTGCGCGACCGCAATCGCCTGACTGTTTTGCAGGCGATCGCCAACCAGTGGTCGAACTTCAATCGGCAAGTCCAACGGGCTGCCGAAGCGTTCGAGAATGTCGACGTTCATGATGCTGTCGCGCTGGCTGTAGGTGTCGTTTTCGAAACTCACCAAGGCCTTCAACGGTGCGAACACGGTCTCGGGCAGACCCAGCTTGTGCAGCGCGCCGGCCAGTTGCTGGTACACGCGCGTCAACTCGCTTTGCTCGCCCCAGAGAATCGAAAACAGCTCGGCCCGTTCCTGGAAATTCAGGCGTGGCGCCAATTGCAACGCTTTGGGCCAGTACAGGTGCTCAAGCTTCTTCACCGAGTTGCGGAAGTTGTCGCGCAGGTAATCCCACAGCGACACCAGATCGTCAGCATTGACCCCCGTTTGCAGCGGCCCGGTTTCGCGGCCTTCGAACGGTTTGAGCACGCGCTGGATGCGCTCTTCGTCGATCTCGTAGGAAATCCGTTCAAGGTCAAAATCCTTGAACCAGGCGTTGGCGAGAATCTTTGCCAGCTCGATTTCCTTGAACAACGTGAGTTCTACCGGGAAGTCCTTGTCCTGACTTTCCGTCGCCCGACGGCTGAAGCGCGTTACCAGGCCGGTGGCTTCCTTGCCACCACCCACCGGGTTGATGTGCTTGATGAAGTCCAGGTGCTGGCCGCCGAAATCGGTTTCCAGTTTGCCGTTCTGACCGGCGGCGAGGGCCGAAATCAGGTAGGACTTGCCGGCCTGGGACAAGCCGAAAAAGCCAATGGTCATCGGCGTGCAGGCCACGCGACCGAGGCTTTGGGCCAGGTTGCGGGCGCGGTGCAGGCGGATGTTCAGGTTGTCGGCTTCGCTGTCCAGACGCGGCGCATTGCCGCGCGTTTGGCTGATCCAGTCCAGCGCCTGACCGGCGCCTTCATAAACAGCGGCCCAACTGGCAGAGAGCTGAGTTTGATCGGGGGTCAGGTCTTTCATTTGCGTTTCACACTTCCACTGTCGAGCCAGTACTTGGTCTCGCTCAGGCCGGCGTCGAGCATGGTGTTGAGTTCCAGCTCGAGGTCGCTGCGCGGGTTGAAGTTGACGTTGTTGCTGTTGGATTCGATGTCGCGGACCGAGAGGCGGTCGCTGACCAGATCCTGCTTGCGCGTGTATTTGTCTGCCGGTTTGACCTCAAACCGCACCTTGAGCAGCGGCGCGCTGCCGTTTTCACCGATTGCCCGGGAAAACTTCTCCCGACCCGCCTTGGTGAACCGCAAGGTGTACAGCGGCGAGGCGGCCCAGCGGTCAGCGGCCAACTGGCGGAAACCGAGGCGCAGATCGCCGCGCATTTCCAGCTGCGGCGTGTCGGCGGCGTCGCCAACGCCAATTTCAGGCAGCTTGATTTTGTAGTCTTCGGACTGGATGTCGCGGTACAGCACGTCAGCATCCTTGATCACGTTGTTCAGGTCGATGACGCCGATGTGCTTGACCGTCGAATACGGCTTGAGCGCCGATGCCCGGAAGTAGAAGTTCGGCACGCTGTGGTTGGCGCACAACAGGCAGAGCATGGCGCCGACCGATGCGGTGCTTTTCGGGTCGTCGATCCGGCCGTTCTTGTGGAACGGATACCAGCCGCCGGTGCGGTAGTTTTGCAGCGCCAGAATGCGCCCCGGTGGCAGCGGCAACACCTTGCGAATGAACGCCTGGATGCCGGGCAGGCGCGAAGGGCGGCCGGTCAGCAGCAAGACATCGCACGGGTACTGCGCGACCACTTCACACAGCGCACCAAGGATTTTGGTGATGTTGATCTGGTCGTTGAGGAACGCGGCGTGGAGCTTTTGCAGGTCGAAGCTGATCGGCGCGGCATACAGGTCGAAACCACTCTGACTGCCGACATCGCGACGCACGGCGGCGTTGACGTAGTCGAGCACGGTCTTGCTGATCGCGTTGTCACCGAGCAATTGGCGGTAGCTTTGCGGGGTGACTTCTTGCGGGACCTGCGGATCGTAATGCTCGTACGCCTTGAGCAGCGCCAGGCCCAGCGGGGCGAACACCTGGAGGTTCAATTGCTGACGCAGGATCATGTCCTGGGCGCTGACCGATTCATCGCCACACAGCCGTGACATCAGCGAATCCGGGGCTTTCACGCCGGCGTTCTGCAAGGCTTTTTCGAAACTCGGCAGGATGAAGTCCTGAATCACGTCCAGCAGGATGTCGTCGCCGGCCACTTTGAAGCCATCGCGAAAACGCTGTTCGGGCACGATGTGCACGTTGCTGCCGCTGCCGGTATTACCCGCGCGGTCAAGGCGATAGTCGGTGATCACCAGGTCGGTGGTGCCGCCGCCGATGTCGATGGTCGCGAGGGTGATGCGTTGGCGGTCGGTCTTGTCCGGCCGGGCGATGGTGTCAAAAAACTCCTCCGGATGACCGGCGAAGTTCTCGTTGACCTCGGTGTACAGGTACACCAACTGGCCGCAGGACGCTTCGTCCCATTCCACGCGGATACTCGGGATCGGCGTGCGCGGGCTGACGGCCTGATCCTGATGTGGATCTTCCTCGCCGGCATGCCAGCCGAGGCTTTTCCACACCAGGCCGATGGCTTGCAGCATGCGTTCGTTGAGGATGCTGCGCTCGGCCTGCGGCATGCCCGGTGGCACGGTCAGGGTAATGCTGTTGAGCTGGCGCGGCACGCGGGTGTGCCCCTGACGCGAGCGCTGGGCCGGGCTGTTGATTTGCGACAGCGCCTGGGCCAGCACTTCGGCGAGCATGAAGGTCATCAGCGAGCTGCGCGAATAACGCGGCATGAACACCGGCAGACGATCGTCTTCCTCGAGGCTGTACAGCGCCTCGCCGGTTTCGTTGATCAGATGCGAGAACGGCGCGGCGGTGGCGTACGGCTCGTTATCGGTCTTGATGTACGAGCAGTTGAAGCGCCAGCCATGGCCATAGGCGTTTTCGTCCCACAGATAGCGTTTCGGGCTGGACAGGCCAGTGGAGCCTTCGGTGCCGCGACGACGGCTGGCCAGACGGCTGGCCTCATTGCCGACACGGGCAATCGTCGCCCATTGGAACGCATCGTGACGGCCACTCTTGACCGAGCAGTGGTCCTTGCCGAAGTACGCCTGGGCGAATTCCACGCGGCTTTCGAACGGCAAATTGTAGGTGTGTTCGGGGGTGATCAGGTCGCGCAGTTCCAGCACGTAGTTCTGCTTCAGCCCGGAGCCGGCCTGACCGTGGTTTTCGATCAGGATGCCGCAGGTGCGCGAGTTGCCGACGTCCAGCACCAGGTCCACAGGAATCGGTTTGACCAGGCCATTGCTGTCGTTGGCGACCACTTTCAGTTCGGGGATTTCAACTTTCGCCCGGGCCGTCGATTGTTGGGCCGCCGACGGTTTGCTCAACAGGCTGAGCAAGTTGAGGTAGTGCGCCAGGTGATAGTTGGCGCGGATATCGATGTCCAGCTCTGCGCGCGAACGGTGGGCATTGCCCTCGTTGAACACTTCGAGCAGCCACTCGTTGACCCACGGCTGCGCCAGGAACCAGCGGGTTTCGCTGGCCTTGGTCGCCAGTTTGAAAGACACGCCGGAGCTGATGTCTTCTTCGTTTGGCGCCAGGTAAGCAGTGCCGTCACGCTTGGGCATGACGCGGCTGTCGAACGCCATCGTCAGGCGGTGGGTGTTGCCGTCGATGTCGGGTGTCGCCAGTTTCACCAGACGCATGCGCGACCAGTTGGTCGGGCCTTCATCGAAGCGATGTGGCGGCATGAAGYGGAAAAACGGGGTCGGCAGCCAGATACCGTCGAGCAAATCGAGGCTGCTTTTCATGTCGACGCTGAACGCAGGTTTGGCCTTTTCGACCTTTTCCGGTTCGGGCTCGTAGAAAAAGAAGTCTTTCTCTTCGTTGTACGCCAAGCGGCAGATCAGCCCGCTGATCATCGGTGCGAACTCGCCCGCCGGTTCCTTGCGGGGATCCAGGCGCAGGGCGAAATCCATGAACTGGATGCCGGTGTCGCTGACCAGCGTGACGGTGTCTTCGAATTGTGTGACTTCAGGCAACATGTCAGGTTATTCCGTTTTTATTCGCCCACGTGCCGCATGGACATGGGGAATTGATCTTTTCCGTAACCGCCGGTGCAGTCCGCGACCGTGGTCGCCCCTTTGCGGCAGTTGATCTTGGGCATGTCGTAAGTGCTGCCGTCGCCGCAAACGGCCTGGCCCTGGCTGTCGATGGCCAGGCTGCCACCCTTCATAGTAGCGCTCACCGGCCCGCTACATTTCGAGCCGTCGGCCTGGTGTACGGTGACTTGGCCCTTACCGTCCTTGAGCTGGTATTCCAGACGCAGCGGCTTGCCGGTCCGGCGGTCCTGTATCCCGGCGCCTGCGCTGTACTGACCATCGAGAAACCTGGCGGCACCGTCGGCGGCGTCTGGCGGGATGCTCAGGGGCGGGCCGTTTTTTGCGGCGGCGGATTTTTCTGCTTCGGGCGATGTGACATCCGGCGGCGCGGTTTTGTTTTCGGGTGGCACGGTTTTGTTTTCGGCTGCCGGGTCTTTGGCTGGGTCTTTGGTCAAGTCGGCGGGCGCTGCGTCAGCCTCGTTACCCTCGACGTCCGGCGCTTCCACACCCTGTGTTCCAGTCACTGCAGTGTCGGCGCCGGTGCCGTTGGTGGTACCTACGACAGTGCCGGTCACGGGGACGCCATTGAGCGTCGTGACATTGCCGGTCCGTGGTGGCTCTTCCAATTGTTTCTCCACCGGCACGACGCCCTTAGGCAGCAAATCTACCGCCACCAACGGAATCGGGACGCAACCGCGCAGGCCGAGCAACAGCCACAAAAGCAGCAGGAGCGGCAGCAGCAACAGCCACCACCAGCGCCGCCACCACGGACGAGCCACCACCGGCACGATGGGCGCAACAACAGGCGCTTCGACTACGGGTGGCAGCGGCGGAACCTGATAGAGGCAGTGCAGGGGATCGCGATTGAGGTCGGTACCTGCGTGCTCGAAACCCCAAAAGGTCAGCACCGGTTTGCCTTGCACCAGGTACACGAAGTTTTCGTCAGGGATATGAATGACGCGCTTGAGCAACTTGCCGAACACGGCTTTGTCGCCTTGCTGCTGTTCGCCGGAATCAGTGCCCAGGAAACGCTGGCTCAATTCTTCGAGCGCGGTCTTCAGGGCTTCAAGCTGGCGGCGGGCAGGGGCGCGTTCTTCTTCGGTCGCGCTGCTCCACGGAATCACATCGCCGTCGAGGGCGCTGTACCAATCGATCTGGTTGCCGAGTTCATCGCTTTGAGGGATGGCCAGATGATCGACCAAATCGGGATTCTTGCGGCGAATGGCTTCGCGCAATTGCAGGGCTGCCCGGTAGACCGGTTGACCTGTTTCGCCGAGGGCAGTGAATGACCCGCTCTTACCGCTGCGTAATAGTGCCCCGCGCATTCAAACTCCATACGATCCGTTGCGCAAAAATGACAGACAAAGATGTCTGTGCTTGCTCCTGCATTAAGCGGGCGACCTTAATGTCATCATGATATCGCCGTCAATCTGCAGGAGGTTCAAACCTTATGAGACTAACGTAAGCGTGCGGAGGTTGCATAAGGTCAATTTTAATTGGCTTGGGAAGGCTCGGGTGTAAGTTTTTTTAAGCTTGCTGAATCGTTTCATCAGCGCTATAAAAAATGCACAACTCCAAGAAAGGCTTTCCCCATGACCCCGCTCAAACTCCTCGTCGCCCTTGGCGCGCTGTCCGCCTCCCACGCCATGGCCTGGGATTTCGTCCTGCTCGACAGCGACAAAGCCGCGCAAAACTGGCAGATCACCAGCCAGCAACTCGGTGTGAAGACCGACCAACCCTTCTCCGTGACCCTTCGTACCTTGCACGGCGGTCGGCAAGAGGGCGTCAGCATCGTCGACATCGATAACGGCACGATGAAACTCTCGGTGGTGCCGACTCGTGGGATGAACGTCCTGCAGGCGTCGGTCGGTAATGTGCGCATGGGCTGGGATTCGCCGGTCAAGGACGTGGTCAATCCGTCCTTCATTGAACTCAACGGTCGTGGCGGTCTGGGCTGGCTGGAAGGCTTCAACGAACTCGTCACTCGCTGCGGCTACGAATGGGTCGGCCATCCTGGCATGGACAACGGCGAACTGCTGACCCTGCATGGCCGCGCCGCCAACATCCCGGCCAGCAAAGTCACGCTGCATATTGATGAAAAACCGCCTTACGCGATCAGCCTGCGTGGCGAACTCAAAGAGCAGGCGTTCAAGAAAGTCGATTTCTCGGTGATGACTGAGCTGGTCACTGAGCCCGGAAGCGTCGCGTTTGCCATCAATGACACCCTGACCAACAACGGTGATTATCCGAAGGAATACCAGGCGCTTTACCACAGTAACTTCAGTACGCCGTTCCTTGAACAGGGCGCCCGATTTGTGGCGCCGGTCAAACAGGTGTCGCCGTTCAACGACAAGGCCAAAGGGGATCTGGCGGATTGGCAGACCTATCGCGCGCCGACCAAGGACTATGACGAAACGGTTTATAACGTTGTGCCTTATGGCGATGCCAAAGGGGACACGTTGACCGTGTTGCATAACAAGGCTGGGAGCCTTGGGGTGTCGGTTGGGTTTAATACTCAGCAGTTGCCCGTATTTTCGTTGTGGAAGAACACCGATACGCAAGGGCAGGGATATGTGACCGGGTTGGAGCCGGGGACGAGTTTTTCTTACAACCGTCGTTATCAGCGGCCGATTGGCTTGGTGCCGACGATTGGGGTTAAAGAGCAGAAGCAGTTTCAGATCAGGTACAGCTTGCTGGCGGATAAGGGGGCTGTGGATAAGGCTCTGAAGCGGGTGAGTGATATTCAAGGTGGACGGGAGACTGAGGTGAGGCCTACACCGTTGGTGGACCTCGGCAAAGAATAATCCCGGCTAGTTTGTGGTTGGCCGGTATTGAAGCGCCTCGGCCAAGTGCTCGCGAGTGATAGCGTCGACTTGTTCAAGGTCCGCCAAAGTGCGTGCGACTTTGAGCAGTCGATGGGCCGCTCGCAGCGACAAGGTCAACCGCTCACACGCCGTTTCCAGCCAGGTTTCGTCGGTTGTGGATAACTTGCAGTGTTTGCGCAGGCCCGGCAGATCAAGGAAAGCGTTCGCGCACCCCTGGCGTTTTTGTTGTCGCTCTCGTGCGTCGGCAACCAGTACTGCGGCGGTAGCGGTGTCGTCACCGGGTTTCAGAGCAGGATTCAACGCCGTGGCTTCCCGAGCGACGGTCAGGTGCAGGTCGATTCGATCCAGTAACGGCCCCGACAGTTTGTTGCGGTAACGCTGGACCATGTCCGGCGTACAACTGCATTTGCCGCTGGGTTCGCCAAGATATCCACAGGGGCACGGGTTCATCGCGGCCACTAATTGAAAGCGGGCCGGAAACCTGACGCGATCCTTGGCGCGGGAAATCACGATGTGGCCGGATTCCAGCGGTTCCCTCAAAACCTCCAGCACCTTGCGATCGAATTCCGGGAGTTCATCGAGGAATAGAACGCCGTGATGGGCGAGGGTGATTTCGCCAGGTTGCGGTTTCGAACCGCCGCCTACCAATGCCGGGCCGGATGCCGAGTGATGAGGCTGGCGGAACGGTCGTTGCGGCCAATGACTCAGCGGCGCGCAACAGGCGACCGATTGAATCGCCGCCACCTCCAGTGCTTCGCTTTCCGCCAGCGGCGGCAACAGCCCTGGCAAACGGCTGGCCAGCAGTGTTTTTCCGGTACCGGGCGGACCGCTGAACAACAGGTTATGAGCGCCCGCTGCCGCAATCAGCAAGGCGCGTTTGGCCGAGAGCTGGCCCTGGACTTCATTCAAGTCGGGATAGGGTTTGCTGGCGTACAGCAGGCCATTCGACACGTAAGGTTCGATGGGCGTGTGACCGTTGAAGTGCGCCACCGCTTGCAGCAGATGATCTACTGCAATCACCTTCAAGCCCGAGGCCAGGCACGCTTCCTCGGCATTTGCGCGCGGCACCATCAGCGACCGTCCAGCCTTGCGCGCTGCCAGTGCTGCCGGCAATACACCCCGAACTGCCCTCACCGCGCCTGAAAGCGCCAACTCCCCAAGGCATTCCACATCGTCCAGCGTCAACGTCGGCACCTGCACGCTGGCGGATAGAATCCCCAAGGCAATCGCCAGATCAAACCGGCCACCGTCCTTCGGCAAATCCGCAGGGGCGAGATTCAGCGTGATGCGCCGCGCCGGGAATTGCAGCCCCGAATTGATGATCGCGCTGCGCACCCGATCCTTGCTTTCCTTCACCGCCGCCTCCGGCAAACCGACCATGGTCAGCGAGGGCAAACCGTTGGCCAAGTGGACTTCAACGGTGACGGCAGGCGCATCCACGCCAATCTGGGCGCGGCTGTGGACGATGGAGAGGGACATGGTCGTTCCTTGAGCTGTACGGGGGCCGCTTCCTGCGGATTTTTGAAGGGTAGTCGTGGAGTCTGGCCGGAGAGGAGGGAAACCTTCGCAAGATATTGCTGGTTCGCATGATATGTAGCAGCTGGCGCAGCCTTCGGCAGCTGCATAGGTTGCGTCGGGGCTGGTATTGGCTGCATAGACATTAGTATTTGTAGGACTGAGCCGAGAAGCATCAAGGACGTCGGCTAAAGCACACGGACGCTCTTGTGCGCTAGAGGGCGCTGCTTATGCTCACAGCAGATCAAGCCCTCAGGAGGGGAAATGCATACAAATGGAATGCGGCCGATTCATCCCGGCGAAATCCTTGAAAAGGAGTTTCTTGAGCCGTTGGGTATTACGGTGGCTGTGAAATGCGTGAGTTGGTGGCGCAGAGCGTAGGCGTCAGCCCTGATCTGGCCAAGAAGCTTTCCATTCACCTGAACACCACGCCCGAATTCTGGCTGAATCTGCAATCAAACCACGATGTGCAGATCGCCGAAACTGACCGGATGCCCCGTTAGTGGCTCAAACCACGGCGCGGGCCGAGCCCCGGGGAACCTCGGCAAGGGCTACACATTACCCGCGCGTATATCTCGAAACTCCCTTCCCGAAGCTGTCAGATGAAATGCAGGGCGACTTTTCAGGCGCCCACTGTTTCGACGCGCGTATGCCCTCGGGCAAAGCGGGTCGCCGATGTCTGCAGCAACAGAGTGACGGTCAATGTGACCAGCAGGAAAGGAAGCAGCCAGGCGTTCTCGATCATTGCCAATTGCAGGCTGAGGATCAACAGCAGCACCGGCGTGGCCAAGGCATTCGCCCGGCTGACATACGCGCCCACCGCGGCCTCGCTATAGCGGCAGGCGATGGCGACACGGATATGCACCCGCGCACCGCCGAAAGCCATACCGAGAATCAACAGGCTCAGTGCTTTCAGTATCAAAGTGTCTGGCATCAGCAACCACATAGACGTGGAAATCACCGCAAGCGCGATCAGGGCTGAGAGATAAGCCAACAGGTTACGACCGGTATTGGCAATGATGACCAGTACCCCGATCAGCGCCATGCCCATGCCGAACACCGCATCGAGCACACCAAGTTCAAACAGCGCCCAGCCGTGGCTCGACACATAGACGGGCAGCATAAAGTTGAACGCCCCGAGGATTGGCCAGATCAGTACCATCGGCACAAACAACGTCAGCGGAAGCCTGGCTGGAGCGGCTGCTTCGCCAGCCTCCTGCGCCAGCACCGGTAGACTGTCGCGCGTGTAACAGATGGCTGCAACCAACAAGAAGCCGGCGCACAGCAGAATTGAAAAACCCATACCGGTCAGAATCGGCATCAGGCCCGCCGCGAGCAAAGGGCCAATCATCAGGGCTGCCTGGCTGGTGGCAGTGGTTGCACCGCTGATCCGGCGCACCTTCGTTTCATCCATGCCACGTTGAATCTGGGTGAACCACATATCCAGACTGGCCTCGAGCGCCATGATCATCAGCCAGACAAACAGATTGGTGATCAGCAGGCCGATCGTGAAGTCTCTGGACACTCCGGATACCAGGGCGAGGCCGGTCAGGCACATCAGAAACCAGCTGCTCATCTGGCGACCGTTCATTCGGCTCGACAGGCGCTTGATCATCACGGGCGTGACAAAGGCCGGTATGAACGAGCAGAAAATGGCCAGCGCCAACGGCAGGTAATCGCCTTCGTTCTGATTGAGGATGGTCCACGTCAACGAGACCAGCAGCGCGCCGGAAAACAGTCGATAAACCGTCGAGCAGACCAGGAACATGGCCAGCTCTTTTGAAGTGCTTTTCATCATGACTTGTCGTTCATTCATGTAATCGATCCTTGCCCTTGAGTACGCGGCGATTCTTGATTGAATGGCTGACGCCAGCGATTGCACTAGCGTTGTGCAAGTGCATGAGGCTGACGTCGACCAGGACTGGGCGTCAGACCAGAGTGCGCATCACTCTGAGGGTCCTGTCGATGTCTTGCGGCGTGTTGATGATCCCGGCCGAGAACCGCACCGTCGAATTGCGGTAGGGCGTGGCACTGGCGATGATCTTCTGCGCCTTCAGCTTGGCCACCACCTCTTTAGGGTCCCGGCCTTTTACATCACAGCAGACGATTCCCGCGGAAAACTGCGCAGACTGGGGCGTGTGCAGGTGCACACCGGGCAGCTTCGACAATCCTTCCTTCAGCTGTCCATTGAGTTCAGCGACGCGGTCAGCAATGCGCTTGCGGCCGATCTGCTTGATGAACTCGAATGCCTCGATCACGCCCCACTGGTTTTCGAACGCCAGGAATCCTCCGGGACTGACCCAGGCAGCCTGTGTATCTCCCTGAGGATCGCGCTGTTGTCGCCACGCATTAGCGGGCTCGGCTGCCATGATGGTAGGAATGGTCGGCATGATCTGTGCCCATTGACCTTCACGAGCCCAGACCAGGCCCGTACCGTGCGGGCCAAGGATCCACTTGTGCGTCCCTGCGCAGAAAAAGTCGCAACCCAGGCTGGCAATCTGCGCCTCGGAACAACCGAAGCCGTGTACGCCGTCGATCACATAGATGATTCTGTCTGCCTCGGCGCGATCCTGATTGACTCGCGCCACGAGTGCCCCGATCTCCTTCAGCGGTAAACGCACGCCGGTACCCGAATGCACCCAGGTCATTGCCAGGATCCGGGTCGAGGGCCTGATGGCTGCTTCAATTCGGCCGACGATTGCGTCAACACTGACATCCTCGGGCCGTTCGTAAAGGTCAATCCGTCTCACGCTCCCGCCCCATTTGACGACAGCCAGGCGCATGGCCTCGTCGTGGGTGTACCACTCGTGGTTTGTCGTCAGGATTTCCTGGTCTGGTGCCAGTTTGAGACCGTTGTAGACCAGCGCCAGGCCCTGCGTGGTACTGGTTGTCAGTGCGATGTCCTCAGCCCGTCCACCGGTATAGTCTGCCGCCGTTGCGCAGACCTTGCGCCAAACCATGTCCTCGGGTCTGGCGAACATATTGTCCTCCAGGTAGGTATAGGGGTTTTCATCGAATGCCTGCCGGTGGCGGGCCATCGCGTCGCGCACGGGCTTGGGGTTGGAGGCCAGAAAGAAGTTGGAAATGTGTACGAACTCTGGCGACAGCTTGAACTGCGCCCGCACGGACGCCCAGTCGTTGGGGTCCAGCGCTGCTACCAAATCATCCTGAACAGGTTTGTTACCCACCTGTGCACCCGCCACGCCTGCGATCATGCTGCCTCCAACCAGGGTCGCGCCAACAGCCGCACCCACGAATTCACGTCTTCCCAGACTCATATCAACTCCCTGTCGATTCATATTGAAGTGCGCGCAGGACGCGCGAACATAGCATTGAAAATGCGCTGTCCATAGAGGCCGACGGCCAGGCCGAGCACGATCAGAACCACCGCCAGTACTTTGCTCGGCGGCACACTTTCGTTGAATACGAAAACAGAACCGAGCATGCCGAAGATCGGCACCAACAACGACAGTGGCGCTACCGTCGAAACCGGATAGGTCTTGAGCAGCGAGTTCCATATCCAGTAGGCGAACAGGGTATTGGGGTAGACCTGAAACAGAATCGACAGCACGGCGGTCGTGTCGACCTGATTGACGAACGTGGTATAGCCGGCGCTGCCGTTCACCGCGTAGTCGAGGGCGAACAACGGAATCGGCGCGAAGGCGCTGGACCAGACCAGAAAACCAAAGACATCCTTGGTGCTGGCCTTCTTGTTGATGATATTGGCTACGCTCCATGAGGCCGCGCCAACCAGTACCAGAAGCACGCCAGGCAGGCTGACCGAGCCATCGCTGATCATGATGATGCACAAGAGCCCGCCGAATGCGATCAACATGCCCAGCACCTGAAAGCGGGTCAGCGCCTCCTTGAATACCCACCCGCCCAGCAGGATGGTGAAGAACGCGCTGAACTGCAGCACCAGCGAGGCGATGCCTGCCGAGAGTCCGGCCTTGATGCCCAGGTTTACCATGCCCCACAGTCCGATGCCGAACACCAGTCCGTATCCGATGATGTAGCGCCACGGCACATCGGGCTTGCGGATGAAGAAGATCGCCGGTAACGCACAGAGACTGAAGCGGATGCCCGCCAGGATGAACGGATCTACGGTGGCCAGTCCCAGTTTGATCACTGAGAAATTGACACCCCATATTGCCGTGATCAGTACAGCCAACACTACGTGCAGTGGTTTCATTGATGAGTCGCCTTGATAAGGGTGGGCAATGTCACGCTACGGAAGTCAGGTTTTCGGCGAGGCTCACTCGGGAAAACAGCGCTTGCATCCAGGCCTGGGTCTGTTGCGGGTCTGCTGTCTTGACGATGCCTGCCAGCGGTGCCTCGAAGGCCGAATAAGTCACGTGCCCCGGCAGGAGCGCGCCCGGTTGCAGTTCGTTCCACTGCACGACGAATGGGTTTTCACGCAGTTCGTCTGCGCCGTGCAGTCCTTGATAGATCCGCTCGGGGTGAGTGTGCCCAGGGAAAACAAACCAGCCGAAGCCCAGGTTTGGCTGCTGCTTGGTCAGATGCGCGATGTCCAGTTCGCCCTCAATGTGGATGCGCAACTCCAGCGACGGCATGTGGATGCCGGTGGCCAACTCATAGGTCGCTACCACATCGGCGCCACCCACCCGGTTACCCACCTCAAGGAACACCGGTTCGTCACCCTCCATGATGGCTTCCAGATGGAACGCGCCATTGCGGATCTGCACCGCTTCCAGCGCAGCGCTGACCCATACCTGCATCTGCGCGGTGGTCTCCAGGTGCCAGGAGCCCAGAGGATGGCCGCGCTCCATGTAGTCCAGGCACGTACCTACATATTGGCTGGAAAGCATGGTGAGGATCCGGCCGTTCTGTACCAGGCCGTCGAAATGGCGGATGGGACCACTGATGTATTCTTCGACCTGAAAATCTTCGATGCACAAGGACAGGTCGCTGATCTTGCGACTGATCTCATCAAAGGTTCGAGCCGGCTGCTGGTGAATGCTGACATCCATGCTCGATGCGCCACTGTGTGGCTTGAGCACGGTGGCCCCGTGCCACGGTACCCGGCCCTGAAGTGCCAGGTAGCGATCAAGCGACATGAAGCGTGGTACTCGCAGCTGTCGGGTCTGAACCGCCGCTTTCATGTCCAGCTTGTTGCGCGCCAGGTTCACCATCTCCAGCGAAGCACCTTCGACATTCAGCGCTTCGCGCAGGCGCGCAGCGTCGAGCAATTCGTACTCGGACATCGAGATGATCCGGTCAAAGCGTTGTGGAAACTGTGCCAGCCACTGCAGCGCTTCATCGTAGGCGCTGGCCGACCCCGGCCGGACTACGCTGTTGCAGCGCAGTCCTGGCGGCAGCGTATCGATCGCCGATTGTTTTCCCAGGTACGTGACATCGTGCAGTTCATGGTCGATGCCACGGTGATACTCGATGCGCGGGTAGGGCACCCGATGAAGGATGAGAATTTTCATGAAAATGGTCTCGAAGCGTAAAAGATAGGAGTCAGGACGCAACCTTGAACAGACGCTCGGACGCCAGGCTGCGGTCCAGTACGACCAGCCACTGCTCGCGCAGCACCTTCACCAGATCGCGGATGTCGACGCTCGGGTCATGCAGCGCGACGCATGCGTGGGCCACGAAGTCGCTGTTGTCTCGGGGGATTGCATGGATCAGCCGTGACTCGCCAGCGATCCACGCGCACTCGATGAGGGCGATATTTTCCTTCGTCAGGATCAACGCCCGCGCCGCCAGGGCCAGCGCGTGGTGGACCAGTGCCTGTATATCGCCCAGCTCGGCCACGTCGATCGTCACATCGCGAGGCACACCGAACATCACCGTCGCGGCGCTGCAGGTGGCGGCTGGCAGCACATCCGGCACTTGCCCGGCAAAGACCGAGTCAACCCAGGCCGCATACAGGTCAAGACCATGAACGGCTTGCGCCAGCGTCCAGATCTTCATGCCGCCGGGACGACGGTTCGGCTCGATCACTGCAGTCTTGTAGCCGGTATCGCTGAGCTTGATTTCGTTGTGAAACGGACCGATGCGCTGGCCGACCAGTCGATTGACGTGCTCGCCCGCCACTCGAATGGCACGTTGCTCTTCCTCGCTCAGGCGGGCAGGCAGGATCTGCGCCACTTCCACGGGGTAGCGCCCGGTAGCGCTGACTTTCTCCGTGACGAACCACAGACTCCCCAGCCCGTCATAGGAGTATTCGCGAGTGAACGTGATGAAAGCCTCTGCCAGCACGCCCTTGTCAAGATAAGGCGCCACTTCCGAAAAGGCCTGCTCACAGTCACCTCCCGGCGCTACCATCACCACGCCGCGGTTGTTGCCTTCGCAAGCGGGTTTGATCACGAAACCGCGCTCCTGGCGGACGGCAAAATTGCGCACATCGTTCAAACAATCGATCCGCACGAAGTCCGGCAACATCACCCCCTGCTGGTTCAGCAGGGGACGGATGCGATTTTCGGCGATGCGGTACACCAGTTTGTCAAACGCTCCAAGCGCAAGTTCTGCCTCGTCCACTGGCAGCCCGAGCCGTTCAAGCAGCGCTGCACCGCTGGCCACCGCGTTGTCGGAAAAGACCATTCCAGCTGTGATCCTGGCAGCGTCATCGCCCAGCTGTCTCAGTGCATGACTGATGAAATCAGGATCCAGAGGATCGGCATCGATCACTCTGTCGCTGATGTCCTTGTCATGGTCCTGGGGGTTGGCCCTGACCAGCCAGGTCTGCGCACCCCACTGTTTGCGCGCATAGTCGCGCATGTGCAGGACATCGCCGATCCGGCTCAGGTTGTAGTCCACAATTAGCAATACAGGCGCTCGCAGCGGCATGTTCGTCATCCTCATCCGGGGGGGCATGGACAGCAGTGATGTTCCAGGCGATTGCTCGCCGATTTTTTAATGGCTTTGGGCCTGATACCGGATATCCAGCGCTGTAGCGGAAATGCTGGCCAGGTGTTTAAGCTCCGATGCCTGACTGGCACGTTCGAACGTCCACAACAATTGACCCAGGAACACTTCACGGGCATGCGCAGGAATCACATCGCCTGCTTTCAAAAGGATGTGCTTCACGACCGGGGCGAGCGGCAACTCGTTCAACGTCACTGAACTCAGCGTTCCCGGCTTCGCGAAATACACCCGAAAGAATGTCGCCACGGACTGTGCGCTGGTGCCATCCGCACGCCAGCCATACTGAGCCAGGCGCTGCACGAGTTCTTTGCGTGGCTGCGCATCGTCCTGGCTGGCCAGCAGAAGGTCCAACCACAGTGAAAGCATGCTGTGACCGAGGGTGACAGCCTCGACGCTGTGAGAAATCAGGCTGCCGCCGACTCGCGGATTGATTTCGATCAGGTCCCAGTGCTCCCCGGTGAAGCGCGCTTCCACGTGATAGCAGCCCCACTTGAGCTCCATGCAGCCCAGTACATTTTCGAGCCAGTGCAGACCTGCAACGATCTGGGCCTGGTCGAGGCTTACCGGGGGCGTGGTGCAACTGTCCTCCAGCACCGTCTCGGCGGTCTCGGTCACTTCGTATTTTTCATGGATGGCCACGACATGGACCTGACCATCGACCAGCAGAGTCTCGAAACTGAATTCGTGGCCGGGGATGTAATTCTCCGCCATGAACGCCAGTCCATCGTTGAACGCAGACGCGTACACCGTGTCTTCGGCAGAGGCCAGACGCAGAGCTTCGAGTGCATTCCACGTAGTGTCTTCGCGCATGGGAAATGCAGCGTAGGAAGCAATCCCATGAATCGGTTTGATGAAATAGCGCTGATCCTGCGCCTTCAGCAATTCCAGCACAGGTGCAGTCAGCGCGTGGGCGTTAGCCTGCGACAAGCCCGCCTCGGCGAGTCGGTTGCGCACATTGAGCTTGTTACGCAGTGCCAGTGCCTGCCCGGCATCAATGTCATAAGTCCCGAGCGAAGCGTTGGCCGCCGCCATCAGGTGGCGATAGCCTTCCCATACACTGATGCAGCACGTGACCTGCTCGCCGGACTTGCGCAGGGTCTGCAGTGCATTCTGTACATCCTCGAGCCTCAACTGGTGAGAGTCGGTGGTGTAAAGCCGGTCCGTCCAGGTCTGAATCTGTTCCAGCCTGGACGGCACATGTTCTGGGAGCGGCAATGAAGACAGCACGAAACACCGGAGCTGCCGTCGATGCAGCTCCTCCTTCAAGTCCTCCAGGAAAGAAAAGCCGCAGTGGCTCAGGATCAGAACACCGGGTCGGTTTGAATTCATTGCCTGCTCCATGGCTTAAGCTGCCTTGTCTTGCGGCTTGGCCAGGGTGTTGATGTACAGCTCGCTGAAGTACATCGCGAGGATCTTCTGGTGCTCTTCGAGGTAGCGTTTCAGCGCATTGATGTCCTGCTCGCCCTTGATCAGGAAGCGCAGTGCCGCCCAGACTTCACCCGGGTGGTCATCATTGATGTCGGTATGCGAGTGGGAAACCTGGCCAACAATCTTGGTCTCGCCGATCGAAGACTTGAGCGCTTCGAGCTTGCGCGGTTCAAGCTTCACGTTGACGTACTCGACCAGGTAGGAATAAGCGACCACGCCGAGCGGTCCTTCATGGTCCAGCAGGTAAGAGAAGAAACCGGCCAGCAGTTTGGTGGACAGGTAAGGTTCGGTGGCGAGGAACTCCTCGCGGCTGACGCCTACACGCTCCAGGTCCTGAATGAACAAGTCGTCGTGGAGCATCTCTTCCTGCTCGTAGTGAGCCCAGATCTGCGCAGCTTCCGGGCTGACCTTAGCCACTTCCACTAGCGCTTTTGCTTCGGCAACCCGCAGCAGACGGATACGCCATGCGGTTTCGATCAGATGACGCTTGTAGTACAGGCTGTTTACGTCCTTGCCTTCCAGGTGAGCGGCTTGAGGTACGGTTTCGTACCATTGCTCTACTTGCCCGTCGATGATCTTGTCGATTTCTGCGCGCAGATTCACCGAGCCAGCGGCGTTGAGAAAAGGAGTGCGATCACCATAGCCAACATTCTTTACACGGTTAAGCATAATCAAGCCTCTATTTTTAGTTTGTTTAAAACGCTTTAATTACAACCACAGTTCAATTGCAACGGTTAGCCAATAACATCAATGGCCACTTCACCTCTTATCAAGCATTGACAGGCCAGCCGGTATTCTTCGCCGCTGTAACCCAGAACCTCGATAAAAGCCTCTTCATCGTCATCCCGAGGATTCAACGCCTCGATCCCTGATGTAACCCTGATCAGACAGGCGCCACACGCCCCTACGCGACACCCCAGAGGAATCACGTTTTTCCCTCCGGCTTCGTACTCTATGTCCGTGAAGGGCGCATTGACCGGTAGCTGGAATTCAAGTTGATGCGAAGTAATTGTTAATGTGTGCAGTGCCATACATGCCTCATGTCAATATTAAAATTCGTGTGGCAGGCACACAGTTTTACGCCAGAGTTTATAAACTATGGAGAGGGGCTTGGTTAATTTTGAAGTTATCGGTGAGTCAGCTCAAGATACAACCAATACAACAACGCTATTCCACTAATGGCAGCCCCCAACAGGCAAACGCTCACCCAGCCAAAGTTGGCATAAGTGTAAGTTGCAGCTATGGCGCCCGCACCGCTACCCACCGAGTAGAAGCACATATAGGCGCCCACCAGGCGGCTTTGTGCATCGGGCCGTGCGGCGAAGATCAGGCTTTGGTTGGTCACATGCACCGCTTGCACGGCGAAGTCCAGCAGTACCACTCCTACCACCATGGCCAGCAATGAGCTTTCAACAAACGCGGTTGGCAGCCAGGACAAAGTCAATAACGCCAGAGCAATGCCTGTCGTGCGATTGCCGAAGCCTTGGTCGGCCAGTCGTCCGGCCCGTGCCGCTGCTAGTGCGCCCGCCACTCCCGCGAGACCGAACAGGCCGATCTGGGTATGTGACAGCGATAGCGGAGGCGCGCTAAGCGGAAGGACCATTGCGGTCCACAACACGCTGAATGCAGCGAATATGAGCAGGGCGAAGGTGCCTCTGACTCGTAGCGTGGGTTCTGTCAGATACAACTGGAAGACCGAACGCAGTAACTGCCAGTAGCTGCCTTTGGCTGGCGGCGTTGTCGATGCCGGCATGGTTCGATACAGCACCAACGCCATGCCGATCATCAAGGCTGCCGACATGAAGTACACGCCTCGCCACCCGGCCAGGTCGGCCACCGCGCCGGAGACGAAGCGGGCGAGCAGAATGCCCAGCACTACCCCACTGGTCACCGTTCCGATGGCTTGACCGCGCTGGTCCGGGCTCGCCAGTGTGGCAGCGTAGGCGACCACCACTTGAACCACGACGGCCATCAAGCCGACCAGCACCATTGCGCCGAGCAGCATGCCCCAATCCTGGGCCAGTCCTACTGCGCACAAAGCCACGGACGACAGCAGCATCTGCGTCAGAATCAGTCTCTTGCGGTTCAGCAGATCGCCCAGAGGGACGATGAAAAGCAGCCCCACCGCATATCCGGCTTGAGTAGCAGTGACCACCACGCCAATAGTGCCGGGTGCAACCGAGAGGCTGGCTGCCATGGACTCCAGCAACGGTTGTGCGAAATAGACATTGGCCACGGCCATGGCGCAGGTGATGGCGAAGAGAAATGTCTGGTAACGACTTAAGCCGGTGGCTGCACGTCCCTGAGGGGGCAGGGTGGTGCCTCCGCCAGCTGATATTTCGGCTTCTACGCCCATTTTCGAAGGCTTTAGAGGGTTCAGCGACATCATTCCATCCTTGGAACCAAGTGGTTTCTAAACAAAACCGATGCGTTGATTTTTAACAAAACTAGTTTTAATCTACAACTACTTTTACAAAATATTTTCGTCTGACGTTAGGACTTTTTTTAAACGATCTATCCCTCAAATTTGGAGAGACATGGCCAGACAGCAGCTACTGGCACAAAGTGAATGCCCTGTGGCCCGCACGCTTGAAGCTATCGGAGATCGTTGGGTGCTGATGATCATCCGCGACGCTTTCGATGATGTTCGCCGCTTCAGTGAATTCCAGAAGCGTCTTGGCCTCGCCAGAAACATCCTTACGGTAAAACTCAAGATGTTGGTCGAGTTGGGCGTATTCGAAATCCAGCCGGCATCCGACGGCAGTGCCTACAAGGAGTATGTTTTGAGCGAGATGGGGCGCGCCGTGTTTCCCATAGTGGTCAGCATGCGCCAGTGGGGTGAGCGCTTCCTCTTCAGCAAGGGCGAGCGTTATTCGGTGCTGCTGGACAACGATCTGTCGGAACCGGTCGAGATCATCACGGTTCGTTCCAGAGCGGGCAAGATATTGACCCCGGCAGATTGCCACCGGCGCGTGGTCAAGCGCGATGCTTGATAGTCGCGGCTGGGTACTGGACTGCGGGTGACTGTCGATTGTGCTCGCGGTACAGCGATGTGCCGCGAGGGTATCGAGATCGCGTCATCAGCTCTTGAACATGCGGCAAGTCGGATCGCCGCACCACCGATCCCACATTAGATCGGGTTTCAAAGTGGGAGCGGTGGTGTTACTCGGTTGGCGGATTGAGCTTCGCTTCCAGCTCTGCCACCTTCGCCTCAAGACTCTCCAGTCGTGCCCGGGTGCGTGCGAGCACGACCATCTGGCTATCAAACTCTTCACGGCTCACCAGGTCGAGCTTGCTGAAGCCGCTCTGCAACAGCGCCTTGAACTGGCTTTCGATTTCGCTTTTCGGCAGCGGGGTTTCGCCGCTGAAGAGGCGGGAGGCGGTGCCCGTCAGGGCGTCTAGGAAGTCTTTGGGCGCGAGCATGGGAAAGGTCCTGGAAACATTGGCGGGCAGTGTATCACGCAGTGTCTATAGTCAATTCCGGTAGCCAGCCAGTGCACGTTTTTCGCGCATGCGGACGGACGGCGGCGCACCGTTGTTGTGCGTTAGTTCCCGGGTAATTCAGGGCGGTGGCTTGTGGTATTGGCCAAGAGATTGAATTCAATGGGTTTTGTTGAGATGGCAAGCTTTCTGCTTAGTGACTATCAACCCATGCACTGATGCAGTCGCTGTGTCGAATGCAGTGCGCCAGGCGAAACGGGGGGGAAGTGTTTCGTACGGGGTGGTTAGCTGGAGTCGGACGGGCATTCAAGGCCGACGATGCGTTACAAAGCCAGGCACTGCGCTTAGACTTGAGACGGGTTTGTTTTCCTGGGGCAAGTCCACCAATTCGGGAGAGAGTTTTCATGAAGCTAGTCACTGCCATCATCAAGCCGTTCAAACTGGACGACGTGCGCGAGTCGCTGTCCGAGATCGGCGTGCAGGGCATTACCGTTACGGAAGTCAAGGGATTCGGTCGGCAGAAGGGTCACACCGAGCTGTATCGCGGCGCGGAATACGTGGTCGATTTTCTGCCTAAAGTGAAGATCGATGTCGCCATTGACGACAAGGATCTGGATCGGGTTATCGAGGCGATAACCAAGGCGGCCAACACCGGCAAGATCGGTGACGGCAAGATCTTCGTGGTCAATCTGGAACAGGCGATTCGCATCCGTACCGGCGAAACCGATACCGACGCAATCTAAGCCGCCACAAACCCAACGCCCCAGGAGAAAACAATATGACTCTGCGTAAATTCGCAGGGCTAGGAGCCCTGTTGTCCCTCGTAATGCCCGGCTTGGCTATGGCGGCAGACGAAGTGGCGGCCCCAGTCCTAAACTCCGGCGATACCGCCTGGATGATGACCTCGACAGCCCTTGTGCTGTTCATGACCATTCCTGGCCTCGCGCTGTTCTACGGCGGCATGGTGCGGTCCAAAAACATTCTTTCCGTGATGATGCAGTGCTTCGCCATTACTGGTCTGATCAGCGTCCTGTGGGTCATTTATGGCTACAGCATCGCGTTCGACACGACTGGCATGGAGCAGGGCGTCGTCAACTTCAATTCGTTCGTCGGCGGCATGGGCAAGGCATTCCTCGCCGGCGTCACGCCATCGAGCCTGACCGGTCCTGCGGCGCTGTTCCCTGAGGCGGTGTTCATCACCTTCCAGATGACCTTCGCCATCATCACCCCTGCGCTGATCGTCGGTGCCTTCGCCGAGCGGATGAAGTTCTCCGCCATGCTGATCTTCATGGGCGTGTGGTTCACCCTGGTTTACGCACCGATTGCACACATGGTCTGGTCCGGTAACGGCGGCCTGTTGTGGGACTGGGGCGTGCTCGACTTCGCCGGCGGCACCGTGGTGCACATCAACGCCGGTGTGGCCGGACTGATTGCCTGCCTGGTACTGGGCAAGCGCAAAGGCTTCCCGACCACCCCGATGGCTCCGCACAACCTCGGTTACACCCTGATGGGCGCCGCGATGTTGTGGGTCGGCTGGTTCGGCTTCAACGCCGGCTCCGCTGCTGCGGCCAACGGCACGGCCGGCATGGCGATGCTGGTGACCCAGATCGCAACCGGCGCTGCGGCACTGGGCTGGATGTTCGCCGAGTGGATCACTCACGGCAAACCAAGTGCACTGGGTATCGCCTCGGGTGTTGTCGCCGGTCTGGTGGCAATCACGCCAGCCGCTGGCACCGTGGGCCCGATGGGCGCGCTGGTCATCGGCCTGGCGGCCGGCGTGGTGTGCTTCTTCTGCGCCACGACCCTGAAACGCAAACTCGGTTATGACGATTCCCTGGACGCGTTCGGTGTACACGGTATCGGCGGTATCCTCGGCGCGATCCTGACTGGCGTGTTCGCTGCGCCATCCCTGGGTGGCTTCGGCACCGTCACCGACATTGCCGCACAAGTCTGGATTCAGTGCAAAGGCGTGGGCTTCACGGTGATCTACACCGCGATCGTCACCTTCATCATTCTCAAGGTCCTGGACGCCGTCATGGGCCTGCGGATCACGGAAGAAGAAGAGGCTGTCGGCATCGACCTGGCACTTCATAACGAGCGCGGCTACAACTTGTAAGACGCGCATAAAAAACTTGCCCGGCTTGCCGGGCATTTTTTTGTCTGGTGTTTGTCAGTGAAGGAACTGCTGAAAGGTTTTTTCGTACACGTTCAGGGGCGTTTACGACGGGCGTTTTTCTGCGGCCAATGGCTTACATCATTGAAGGAATATTAGGGCCTTTGTTTTTTCCCAGAGCGCGCTAGAATGCGCCCCGAAGGTGCGGAGAACTGTATGTGGCAACAGACTCTGATTACCCTGCGGGCTCGGCCCCGGGGCTTTCATCTGGTAACGGACGAGTTACTCGCCGGCTTGCCTGAACTCAAGGCGTGTCGGGTCGGTCTGTTGCATTTGTGGCTGCAGCATACCTCGGCGTCGTTGACCATCAACGAGAACGCCGATCCGGCGGTACGTCGCGACTTCGAACGATTTTTCAATCGTCTGATCCCACAAGGAACAGACGGCTATGAGCATAACGACGAAGGCCTGGACGACCTCCCGGCGCACTTCAAGGCCAGCGTGCTTGGCTGTCAGCTCAGTTTGCCGATCTCGGCAGGCCGACTGGCGCTGGGGACCTGGCAAGGTGTTTATCTGGGCGAGCACCGTGATTTTGGCGGTGCCCGTAAAGTCCT
Organism: Pseudomonas sp. P4_C8; assembly: GCF_056401975.1. Lineage (NCBI taxonomy): Bacteria > Pseudomonadati > Pseudomonadota > Gammaproteobacteria > Pseudomonadales > Pseudomonadaceae > Pseudomonas > Pseudomonas sp. P4_C8. Next base: position 65,469 of record NZ_JBFUIH010000015.1, on the reverse strand, counting down.
CGCCACCGTGCACGGTGAAGAGGCATGAACCGCTGGTCACCGGCGGTTATTGAATTTTTCCGGCGACTGTCGACAGACGGTGAAGCTGGGCTATAACTAATCTGCTTTTCGCAAGTCATGAGGTAGAACATGAGCGACGATGATCTGGAAAACGACGACCTCGAAGTAGGCGACGACGACGAAACCGAAGAAGGTCTGGAAGCAGCGGCCGAAGACGTCGCTGAAGACGATGGTGGTGAAGCGCCTGTTCCGACCGCCAAAGGCAAAGCCAAGGCTGCGGTGTCGGTCGATGAGCTGCCGAGCGTTGAAGCCAAGAACAAGGAACGCGATGCACTCGCGCGGGCCATGGAAGAGTTTTTGGCCAAAGGCGGTAAGGTGCAGGAAGTGGAGGCCAATGTGGTCGCCGACCCTCCCAAGAAGCCTGATAACAAGTACGGCAGCCGGCCTATCTAAGCGCCTGCCACTTGCTTGCTGAAAAAGCCCGCCGTCGCTGCGGGCTTTTTCATGGGCGGAACAAAAGCCTTGGGGCCTGACGCAACCCTGTAGGAGCTGAGCTTGCTCCGGGCGGCGTTCCGACGATTGTGGTGCGCCAGTCGATATAAATTCTGAATGTTATGCAGCCATCGCGAGCAAGCTCGGCTCCTACACGGGCGGTGTGTGGATTGCGGTCAGTGCTGGGAATTCCAGAGGGCCAACAACGCCGGCAATTCGGTCAGGCTGCGAATCTCCGCGTCAGGCAGGCGATCAGCTTCCCACAACTTGCCTTGCGGGTTAAACCAGACCGCCCGCAACCCTGCCTGCTGCGCCCCGGCAATGTCATCGCCCGGATGATCGCCGATGTGCACGGCCGTTTCCGCCGTCGCCCCACCCCGTTGCAACGCCTCATGAAACAAGCGTGCGTCCGGTTTGGCGATGCCGATATCTTCGGCGCACAGCGCAAACTTGAAGTAATCCGCCAGCCCTAACCGGCGTACATCGGCGTTGCCGTTGGTGATCACGCCCAAGGCGTAGTGCTTGGCCAGTGTTATCAGGGTCGGCTCGACTTCGGGGAACACTTCGATCTGATGCCGCGCATGCAAAAACACTTCAAAGCTTTTTTCGGCGAGTTCGGTTGCCTGGCCGTGGTCGTAACCGGCCTCTTCCAGCGCATGGAACAACACCCGACGGCGCAACGCGCTGATGCGGTGCTTGAGACCCGGCTCGCTGCTCAGGATCCGCTCTCGAATGGCCCACAAATGCTCTACAGGCACGCCCCCAAGGTTCGGCGCATGCTCGGTCAGCCATTCACGCAGTACGGCTTCGGCGCTGAGGATCACCGGGGCGGTGTCCCACAGGGTGTCGTCGAGGTCGAAGGTGATCAATTGGATGGTCATGAGTCATCGCCCTTAATGCGTTTGGCCCGTGGATGGGCGCTGTCGTAAACCGTGGCCAGGTGCTGGAAGTCCAGGTGGGTGTAGATCTGGGTGGTCTTGATGTCTGAGTGGCCGAGCAATTCCTGCACCGCGCGCAAGTCTTGCGAGGATTCCAGCAAGTGACTGGCAAAGGAGTGCCGCAGCATGTGCGGGTGCAGATTTTGCCCCAGCTCGCGCTCACCCGCAGACTTGACCCGCACCTGAATGGCTCGTGGGCCGAGGCGCCGGCCTTGCTGGCTGACGAACACGGCGTCGTCCGCCGGGTTGGTCATGGCCCGCAGCGGTAACCACAGTTCCAGCGCTTCGCGCGCCTTTTTGCCAACCGGCAGCAGACGGGTTTTGCTGCCCTTGCCCAGCACTTGAACCATGCCGTCGGCCAGATCCAACTGATCCAGATTGAGCCCGGTCAGTTCTGAAAGGCGCAGGCCAGAGGAGTAGAACAACTCCAGAATCGCCTGATCCCGCCGCGCCAGGAAATCATCCTCGACTGCGCCTTCCAGCAGTTGCAGTGCGCGGTCGGTGTCGAGGGTTTTCGGCAGGCGACGCTCACCCTTGGGCGGCGCCAGGCCATTGGCCGGGTCGTGGTCGCACAGACCTTCGCGATTCAGATAGTGATAAAGCCCGCGCACCGCCGATAGCAGCCGCGCGAGGCTGCGGGATGATTGACCTTGTGAATGCAGGCGGGCTATCAGGCTGCGCAGGCGCTGGATGTCCAGGGCGGCCCAGCTGTCGATGTTCTGTTTGGCGCACCAGCCCAGCACCTTGTCGAGGTCGCGGCGGTAGGCGTACAGCGTGTGAGGCGACACCTGTCGCTCACTGCGCAGGTGTTCGCAGTAAGCGTCCAGTTGCCGTTCCATGCTCAGCGTACCGAGCGCAGGGAGGTGTTGACCCGTGGCAGCACGCGGCCCATGACTTCGGCGATGTAACTCAGGAACAGGGTGCCGACCGAGCTTTTGTAGTGCTGCGGATCACGGCTGGCGATGGCCAGGATGCCGTGAATACCTTGGTGGCTGATCGCGACGACGGCGGTGGAGCCGATCTGCTTGCGCTGTTCTTCGCCGAACAGGAAGTCCAGTTCGTGTTCACGCAGGCTGCCGCTGATGCTTTTGTCTTCCGTAAGCAAGCCGCCGATGGCCGTTTGCGCTTCGGCGTGAGTGGCCCAGCGACCCACCGGCATCGGGTTGTCACCCAGCAGAATCAGGCTGACAAAGGGCACCTGAAAGTCCTGGCGCAAGCTGTCTTCGACGCTGATCACCACGTCTTCCAGGCTGGTGGCGTCCATCAGCGCGAGAATAAGGCGGCGGGTCTTATCGAAAAGTCGGTCGTTATCGCGGGCCACGTCCATCAAGTGCGAGAGGCGATGACGCAGCTCAATGTTGCGGTCGCGCAGGATGGTCATCTGCCGTTCGACCAGCGAAATGGTGTCACCTCGACGGTGCGGAATACGCATGGCCGGGAGCAGTTCTTCGTGGTCGATGAAGAAATCCGGATGAGCCTCCAGGTACGCGGCAATCGCCGCCGCCTCAAGGCTTTCGCAAGGGGCTTCGTCGGGCTGCAGGGCGGGAACCTGGGGCTTATCGGTCATGGATTTCGCTCACTTAAAGACGCACTTGTCCTTCATACACGCGTACTGCCGGGCCGGTCATCATGACCGGTTGGCCTGGGCCTGCCCACTCAATGGACAAACGCCCGCCAGGCAGGTCGATCAATAGCGGCGAATCCATCCACCCCTGGCTGATTGCGGCCACTGCGGCTGCACAGGCACCGGTTCCGCAGGCCTGGGTTTCCCCGGCACCGCGTTCCCAGACGCGCAACTGCGCACGGCTCCGGTCGATGACCTGGAGAAAACCGACATTGACCCGCGCCGGGAAGCGCGGGTGGTGTTCGATTTTTGGACCCAGTTCATGCACCGGCGCATTGTTGATGTCGCTGACCCGCAGCACGGCATGGGGGTTGCCCATGGACACGGCGGCCAGTTCGACCGGGGTGCCATCGACGTCAACCGGATAGCTCAGTGCCTGTTCCGGGGCAACAAACGGAATGTCGGCCGGCACAAGGCGCGGTGCGCCCATGTTGACGCTGATCTGGCCGTCGCTACGCACATCGAGTTCGATGATGCCGCTTTTGGTTTCGACGCGTATCTGCCGTTTTGCGGTCAGGCGTTTGTCGAGTACGAAGCGGGCGAAACAGCGCGCACCGTTGCCGCACTGTTCCACTTCTGAGCCGTCGGAATTGAAGATCCGATAACGGAAATCCACGTCCGGGTTGCTCGGCGCTTCGACGATCAGCAGCTGGTCAAAACCGATACCAGTGTGCCGGTCGCCCCATTGCTTGGCGTGCTTGGGCAGAATATGCGCGTGCTGGCTGACCAGGTCGAGGACCATGAAGTCATTGCCCAGGCCGTGCATCTTGGTAAAACGCAGCAGCATGGGGTTACTCCGGCAGCAGGCTTTCGCCAGCAAACAACTCGGCTACCGTCTCACGGCGACGCACTTCAACTGCCTGATCACCGTCCACCAACACTTCAGCGGCGCGGCCGCGGGTGTTGTAGTTGGAACTCATGACAAACCCATAGGCGCCGGCCGAATGCACAGCCAGCAGATCGCCTTCTTCCAGGGCCAGCTGACGGTCCTTGGCCAGGAAGTCGCCGGTTTCGCAGATCGGGCCGACGATGTCGTAGGCACGAGCCGCCGTATCACGCGGGCGCACAGCGGTGACGTCCATCCAGGCCTGATACAGCGCCGGGCGGATCAAGTCGTTCATGGCCGCGTCGACGATGGCGAAGTCTTTGTGTTCGGTGTGCTTGAGGTATTCGACTTGCGTCAGCAGCACGCCGGCGTTGGCCACGATGAAGCGACCCGGTTCAAACACCAGCGCCAGGTCACGCCCGTCGAGACGCTCGCGCACAGCCTTGATGTAGTCGCCAGCCAATGGCGGCTCTTCATCACGGTAACGCACGCCCAAACCACCACCGAGATCGATGTGGCGCAGGTAGATGCCGCAATCGCCGAGGCGGTCGACCAGGCCCAGCAGGCGGTCGAGGGCATCGATGAACGGGGGCAGGGTGGTCAGTTGCGAACCGATGTGGCAATCGACGCCGACGATTTCCAGGTTCGGCAACTGCGCGGCACGGATGTACACGTCTTCCGCGTCAGCAATGGCGATGCCGAACTTGTTCTCTTTGAGACCGGTGGAAATGTACGGGTGCGTGCCGGCATCAACGTCCGGGTTCACACGCAGCGAGATCGGTGCGCGAACGCCCAGCTCGGCGGCAACCACTTGCAGGCGTTCCAGCTCATCGGTGGATTCGACGTTAAAGCAGTGCACGCCGACTTCCAGGGCGCGACGCATGTCGTCACGGGTCTTGCCGACACCGGAGAACACGATCTTGTCAGCGCTGCCGCCAGCGGCCAGAACACGCTCCAGTTCGCCGCGGGAGACGATGTCAAAACCGGCACCCAAACGCGCCAGGACATTCAGCACACCCAGGTTGGAGTTGGCCTTGACTGCAAAGCAAACCAGATGCGGCATGCCGGTCAGTGCATCGGCGTATGCCAGATACTGAGCTTCGATGTGCGCGCGGGAGTAGACGTAGGTCGGTGTGCCGAAACGTTCGGCGATGGCAGACAGGGCCACACCTTCCGCGAACAGCTCACCGCCACGGTAATTAAAAGCGTCCATGTCGTTCCCTTATTGGTAGACGTCGTGCTTGTGTGCTTTGGATGCAGGCTGCTGCTGCGACGACTTGGCCTGCTCGACAGGGTCCAGGTTTTCGTCTGGCAAATACAGCGGGCCTTTTTGACCACAGGCCGATAATAAGCAGGCAAAAGCGACGAGCGAAGCGAGCGCAGCAAAGGACGAGATCAGGCGCTTCATGGCGAAATCCTTGAAAATGCGTTAATTGCGCCGGAGTATACCGGCCACCCGACAGCTTGCCTATGCGATGGGGCTCCCGTCCGGCGGGGCTTCGCACGATGCTGGTCAGCCATGCCCAATCCCTGTAGGAGCGGGCTTGCCCGCGAAAGCGATAGTTCAGTCAACAAAGATATTGAATGTGCCGGCCTCTTCGCGAGCAGGCTCGCTCCCACAAGTACAGTGCTTACCGTATCGATATCGACGCTGGGTCGTTATCCTTTGCAATCACTGGGGCTCGCCCGTATCTTGCGGCGCTTGAGCGAGAACAGACACTTTTTGAGGTTGCCGCAATGAGTTTGACCGAAGCCCGTTTCCACGATCTGGTCGATGCCACCCAGCAGATGCTGGAAGATATTTTCGACGAAAGTGGCCTGGATATTGATCTGGAAAGCTCGGCCGGTGTGCTGACCGTGAAATTTGAAAACGGCAGCCAGTTGATCTTCAGTCGACAGGAACCGCTGCGTCAGCTGTGGCTGGCAGCTGTGTCCGGCGGCTTCCACTTCGACTACGACGAAGAGAGCGAGCGCTGGATGTGCGACAAGAGCGAAGAGCAGCTGGGCGAAATGCTGGAGCGCATCGTCAAGCAGCAAGCTGACGTCGAACTCGATTTCGAAGGTCTGTGAGATCGTGACCGAGCCTGCCGTCGTTCGCCCGCCCAAGCCGCTCTACAGCAATGTCAGCCCGGCGGTGCCTTCGCCGTGCAGCGGAGTGTGCCGGCTGGACGAGCAAAAGGTTTGCCTGGGGTGTTTTCGCCATGTCGAAGACATCCGCGAATGGCGCTCGGCGGATGATGAACGGCGGCGCGTTATTTGTGCGCAGGCGGTCCAGCGCAAATCTTGCGTCTGACGCATAACCCCTGTAGGGGCGAGCTTGCTCCCACAAGGTCTCTCTGTGCCATTTACAATTTCCACCTGTCGGCACCGTGGTCGCGCCTGACTTGTATATTTATTGAGCTGTGATAGTGTCCAGAAACGCCTCAACCCATCGAGGCTCCGTGAAAACCCCGTCTTTTTCTGGCGGGGTTTTGCTTTTTCTGCGCAGAAGAAAGGAGTCTGCCTCAATCATGACCGCACCTTCCATCACCCTTACTCGTCTGGACGTGCAACGTCTGGAGCGCCTGATCGACAGCCTGGATGACACGCTGCCGGGCGTAATCGCGCTGCAAACCGAACTGGATCGCGCCGATGCCGTGGTCGGTCACGACGAAGTGCCTGCCGATGTCGTGACCATGAACTCCCGTGTGCATTGCCGTGAAGAAAGCAGTGGCAAGGACTATCACTTGACCTTGGTTTATCCCAAGAATGCCAACGCCGACGAAGGCAAGATTTCCATTCTGGCGCCGGTCGGCAGTGCGTTGCTGGGTCTCAAGGTCGGTCAGCACATCGACTGGCCGGCTCCGGGCGGCAAGACTCTCAAGCTGACGTTGCTGGAAGTCGAATCACAGCCGGCCAATGGCGGCGATTTCCCGGAATAACGCTCCTCAGACCTGTTCGAGCGCCTCGTTCAACGAGCGCTCCAGGTCGGCCTTATAGCGCAGGTACAGATTGCTGGAACTCTGACCGTCACCGATCAGGCCCGAGAGGTCCAGGTCGGTGATGTAGCAGCGATAACGTTCCGTTTCGCGACGCTGCTCGACGATTTCTTGCGCGACCACGCTGAACAGTTGGTCGCCATGCTCCAGCTCTGAAAACTCTCGCTGATTGCAATACAACGTTACCTGCACCTTGCCCGGTGCGGCTTTGCCGATGATCGCCTGCACGTCGTAGAACGGCTTGTTGACTGGCGTTTGCGGCGCTGGCCGCACTTCAACCCGGCGCGCCCGCCCGGGGCCGGACGGCAGCAGTTGGTAATACAGCGTGTCCAGGCTCAAGGGCTGCGCGGCGTCCATCGGCAACAAGGCATCGCGCCGATATTGGATCGATTGCAGGAAACGTTGCAGCGGCACCAACAGACTTTGTTCGTCGTGATAGGGCAAGCGTTGTTGCCACAGCGCATTGAATTCATCCAGAACGTAGAGGTCGGCCTGATCCTCGTTGATTCTGTAGAACACCTGAATGCACTCGGGCTGACCCATCGGCAGGATCAGCGCGAGGTCGTGGTCTTCCAGCGCCATCGGGTCCAGGTGCAGCGGGCTGTACTCTGCCAGTTCCTCCCCCAGGTAATCGATCAGCGCCGGCAAGGTGGCGATGGCGACGTGATGAACCTGGCCTGGCACCAACTCCAGCACGTGATAGTGCTGTTGGACCTGTATCAGGTAACGGTGATTGAGGTTGCTCAGCAGCAGGTTCTGCGCGGTGTCGATCACCTCTTCAACCCGTCGGGCAATGAACTGCGCACGGTTATGGCAGAAACAGCGAACCCGTAGTTTGGGCTGCTGTGGTCCGCTCGGCAGATTGTTGAGATAAGCGCTCAGGCAGTCGAGCAATGCGTGAGGGCCGTCGTAGCGGCTGACCAGCACTTCGTTCCAGCTGTTGAGCGTGACCTGGTCCAGTGTCAGCACCAGGTTCTCGCGGACCCCGGCATAGCTCAGGGAGTCGGTGCGCTCGGTGGTCATCAGGATGTTCAAGTCGCGATGGTGCTTGAGCGGATCGACGCCAACGTTCACCAGAATCAGCACCTCGCTCGGTACGCTGGCGCGCAGCAAAGGCTCCTCTGCGACGGTAGGCAGGGGCAGCGCGATGCTCTGTTGCAGGCTGCCGAGGAGGTTGAACAGTTCGAACTCGCTCAGGTCGCTGGTTCCGGGGTGCAGGGCGAGCCGCGTGCTGCTGTCGATCACGCCATTGCGGTGGCACCAGGTCAGGAGTTCCAGTAGTTGGCGGCTGCGCTTGATCGGCGCGAAATGCTCCCACTCCTGAGCAGTCAGGCTGCCGTTGTACAAACCCCATTGGGTTTGCCCCGGCTCTTTCTTGTTGGGCGCCTGCACCAGCGTCAGCGTGTCTTCGGCCAGGTCCGGGGCGATGCCCGGGTTGATGAATTCGACCTTGTCGGCCTTGCGCTCAAAAGCCGCATACAGCCGGCGACCCAACACGTTGAGGTCGCGCTTGTTGATCAGGCTGGCGGTGCGTTCAGTGCGGGCGAACTGGGTCAGGAAGCGGTAGCTGTAATTCAGTTCGTTGACCAGCGCGCGGCGTTCGGCGCTGACCTGGCGCACTTTCCATTGGCTGCGGCTATCGAGCAGCGCCAGTTGCCGTTGATCCCAGCCCCATTCCTGAGCCAGCCGCTCAAGCAATGAGCGTTGCCAACTTTGAGTGCGGCTGTTGCCGGTGAGTTTGCGATTGACCTTCAAGTACAGCGCGCGGCGCACCAATTCCAGCCGTTCCGGTTCGCCCCGAGTCATAAGGTATTCCTCGATGCGCCGGTAGACCACGATGTAAGGGTCCAGCTCGTCGAGGTCCAGTTGATTGGCGAATACGGCTTGCTTGAAACGCAGGCTCAGGCAATGAACCTTCGGGTGTTCGCTGGCGTAGACCTCGGTCAGCAGCAGTTTGAGCACCGACTTGTAGGGCGACTCGATGCCCTTGAACAACTGCCAGAGCCCGGCGCCGATGAATTCGCCGGGAGGAATGTAGGCCAGATGCCCCAGGTCCAGGCTTTCATCGGCACGAATGAAGCGTTTGGACAGGAGCGTGTGGGTATATCGGTCGTAGGCTGATTCTTCGTAGACCGGCACTAGCCACCAGATGGGTGTGCGGCCCGCCAGCCAGATGGCGGTGCGGTAGAACTCGTCCAGCAGCAAGTAGTGCTGGGTGGTGCCGCAGTCTTCGGAACTCAACCGGGAATCGCGCTCGCCAAGCACGAAGCGCGTTGGGTCGATCAGGAAGAAATGCGCCTCGGCACCCTGGCTGGCGGCCCAGATCTCCAGTAGCTGGCACTTTTTACGCAGCTCGGCGAGTTCGCTTTCGCTGAGGTCCGGCGCATGACAGACCCAAACGTCCATGTCGCTTTGATCGGCTTGAGCCAGCGTGCCAAGGCTACCCATCAGGAACAGGCCGTGGATCGGTCGCGGCGGATTGCTGCCGTGGCGCGGTTTGTAAGAGAACGAGCGGGTCAGGCGTTGCGCTTCAGCGAGGGCATTGGCATCCGGCTCGAAGTTCGACAGCCCGGCCGGCGTGCTGCCGGAAACATACCCCGGCAATAACGGATGATTAACGTGGAAAAACAGCGGTAGCAGTGTCAGCACCGTTTGCTGGCGGGTCGACAACCCTTCCATGGCCCGGGCCATGCGACCTTCATTAAGCTTTAGAAAGCGTGCACGCAGTTGGCTGAGAACCTTGCGGTCGATTCCCTCGTCCAGATCAGGGCGGATTTCATGGGTGCGGGTCATGTCAGCTCAAACCGGCTCGCGAGGCTCGGAAGTGGGGTCGGCAGATGAGGGGCAGTTTAGCGCCTCGGGCCTGGCACTTTTAAGCTGAATTTGGATTTTGACGTCAGATTTATATCGAGGGTCGACGGCGGGTCACCGGGTTTGCCCGCGGAAATCCCGTCGCTGGGGTTTCCGTGGGCGATGCGGTGAACTTCAGGCAGTTTCTTCGACGCTCAGGATGGTCAGCACTGTTTGCACATTTTGCGCGGCGTCACGCCCCAGGCTGGTCAGATAACCGCCATCGGGCTGGTCGATCAGGTCTTTTTCGAAAAGGCGTTTGGCAGCGGCGATGTGTTTCGGGGCAGCGGTCTGATGAATTTTCAAACCTTCCTGGGAACTGTCCAGGTTGAAGAGTGCGAGGACTTCCAGTTCGGCAACCAACTCAGGGGTAAGCGACATAAGGACTCCAGACTTTCTAGGAATTGGACGACAGCGCCCCTAAGGTGAGCCCACTTGTGCGGCATGTCCAGTGCCTGCATCAGGGTTTTTTCACCTCGGGAAGCATTCCCCGGCAGTGGTGCGGCAGCGGGGTGCTGTAGGAGCAAGGCTTGCCCGCGATTGTCGCACCGCGATCTGTCAGATGAATCGTGTCATCGTTCATCGTAGGTAAGCCTTGCTCCTGCCGGCTTCTGGCTTACTTCTTTTCCGGTGGCAATTCCGGCAGCGCACGCAGCGCAGTTTCGTACCATTCAGTATTGAACGCGCGGTCTTCTTCGAGGATCGCGTCGATTTCTACCGCTAAAACGTGGGCCATCAGGTTGAGGATTTCCTCGCGCTCGTAACCGACCAGCGTCAGCTTGTTGAAAGTTGCCTTGGCCGCAGGCGGATTGTCGCTTTCGATCTGGTTTTCGATGGCTTCGATCAGAGTGTTTTCGGCGAACTCTTCTTCGTCGATTTCGTCGTTGTTGATGCCGGGGGTTGGCTCGCTCATGGCAGGCTCCTCAAGTTAAGGCGGCCAGTTTACCTGCATTCAGCGCTGTGATGCTGCTGGCAAGAATCGCCCGGGCGTTCTATAAAACAGGACTGCCAACCCCGCACGGCCTGGAGGCTATGTGATGCTCAAGCTTTATGGATTTTGCGTCAGCAACTACTACAACATGGTGAAACTGGCACTGCTGGAGAAGGGGCTGTCGTTCGAAGAGGTGCCGTTTTATGGCGGCACCACCCCGCAAGCACTGGCCGTCAGCCCGCGCGGCAAGGTGCCAGTGCTGCACACCGAGCAAGGTTTCATCAACGAAACCGCGGTGATTCTTGAATACATCGAACAAAGCCAGCAAGGCACGCCGCTGTTGCCGAGCGATCCTTTCGAGCGTGCCCAGGTGCTGGCGCTGGCCAAGGAAATCGAGCTGTACATCGAGTTACCGGGACGCATGTGCTACGGCGAGGCGTTTTTTGGCATGCAGGTGCCGGAGGCGATCAAGGAAAGGACCCAAACCGAGTTGCTGCTGGGGTTTGCCTCGTTGGCCCGGCACGGCAAGTTCGCCCCTTATGTGGCGGGCGACAGCCTGAGCATTGCCGACGTTTATTTCCTATATAGCGTGCCGTTGGCGTGTGCGGTGGGGCAGAAACTGTTTGGCCTGGATTTGTTGGCCGAGATGCCAGCGGCCAAGGCGCTGTTGGAGCGTCTGGGAGAGAATCCGAATGTGCAGCGGATTGCGGCGGACAAGGAAGCGGCGATGCCAGCGTTTATGGCGATGATCGCGTCCAAAAAGTAGGTTTTATAGTGTTCTGAAGTCAGTCATCGTCGGAACGCCGCCCGGAGCCGGCTTGCTCCCACATTAGATCTCCAGTGAGCACAGATTTTGTGAACACCAAAGATCCCCTGTGGGAGCGAGCCTGCTCGCGAAGCTTTTAGCGGCTGGCGAGCAAAGCCTGGCCGCGAACCACTGCCAGCTTGACCTGTGCCGGCGCAGTGCCGCCGATATGGTTGCGCGCATTGACCGAACCTTCCAGGGTCAGCACGGCAAACACGTCCTGATCAATCTGGTCGCTGAATTTGCGCAGCTCTTCCAGGCTCATTTCCGCCAGATCTTTACCACTTTCCACACCGTACTTCACGGCATGACCAACGATTTCGTGGCAGTCACGAAACGGCAGGCCACGGCGCACCAGGTAGTCGGCCAGGTCGGTGGCGGTGGAGAACCCGCGTAGCGCTGCTTCACGCATCATCGCGTGCTTGGGTTTGATCGCCGGGATCATGTCGGCAAAGGCCCGCAACGAGTCGCGCAAGGTATCAGCGGCGTCGAACAGCGGCTCTTTGTCTTCCTGGTTGTCCTTGTTGTAGGCCAGCGGCTGACCCTTCATCAAGGTCAGCAAGCCCATCAGCGCGCCGAAGACACGGCCGGACTTGCCGCGAACCAGTTCTGGCACGTCGGGGTTTTTCTTTTGCGGCATGATCGAGCTGCCGGTGCAGAAACGGTCTGGCAGATCGATGAACTGGAACTGCGCGCTGGTCCACAGCACCAGTTCTTCGGAGAAGCGCGACAGGTGCATCATCGCGATGCTTGCCGCCGAGCAGAACTCGATGGCGAAGTCACGATCGGACACGTTGTCCAGCGAGTTGCCGCCGACGGCGTCGAAGCCCAGCAGCTGCGCGGTGTATTCGCGGTCGATCGGGTAGGTGGTACCGGCGAGCGCGGCGCTGCCCAATGGCATGCGGTTGGTGCGCTTGCGGCAGTCGACCAGACGCTCGTAGTCGCGGCTGAGCATTTCGAACCAGGCCAGCATGTGGTGCCCGAAGGTCACGGGCTGCGCGGTTTGCAGGTGGGTGAAACCGGGCATGATGCTACCGGCTTCGCGCTCGGCCTGCTCCAGCAAGCCTTTTTGCAGGCGGGTAATTTCGCCCAGGATCAGGTCGATCTCGTCACGCAGCCACAGGCGAATGTCGGTGGCAACCTGATCGTTACGACTGCGGCCGGTGTGCAGCTTCTTACCGGTGACGCCGATGCGATCGGTCAGGCGCGCCTCGATGTTCATGTGCACGTCTTCGAGGTCGATGCGCCAGTCGAATTGACCGGCCTCGATTTCACCCTGGATGGTGTTCAGGCCATCGATGATGCTGTCGCGCTCGGCATCGGTCAGCACGCCGACCTTGGCCAGCATGCTGGCGTGGGCGATCGAGCCCATGATGTCGTGGCGATACAGGCGCTGGTCGAAAGTGACGGAGGCGGTGAAGCGGGCGACGAAGGCGTCGACGGGTTCACTGAAGCGGCCGCCCCAGGACTGATTGGTCTTGTCAGTGCTCATGAATTCGCTCGTATCGGCTGGAGAAAAGTGACGTTGAAAGCTGTCGCGGATAATAACAGGGTTGCCAATCCTGTCGCTGACACTGGTCGATACGTTTTTTTCTTATACCTCGGTCCATACTCAAGGTAAGTCTTTGCGAAATTGCGCAACGATATTTGTCAATTGAGCAATATCGTCCCGGCAACCGTCTACAGTTGGACAGTAGTATCCGCGCACTTCTTGGTGCAACAACCGACTATAAGAAGAGGGGGTGTTCATATTGTGTATCGGCAAACCCTACGGCGATCCCTCGCTAACGCGGGCCAGAGCCTCCGATCACGCGGCAGTTGAAAATTTAGCCGCCGATTACGCGGCACTTTTTGGCCCTCGCGCTAGTCTTAGCGTGGATCGCGGTGACGGACGTCACTTCACCTGTCTACGCTATCCTTGTGCGAGACTCACGCAGGAATCCAGCGCAATATGAATGTCCTGATCGTTGATGACGAACCCTTGGCCCGCGAGCGCCTGAGCCGAATGGTCGGCGAACTCGAGGGATACAGTGTCCTGGAGCCCAGCGCCACGAACGGCGAAGAGGCGTTGGCTCTTATCGACAGTCACAAGCCGGATATCGTGCTGCTCGATATCCGCATGCCAGGCCTCGATGGCCTGCAAGTGGCTGCGCGGTTGTGTGAACGCGAAACTCCGCCCGCGGTGGTGTTTTGTGCAGGACCCGATGAATTTGCCGTGGAAGCCTTACAGGCCAGCGCCGTAGGCTATGTGGTGAAACCAGTGCGTACTGAACATCTTCACGAAGCATTAAAGAAAGCCGAGCGACCCAACCGTATCCAGCTCGCTGCCCTGACACGCCCCGCCGCCGAAAGTGGCAGCGGTCCCCGTAGCCACATTAGCGCGCGAACCCGCAAGGGGATCGAGCTGATCCCGTTGGATCAGGTGGTGTACTTCATTGCCGATCACAAATACGTGACCTTGCGCCACGAAGGCGGCGAAGTGTTGCTGGATGAGCCGCTGAAGGCCCTTGAGGATGAGTTTGGCGACCGATTCGTGCGTATCCACCGCAACGCTCTGGTCGCCCGCGAGCGCATCGAACGCCTGCAGCGCACGCCTCTGGGGCATTTCCAGCTGTTCCTTAAAGGCTTGAACGGTGACGCATTGATCGTCAGCCGGCGGCATGTGGCCGGCGTGCGCAAGATGATGCAGCAGCTTTAAACCGCCATTCACCGGCGAATTTTACACCCGCTTGCAGGACGTCAAGGCCAGGGAGGCCGCGCAGTTTCTGATACAAGTCAAAGTGGATTTGGCTGAGCTGTTATTATCCGCCGTATCTATTCAGTACGGATTGATCCATGTCCACTCGCGAAATCCGCATCGCCACCCGCAAAAGTGCCCTGGCCCTATGGCAGGCCGAGCACGTCAAAGCCCGTCTGGAAGAGGCCCATCCCGGTCTGCTCGTGACGTTGGTACCCATGGTCAGTCGCGGCGACAAGCTGCTGGACTCGCCACTGTCGAAAATCGGCGGCAAGGGCCTGTTCGTCAAAGAACTGGAAACCGCGCTGCTGGACAACGAAGCCGACATCGCTGTGCACTCCATGAAAGATGTGCCGATGGACTTCCCCGAAAACCTCGGCCTGTTTTGCATCTGCGAGCGTGAAGACCCGCGCGATGCTTTCGTCTCCAACACCTACGCCAGCCTGGACGAATTGCCAAAGGGCAGCATCGTCGGTACCTCCAGCCTGCGTCGTCAGGCACAGTTGCTGACCCATCGTCCGGATCTGGAAATCCGTTTCCTGCGTGGCAACGTCAATACGCGCCTGGCCAAGCTCGATGCCGGTGAATACGACGCCATCATCCTCGCCGCCGCTGGCCTGATTCGCCTGGGCTTCGAAGACCGCATTACGTCGGCGATCAGCGTTGACGACAGCTTGCCGGCCGGTGGCCAGGGCGCAGTCGGTATCGAATGCCGCACGGCGGACAGCGAAATTCATGCCTTGTTGGCGCCGTTGCATCATCAGGACACCGCCACTCGCGTGACCGCCGAGCGTGCACTTAACAAACATTTGAATGGCGGTTGCCAGGTGCCGATCGCCTGCTATGCCGTGCTGGAAGGCGAACAGATCTGGTTGCGTGGTCTGGTCGGTGACCCAAGTGGCGGTCTGTTGCTCAGTGCCGAGGCCCGCGCGCCACGCGCCGACGCCGAATCCTTGGGCATACAAGTGGCCGAAGACCTTTTGAGCCAGGGCGCTGACGATATTCTGAAAGCGGTTTATGGCGAGGCAGGTCACGAGTGACGGGTTGGCGCTTGCTGCTGACGCGCCCTGCGGATGAGTCCGCGGCACTGAGCGATATTCTTGCGCAAGCGGGGATATTCAGCAGTTGCTTGCCGCTTTTGGAAATCGAGCCGATTCCAGTCTCTGACACAATGTGCGCGGCGATTCAGAGGCTGGATCGTTTTTGCGCGGTGATCGTGGTCAGTAAACCCGCGGCCAGAATCGGCGTCGAACTGGTCAGCCAGTATTGGCCGAATCCCCCTGCGCTGAAGTGGTTCAGTGTAGGCGCCGCCACCGCGCAAATCCTTGAAGACGGCGGGCTGGACGTGATCTGTCCAGCCGAAGGTGATGACAGCGAAGCATTGCTTGAGCTTGCGCAGTTGCGCGAGGCTATCATCCGGCCCGATCCGCGAGTGTTGATCATGCGCGGGGAGGGCGGGCGCGAACTCCTGGCTGAGCGTTTGCGCGAGCTTGGTGCTAGTGTCGAGTATCTGGAGTTGTACCGCCGCGGCCTGCCTCACTACCCGCTGGCGGCACTGCCTGACCGGATCGAAGCGGAACGCTTGAACGCGCTGGTGGTCAGCAGTGGGCAAGGTTTTGAGTATCTGCATCAACTGGCCGGCGCTGCCTGGCCACAATTGGCGCGGTTGCCGTTGTTTGTTCCAAGCCCCAGGGTCGCCGAGCTGGCACGTGCTGCCGGGGCCCAAACAGTTGTGGATTGTCGTGGCGCCAGCGCCGCGGCATTGCTGACGGCGTTGCGGGAGCATCCCGAACCCGTTCTCTAACGCAAAGGATGGATACGTGAGCGAAACTGCCTTGCCTAAAGATGACGCCCGGTCGGTACTCGATGCGCCGGTTGAAGCACCGGTTGAAACTGCACCGCCTGCCGCCGTGCAGCGCCCAGGCAATGGGCTGGCAATCGTCGCGCTGTTGCTCGGCGCTGCCGGTGTTGCGGTGGGTGGTTGGGGCGTCTGGCAGGTGCGTCACCTGCAGGCCAATAACCAGCAGCAACTGGCTCAGGTACAGGCGCTGAACGATCAGGCGCAAAACCTCAAGCTCAATGAGCAACGCATTAGCGCACGCCTGGAGCAGTTGCCTGCCGTTGATGAACTGGAAGCGCGCGCCCGTCTGGTGACACAGTTGCAGGGCGATCAACAGCGCCTGAACCAGCGCCTGGAAACCGTCCTCGGTGCCAGCCGCAAGGACTGGCGTCTGGCCGAGGCCGAGCACTTGCTGCGGCTGGCCAGCCTGCGTCTGTCGGCATTGCAGGACATCAGCAGCGCCCAGGCGCTGGTGCAGGGTGCCGACGAAATTCTCCGTGAACAAAACGATCCGGGCTCCTTCGCCGCTCGCGAGCAAGTAGCCAAAACCCTGGTGGCGTTGCGCAGCACCGAGCAGCCGGATCGCACCGGGTTGTTCCTGCGACTGGGCGCTTTGCGTGATCAGGTGATCGACCTGACCGAGCTTGCGCCCGAGTACAAGGACCGGGGTGATTCGCTGCTGGGCCTGACTGCCGATGGCGACGGTGCCAGCCGATGGGCGCAGTGGTGGGATCAGATCTCTCGCTACATCCGCATCGACTTCAACGCTGACAAAAATGTTCGGCCACTGTTGGCCGGGCAGAGCCTGAGCCAGGTGCGTCTTGCCCTGAGCCTGGCACTGGAGCAGGCGCAATGGGCCGCGCTCAATGGCCAGGCAGCGGTTTACACCCAGTCGCTGGCGGAAGCACGGGATGTGTTGACCGGCAACTTCAACCCGGACAATCCCCAGAGCAAAGTGATGCTCGAGCAGGTGGGTGAATTGAGCAAACAACGGGTCACAGTCGTGACGCCGGATCTGACCGGTACGCTAAGCGCTGTCCAGGGTTATCTGGAGCGACGTAACGTCAACGCCGAAGACTCGATCAAGCCGATGGCTAAACCGGCTGCAGATACCGTTCAGGAGGCAACGCCATGAAACGCCTCTATGTGGTCGTGTTCCTGGTGATCGCCGCTGCTGCTGCGCTGGGATTGGCGATTGCCGAGCATGCCGGTTACGTGCTGATTGCCTACAAGAGCTTTCGTTACGAATCGAGCCTGTGGGCGACCCTGGCGTTGGTCGCGGTATTGTGGCTGGTGTTCTGGGGCATCAAGGTGTTGATTGAGCTGGTGATGACCTCCAGCGGCGTGGTCAATCCCTGGTCGCGCCGTAATCGCAGCCGTCGGGTGCAAGTGGCAATCGAGCACGGTCAGTTGGATTTGGCAGAAGGTCGCTGGGCGAGTGCGCAGCGTCATTTGCAGCGGGCTGCCGAAGCCGAGCGTCAACCATTGCTCTTTTACCTGGGCGCTGCTCGTGCCGCAAACGAACAAGGTCATTACGAAGAAAGCGACAACTTGCTGGAGCGTGCACTCGAGCGCCAGCCGCAGGCTGAATTGGCGATTGCCTTGAATCACGCTCAATTGCAGACCGACCGTGGCGACACCGACAGCGCCTTGGCAACGCTTCAGGTCATGCATGAACGTCATCCCCATAACGCCCAGATGTTGCGCCAGTTACAGCGCCTGCAGCAGCAGCGGGGTGACTGGTCGGCGGTGATTCGCCTGTTGCCCGAGCTGCGCAAGGATAAAGTCCTGCCGCCCGCCGAACTGGCCGAACTGGAGCGCCGTGCGTGGGGCGAAAACCTGTCTCTGGCGGCGCATCAGGAAGAGGACGGCAAGGTCGGTTTGCAATCACTCGGTCGCGCTTGGCAGCAGCTCACCTCGGCTCAGCGCCAGGAGCCTCAACTGGTGCTGGCCTATGCCGAGCAGCTGCGGCAGCTGGGCGCGCAGGTCGAAGCGGAAGAGGTGTTGCGCACCGCCCTCAAGCACAATTACGACAGCCATCTGGCGCGTCTGTATGGGCTGGTTCGCGGCAGCGATCCGGCTCGGCAGCTACAGACTGCCGAGGGCTGGCTCAAAGGTCATCCGGGCGACCCAAGCCTGTTGCTGACATTGGGCCGCTTGTGTCTGCAAAACAGTTTGTGGGGCAAGGCGCGAGATTATCTGGAAAGCAGCCTGCGGGTTCAACGCAATCCGGAAGCCTGTGCAGAATTGGCGCGATTGCTGGCGCAACTGGGTGACACTGAACGCAGTAATCAGCTGTTTCAAGAAGGGCTCGGGATGCTTGACGAGCGCCTGCTGGCGGCACCGCTTCCGGCGCTGGCTCACGCGTGAAGTGCTGAGCAAGGGGCGCTCAAAGGGCGCTCCGAAGGCTTAAAAGTCGCCGCGTGTTTAGCTTTGTAGTCCCTTGTCGGCATCGTCCTACAGTGGACTACATCAATTCCTCTCGACGCTGTCGGGAATTCCCTACACTTCTGGTGAAGTGTCCGTGCCGGCCTGCCTTGAAAGGCTGGCGCGCTTTCCTCTACCGTAACCACCTGTCTCTACTGGTACGGAAAAGCCATGTCTTTGGCCTGCTCACGCTCCTTGTTTTTCATGATTTTCATTACAGGCTCCCTGGCCTTGGGTGTTTCCTTTTACCTGGAATATGCGGTCGGACTCAGACCTTGCGGCTTGTGCCTTTTGCAGCGTCTTTGCCTGGTGTTACTAACGGGTGTTTGCCTGACGGCCTCCGTGCAAGGGCCCGGGCGTTTTGGATCATTCCTGTATTGGTTGCTCGGATTTTTCTGCAGCCTCGCGGGAACGATTACGGCGTGGCGGCAGATTTTGTTGCAGAGTGATCCTTTGCATGAGTTATCGACATGTCCGCCCAACCTGGAAGCGGCGTACGAGAACATGCCCTGGTTATGCCAAGTCACGCAGATGTTCCAAGGGGACGCCGATTGTGCCGAGATTTCCTGGACGTTATTCGACCTGAGCGTTCCGGAATGGAGTCTGTTGCTCTTTGTAGCGATGACGATTCTGGGGATTTATCAGTTGCTGCACATCGTCTGGCTTGCGTGCGAGCGACCGCTCAGCGGCGAGTTGTCGCAACGGGTGCGGTTGAACGATTAAACACTTGTATGAACTTTATCTGCTGCGTACCTTGAAGCCACAGCCGCGCGGGCATAATCTGGCCCGCACGTGTCATTGGAATTATGTTGCTCGATGACGCTCTGCCTGACCGGTACTTGACCTTCAAGTGTGCGGCAGGTGTAGGGCAGCATGACCCACAAGGGAAGAGAGATCACCATGCTCGAAAGTTGTCAGAATGCTCAGGAACGTTGGGGTGGAGTGCATCTGCTGATCGATCGTTGGTTGCAGGAACGTCACGAGCTGGTTCGAGCCTATGATGCTCTCGGCGCCAAGCCAGAGGCTCTCGGCGACAACCGCAAGCCGTTGCAGGAGTTCTGCGGCGTGCTGGTTGATTACGTGTCTGCCGGACACTTCGAGATCTACGAGCAGTTGACGGGGGAGGCCAAGGCCTTCAACGACAAGCGTGGTCTGGAACTGGCCGAGACCATCTACCCGCGCATCGATGTCATCACCGAGAAGCTGCTGGCGTTCAATGACCTGTGTGATGCAGGCAATTGCGTCGCGGAGAAATTCAAGGAATTGGGCGGCTTGTTGCACGAACGCTTCGAGCTGGAAGATTGCCTGATCGAAGTGTTGCACACAGCTCACAAGCAAGAGGACTCGGTTCAGGCCTGAATCGCTTCCTGCAAGCTAAAAACGGTGCGCTAGGCGCGCCGTTTTTTGTGTCCGCGATTCAGCTGGTGACGCCGCGCAATTCGACTTCAAATACCAGTGGTGTGAACGGTGCGATCAGGTCGCCGGCACCCTCCGCGCCATAGGCCTGAGACGATGGAATAACCAGCCGCCATTTCGCACCAACCGGCATGTTTTGCAGTGCACTGCGCCAGCCGCTGATCACGCTGTCGAGACTGAACCACTGCGGCTGACTATTCTGATCGAACACCGTGCCATCCGGCAGGCGCCCGACATACAAAACCTGGACCTTGCCGTCAGGGCCAGCCTTGGCCCCCGTACCGGGAATCAGCTCGGTCAGCAATACGCCATCCGCTAATTCGCGAACGCCCGGCCTGGCTTTTTCTTCAGTGAGAAAACGCTGCTCTTTTTCGAGTGCGGCTTCGCTTTGCGGGAGTGCCGGTTGCTCGGCGATCCGTGCTTCATGCTCGGCCAGGATTTGCTCGATCTGCTCGTCTTTCAATGCCAGCGGCTTGCCTTGATACGCTTGTTGCAAGCCTTCCAGCAGTGCCTGAAGTTGCAGGTCGGGAACCTCCTGGCGCAGGCGTTCACCGAGGCTCGCCCCCAGGCTGTAGGCAAGATCGTGAGCGTTATTTGCGGAGGTTTTTTCGTCGGCCTGAGCCACCGAAAAAAACACGCATAGCGATAAAAAAAGGTAGCGCGACATGGGCACTCTCCAGCCTGATATGCGTTGGATTATGCCAGTGTGAATGCGCACAAAGGTGAACTGGTTTTGCGCAAGCGCAGAAGATTTTCGATCCGTTGCAACGCAGCGCTTTCGATACTGTCAACATGCCCTAGCGGCGGTAGCAGCAGAGGTCTAGTATGAGCCGCACCCACGTCAGCCAGGAGGTAAACCATGTCGGCCACCAAGAAGCCTGTAAATACCCCGTTGCACTTACTCCAACAACTGTCGGGCAGCCTGCTCGATCATTTGGAAAACGCTTGTTCACAAGCTTTGGCTGATGCTGAAAAATTGCTCGCCAAACTGGAAAAGCAGCGCGGAAAAGCGCAAGAAAAATTGCACAAGTCCCGTACCAAATTGCAGGACGCCGCGGCGGCTGGCAAGGCCAAGGCACAAGCCAAAGCCAAGGGCGCGGTGAGTGAACTTGAGGAATTGCTCGATGCCCTCAAAGATCGTCAGTCGCAAACCCGCAGCTACATTCTGCAACTCAAGCGCGATGCTCAAGAAAGCCTGAAACTGGCCCAGGGCGTCGGTCGTGTCCAAGAGGCTGTCGGCAAGGCATTGTCCCTGCGTGCGGCCAAGCCTGCTGCGGCACCTGCCAAGAAAGCCGCTGCCAAACCCGCTGCTGCAAAAGCACCGGCTAAACCTGCCGCCAAGGCTCCGGTAAAAACTGCTGCTAAACCTGCCGCTAAAACAGCTGCTGCGAAACCTGCCGCCAAGCCAGCCGCTGCGAGAACCGCTGCTGCCAAACCAGCTGCAAAATCGCCTGCTGCCAAGCCTGCTGCAGCAAGAACAGCAGCTGCTAAACCGGCTGCGAAACCAGCCGCTAAACCGGCTGCTGCAAAACCTGCTGCCAAGCCAGCCGCTGCGCGAACCGCCGCTAAACCGGCTGTAAAAGCTGCTGCGAAACCCGCTGTAAAAGCTGCAGCCAAACCTGCCGCTAAACCAGCTGCCAGAACTGCTGCCGCTAAACCCGCTGCTGCCACTAAGCCAGCCGCAGCTAAACCAGCAGCCAAACCTGCTGCTGCTAAACCAGCAGCCAAACCTACCGCTGCAAAACCAGCGACCAAGCCTGCAGCCAAACCTGCTGTTGCAAAACCTGCCGTTGCCAAGCCGGCCACCGCGCCAGTTGCCAAGACAGCCAACCCGGCTCCGGTAGCGACGTCTGCTTTAGCAGCAGCCACTTCGACAGCCACGCCAGCGCCAACGCCGGCCGCCGCATCGATCGCAGCAACCACCCCAACCAGCGCTTCCTAAGTGCCGGTTACCGCGACGCGCAGCTGATGCAGCGCGTCGCGGTTCAGGTTGGCGGCGCCTGCTGCCACACCTTCCAGCCAGGCCGTTAGATCGGTCGCCTCACCCTGCGGCCAACTCTGCGCCGTTCGCTCCAGTCGCAACAACAGATGTCGCTCGGCTTCCAGCTCAAGTGCCTTCACTTGTTCGCGCAACTTTTTCAGTTCTGCATCCTCAGTCGCGCAGGCTTTCCATTGCATTCGCAATGCGCGCAGCGGTTGCACAACATCCGCATCCCAAGGTTGTGCCACGTCGCGTAGCCGCTTTAATCGCTGTTCATTGCAGGCGACGCCACGTTGTCCCAACCACGATCCGCAGAGCAGCAAACACACATTGATGCCTGCCGACTGCAATTGCAGGCAAGCGCGCTCAACGCCGGGACGGGCGTAAGTCGTCAGGGAAAAGCTCCACAGGTCAGAGGACATAGTGCTACTCGCGCCAGTTGCGAGCGAAGCTGGTAGACTCCGCCGCCATTATGATTCGACTTCAGAACCTGACTTTACAGCGTGGCCCGCAACGTCTGCTAGAAGACGCCGAGCTGACCCTGCACGCCGGCCACAAAGCCGGCCTCATCGGTGCCAACGGCGCCGGCAAATCGAGCCTGTTCGCCTTGATCCGGGGCGAACTGCACCCGGACTCGGGTGACTGCTTCCTGCCGGCTGACTGGCGCATCGCCCACATGCGCCAGGAAATCGAGACGCTCGAACGCCTGGCGGTCGACTACGTGCTCGATGGTGACCTGCGACTGCGTGAGGTGCAACGCGACCTCGCCGCAGCCGAAGCGGCGCATGACGGTGCCGCTCAGGCCCGCCTGCACTCGGAACTCGACAGCGCTGACGGTTACACCGCCGACGCCCGGGCCCGCAAGCTGCTGGCCGGCCTTGGGTTCACCAACGAGCAGATGGATCGCCCGGTAGGAGATTTCTCCGGTGGCTGGCGGATGCGTCTGAACCTGGCGCAGGCTTTGATGTGCCCCTCGGACCTGCTGCTGCTCGACGAACCGACCAACCACTTGGACCTCGACGCCATCATCTGGCTTGAAGAGTGGCTCAAAAGTTACCCCGGCACTTTGTTGCTGATTTCCCACGATCGGGACTTCCTCGATGCCGTGGTCGATCACGTGGCTCACGTCGATCAACGCAAAATCACGCTGTATCGCGGTGGTTATAGCGCCTTCGAACGCGCCCGCGCCGAGCGTCTGGCCCAGCAACAGCAGGCTTACGAGAAGCAGCAGGCGCAACGTGCGCACATGGAAAGCTACATCGCCCGCTTCAAGGCCCAGGCCACCAAGGCCCGTCAGGCCCAGAGCCGGATCAAGGCGCTGGAGCGGATGGAAGAACTGTCCGCCGCCCACGTTGATTCGCCGTTCGATTTCGTTTTCCGTGAATCGCAGAAAATCTCCAGCCCGCTGATCGACCTGTCCGATGCCCGTTTGGGTTATGGCGACAAAGCCGTGCTGGAGAAGGTCAAGCTGCAACTGACCCCTGGCGCGCGCATCGGCTTGCTTGGCCCGAACGGCGCGGGTAAATCGACGCTGATCAAAAACCTCGCCGGTGAGCTCGAGCCGTTGGCCGGTCGCCTGACCCGTGGCGAAAATACCGTGGTGGGTTACTTCGCCCAGCATCAGTTGGACTCTCTCGACTCCAAGGCCAGCCCGTTGCTGCACTTGCAGCGTCTGGCCCCGACCGAGCGTGAGCAGACCCTGCGCGACTTCCTCGGCGGTTTTGACTTCCGGGGTGCGCGTATCGATGAGCCGGTACTGAACTTCTCCGGTGGCGAAAAGGCGCGTCTGGCCCTGGCGTTGATCGCTTGGGATCGGCCGAACCTGCTGCTGCTCGACGAACCGACCAACCACCTGGACCTGGAAATGCGCTTGGCATTGACCATGGCGCTGCAGGAGTTCAGTGGTGCAGTTCTGGTGGTCTCCCACGATCGTCATTTGCTCAAAAGCACCACGGACAATTTCTATCTGGTGGCGGACGGCAAGGTCGAGGAATTCGACGGCGACCTGGAAGACTACGCCCGTTGGCTGGTCGACTATCGCCAGCGCAATGCGCCGGTCAGCAACACGCCGGTTAATCCGGACAAGACCGACAAGAAAGCCCAGCGCCAGGCCGCTGCTGCGTTGCGTCAGCAACTTGCGCCGCACAAGCGTGAGGCTGACAAGCTGGAAGCCGAGCTGGGCAAGCTGCACGAGAAGCTGGCGAAGATAGATACGAGCCTCGGCGAAAGCGATATCTACGAACCGGCGCGCAAGAATGATTTGCGCGATCTGCTGGCTGAACAGGCCAAGCTGAAGGTGCGTGAAGCCGAGCTGGAAGAAGCCTGGATGGAAGCGCTGGAACTGCTTGAAAGCATGCAGGCGGAGCTGGAGGCATTGTCTTGATGGAGGCGTTCAAGCTGCCGTTGCCGGCGGTGTGGATCGAACCCCTCTGGCTCGTCGTGCAAATCCTGCTGATTCTGCTGGCCGGTTATTTCGCCCAGCGTTTCGTTGCCAAGGGCCTGACCAGGCTGGGCGAACGTTATCCGTTTCCGCCGCAGTTGCTGATGCCGCTGCGAGGCGGACTGCGCTGGCTGATCATGGGCAGCGCGTTGATTTTCGTACTCGAACGCCTCGGAGTGTCGGCCACGGTACTCTGGACCGCGCTGTCCGGCTTCGTCGCGGTGGCGGCGGTGGCGTTCTTCGCCATGTGGAGCGTGCTCTCCAACCTGCTGTGCGCGATCCTGATCTTCACTGTCGGCCCGTTTCGCCTCGGCGACGTGGTCGAGTTGGTGGATACCACCGACAAGCCGGGTGTCAAAGGTCGGGTGGTGGCGATCAATCTGCTTTACACCACGTTGATCGAAGCGCAAGAGCTCGGCACCGGCAGCGCCATGGTTCAGGTGCCTAACAGCCTGTTCTTCCAGCGCTCGGTTCGACGCTGGCGCGGTAGTGATGTACTTCCTTCCAACGGGTTTGAAAAGTAAGACTGCTGTCGCCTGACATACCGCCATCGCGAGCAGGCTCACTCCTACATTGGATCTCGGTTGTTCAAAAAATTTCTGTCCACTGAAGATCCACAGTGGGAGCGAGCCTGCTCGCGATGGGGCCCGAAGGCCGAAAACGCTGGTCGACAGCCGCAACATCCTGCAAAAAATCGGTAGTCACCAACCCAAAGCCGCATTAGCTTAGACGTCTGTCACGAGTCTGAGTCGAGGTGTGCAATGGAGCTTCAAACATGGTTGGCGTTTTTCGCCGCCTGCTGGGTGATCAGTCTGTCTCCCGGTGCCGGCGCCATTGCGTCGATGTCCAGCGGTTTGCAGTACGGTTTCTGGCGCGGTTACTGGAATGCCCTGGGCCTGCAATTGGGCCTGGCGGTGCAGATCGCGATTGTCGGCGCCGGTGTGGGCGCGATTCTCACGGCTTCAGCATCGGCCTTTTATGCGATCAAATGGTTCGGCGTGGCGTACCTGGTTTACCTCGCCATCAAGCAATGGCGCGCGCTGCCCAGCGACATGAGCGATGACGCGGCGGTGCGTCAGATCGGCAAGCCGATGGCGCTGGTGTTCCGTGGTTTCCTGGTCAACATCAGCAACCCCAAGGCGCTGGTGTTCATGCTGGCGGTATTGCCGCAGTTCATTGACCCGCATGCTCCATTGCTGGCCCAGTACCTGATCATCGGCGTGACCATGATCTGCGTCGACTTGATCGTCATGGCCGGTTACACCGGGCTGGCCTCCAAGGTGCTGCGTCTGTTGCGCACGCCCCAGCAGCAAAAACGCATGAACCGCACCTTTGCCGGGCTGTTCATCGGCGCGGCGGCGTTCATGGCGACACTGCGTAAAGCCGCGGTTTAAAAAGCAGTCAGATCCAAAAAAGGCGACCCTTGAGGTCGCCTTTTTCATGTCTGAACAAGCACAGAACCTGCGGCGCTCGCGAACAAAGCTTGAGTGAAAGTCATTGGGAGGGAACAATGTGTTACTTCGTATTACCAATTGAGATTCATTCATGACTGCCCCGTCCCGTTTTCTGGCCTGGCTGGTGCTTCCGCTGTTTGCCTTGTGCAGTTCCAATCTGCTGGCCGACACCGTGGAAGGCGCGCCGCAAGCGCTGCATTTGCTCGATTACATCAGCGCGGATTACCCGCCAACCGTGCAAACGGGCAAGGTGATCGATGAGTCCGAATACCGCGAGCAGCTGGAATCCATCAAAACCTTGCAAGGCTTGATCGGTGCGATGCCGGCCAAGCCGGAGAAAGCAGGGCTGGAGCAGGGCGTCAGTTCGCTGGCCAGTGCCATTGCAGCCCGTCAGGACGGTGCGGACGTGGCCCGTCAGGCTCGGCAACTCGGTGCGAAGCTGGCCGTGACTTATGAAATCAGTCAGGCACCGATCATAACCCCGGACCCGACCCGTGGTGCGCCGCTGTATGCCCAGCATTGCTCGGTTTGCCACGGTGATGCAGGCGCTGGCGACGGCCCGGCAGGTGTCGGCCTGATGCCGCCACCGTCCGATCTGCGTGATACGGCACGCCTGGATCATCTGAGCCTCTACGCGCTCTACAGCACCTTGGGCCAGGGTACCGAAGGCACCGACATGCCGGCCTTCGCCGATCAGCTTGACGATCGTCAGCGCTGGGATCTGGCGACCTACATCGCCAGCTTCAGCGCCGATCCGGCGGCTGCCAAATCCGACAAGATCTACAACATCGCCGACCTCGGGCGTCAGACGCCGGCCGAAGTGCAGGCCGCTGATGGCCCACAAGCCGCCGCCACGTTCCGTGCGCAGCGGGCGCAACCGCCGCAGGTCAAGCGTGGCCCGGCGCAGTTGCTCGATTACACGGCTGCCACCCTGGACAAGAGCATCGCTGCCTACCGTGCCGGCGATCACGACCAGGCCTATGACCTGTCTGTCGCAGCGTATCTGGAAGGCTTCGAGCTGGTCGAAAGCTCTCTGGACAACGTCGATGCCAACGTGCGCAAAGACACTGAAAAATCGCTGATGGCCTACCGTCAGTCGTTGCAGGACGGCTTGCCGGTGGCTCAGGCGCAGCAACGTCTGGACACGGCCAAGGCCAAGTTGAAGGAATCTGCGGGCCTGCTGGGCAGCGATGGCCTGAGTTGGTCCTTGAGCTTCATCTCCGGTTTGCTGATTCTGCTGCGTGAAGGTCTGGAAGCCATTCTGGTGCTGGCGGCCATCCTGGCCTTCCTGCGCAATACCGGACAGCAATCGGCCGTGCGCAGCGTCAACGTCGGCTGGGGGCTGGCGCTGGTGGCTGGTCTGGCGACTTGGGCGCTGGCGGCGTATGTGATCGATGTCAGCGGCTCGCAGCGTGAATTGCTGGAAGGCGCGACGGCGCTGTTTGCCTCGGTCATGGTGCTCTGGCTCGGGGTGTGGATGCATGATCGTCGTTACGCGGCGGCATGGCAGGATTACATCAAGAGCAGCCTGGTGGGTGGCGGCGGGCGTTTCGGCTTTGCGATCCTGGCGTTCTTCTCGGTGTATCGCGAGTTGTTCGAAGTGATTCTGTTCTACGAAACCCTGTGGCTGCAGGCCGGGCCTGCGGGGCACAACGCCGTGCTGGCCGGCGGCGCCACGGCGCTGGTGCTGTTGGTGGGTCTGGCGTGGGTCATCCTGCGCGGTTCGGCGAAACTGCCGCTGTCGTTGTTCTTCAGCATCAACGCCGGTCTGCTGTGCGCGCTGTCGGTGGTGTTCGCCGGGCATGGCGTGAAAGCGCTGCAAGAAGCCGGGATCTTCGGCACCCGGCCGGTGCCGTTCTTTGAATTCGACTGGCTGGGCATCCATGCGGATGCGTATTCGCTGAGTGCTCAGGCGGTGGCGATCATTGCGATTGTTGTGTTGTATAGCCGCAGTTGGATGGCCGAGAAGCGGCGGGTGCAGGTTTCTTAAACAGCATTCGCTGCGCTCATAATCGCGAGCAGGCTCGCTCCCACAGGATGGCGTATAACTTGTGGGAGCGAGCCTGCTCGCGATTTTTTTGGAAGAGGGAAAAATGATGCGTGTCTGGATCGACGCCGACGCCTGCCCTCGGGCGGCCAAGGATCTGGTGGTGAAGTTCGCCCTCAAGCGCCAGTACGAAGTGGTGCTGGTGGCAGGGCAGCCGCAGATCAAGCCGGGGCTGGCGCTGGTGAAGTTGATCGTGGTGCCGAGTGGCCCGGACGCCGCCGATGATTACCTGGTGGAGCATGCGGTGCCGGGTGAGCTGGTGATTTGCAGCGATGTGCCGCTGGCGGATCGCCTGGTGAAGAAGGGCGTGGCCGCGTTGGACCCGCGTGGCAAGGAGTTCGATGCGCAGAACATGGGTGACCGACTTGCGGTGCGCAATCTGTTCACCGACCTGAGGGAGCAGGGGCAGATGGGCGGTGGACCGGCACCGTTTGGCGAGCGAGAGAAGCAGGCGTTTGCCAATGCGCTGGACCGGATACTCACCCGGCTGACCCGAAAACCCTGAGCCAAGTAGTAATCCCTGTAGGAGCTGGCTTGCCAGCGAAGACGGCGGCACATCCAGCATCGATGTGGCTGACCCACCGCTTTCGCTGGCAAGCCAGCTCCTACAGTGGAATAGGGTCAGGCGTCGTTTTCGTGGGTCAGTTCCAGGACTCGGTCGACCATTTTGTTGATGCCGGACGCCGCTTCGCTGATGCTCTGCGCCAGCATGTACGCCGGTGTACTCACCAGTTTACGTGCCCTGTCTTCGACGATTTCGGTCACGGCGCAATCGGTGTGGGTCGCGCCCATTTTGTTCATGGCTGCCGCGGTCTGGGCGTCGTTGCCGATGGTGCAATTCACCCCCGGGCCATAGATCTTCGCCGCCAGCGCAGGCGAGATGCACATCAAGCCGACAGGTTTCCCTGCTTCGGCGAAGGCTTCGGTCAGCGCCAGGACATCCGGTTGCACGGTGCAACCCGCGCCTTCGATGGCGAAGTTCGACAGGTTCTTGGCAGAGCCAAATCCGCCGGGAACGATCAGCGCGTCGAAGTCGTCGACGTCGGCCTCGCGAATATCCTTGATGTTGCCCCGGGCGATCCGTGCCGACTCCACCAATACATTGCGCGACTCAGGCATTTCGTCGCCGGTCAGGTGGTTGATCACATGCAATTGCGCGATGTTCGGGGCAAAGCACTGCACCTGAGCGCCACGCTGGTCCAGTCTCAGCAGGGTAATCACGCTTTCATGGATCTCGGCGCCGTCGTACACGCCACAGCCGGAAAGGATCACTGCAATTTTTTTGCTCATGGGTTGTTCTCCAGATTCATGGCGTTAAATGTCCACTAATTTGACGCTCGTTGCCATAGGGTAAATACGCGGTTACACCTAGCATCTGTCCTCAAGATTCCGATCAGAGCGCGTCATGGACTTCATTCTGTATGCGGTGCCGTTTTTCTTTGTGCTGATTGCCGTGGAGCTGCTGGCCGATCGTTGGCGCGGGGTCAGCAATTACCGTGTGGCCGATGCGATCAACAGCTTGAGCACCGGTGTGCTGTCGACCACCACGGGCCTGTTGACCAAAGGTGTCGGGCTGGTGACCTATGCGTTTGCTCTTGAGCATATGGCGCTATTCGAGCTATCGGCCTACAGCGTTTGGGTCTGGGTATTTGCCTTTGTTCTCTACGACTTCTGCTACTACTGGCTGCACCGAATGGGCCATGAACGCAATATCCTCTGGGCCGCACACTCGGTGCATCACCAGAGCGAGGAGTACAACCTGTCAACAGCGTTGCGTCAGACCAGCACCGGCTTCCTGCTGAGCTGGATTTTCTACCTGCCGATGGCCGTGCTCGGCGTGCCGCTGCTGGTGTTGGTCAGCGTGGCGGCGCTGAATCTGCTGTATCAGTTCTGGGTGCATACCAAGCACATTCCCAAGCTCGGCTGGTTCGAATGGTTCTTCGTGACGCCGTCCAATCACCGGGCTCACCATGCGCAGAATGCTCTCTACATGGATCGCAACTACGGTGGGGTGTTCATTATTTGGGACCGTCTATTTGGCTCGTTTCAAGAAGAAGACGACAACGAGCCGGTGATTTTCGGCGTGACCACGCCGTTGGCGAGCTGGAATCCGCTGTGGGCCAACGTGCAGTTCTATACGCAATTGTGGGATGACGCGCGGCGTGCCGAGAGCACGTGGGACAAGCTGCGGATCTGGTTCATGCGCACCGGTTGGCGTCCGGCGGATGTGGCGGCCAGGTTCCCGACGAGCAAGCCTGACTTGAGTCTGTTCCGTAAGTTCGAGGTGCCGCTGGACAGCCGTCAGCAACTGTATGTGGTGTTGCAGTTTTGCGCCTACATCGCGCTCGGCAGCTACTTGATGAACCTGGGAAGTAACCTGCCAACTGCCGCGTTGGTACTGGGCTGGGGTGCGGTGGCGCTGGGGTTGTTTACGTTGGGCGTGGCCCTGGAGAATCGCCCGTGGGCGTTGAAGCTGGAGCTGCTGCGGCTGGCATCGAACGTGCCGCTGATATGGCTGGCGCCGGTAGTCGGGCTGTGGCCGGCCAGCGCGGTGGGTTGGGTCGGCCTGCTCAGTTACAGCTTGTTCAGTGTCATCGGTCTCTACTGTTGCAGAAACCGCTTCACTCGCTTGGCGTCTTAGGTACTTCTACATTGATCCGTTCGGCTTTCAGGGCTTGCTCGTCGGCGTAGACTTTCTTCGCCAGGCGGGCATTCTTGAAACGACGACGCAGCCAGAGGCCCAGGCCCACTACCAGCAAGGCCCCGAGCACCCACAGTTCGTACTTCTTGACGCTGCCGAGCATGCTCTCCAGCACGGCGCCAAAGTGATAAGCCGCCGCAGCCAGTGCGGCCGCCCAGATCGCCGCACCAATCCCGTTCAACAGCAGATAACGTCCCGGTGGATAGCCCGACAGGCCGATGGCCACCGGCATCACCGTGCGCAAACCGTAGACAAAGCGGAAGCTCAGCACCCAGATGTCCGGGTGCTTGCGGATGTGCTCCAGCGCCCGATCACCCATCATTTGCCAGCGCGGCTTGCGGGCCAGCAATTTGCGACCGTGCTTGCGCCCCATGAAGTACCACAGCTGATCACCGGCATAACTGCCGAAGAACGCCACGACCACCACCAGATTGATGTCCATGTATCCGCGGAACGCGAGGAAGCCGGCGAGCACAAGGATGGTTTCGCCTTCGAAGAACGTGCCGAGAAACAGGGCAAAATAGCCAAAGTCGTGCAGAAATTGTTGGAGCATTGTCTGGGTGCTGGCGAAATGAACGCGCAGCCTAACCCTTCGTGCACATTCATGAAAGTGTCCAAATGTGTCTCGACGTGAACATTTCCTGCAACGACAATGGAATGCGGCTACCTGTCGCAGGGGTGCACATAACTGTAATGCGTTAGTCATAATGATCGCTTATAACTGTCACGCTCGCCCGCCAGCGCGAGCTCAGGAGTCTGCCGTGAGCTTTACCCCCGCCAACCGTCTGTTTCCCGCCACCCGTCTGCGCCGCAACCGTCGTGATGAATTTTCGCGACGACTGGTCCGTGAAAACGTTCTGACCGTCGATGATCTGATCTTGCCGGTGTTCGTCCTGGACGGTGAAAACCGTCGTGAGGCGGTGGCCTCGATGCCGGGCGTCGAACGCCTGACCATCGATTTGTTGCTGGAAGAAGCCGCGAAGTGGGTCGAGCTGGGAATTCCGGCGTTGGCGCTGTTCCCGGTCACGCCGCCGGAGCTCAAGACACTGGATGCCGCAGAAGCCTGGAACCCGAACGGTATTGCCCAGCGCGCCACTCGCGCACTACGGGCGCAGTTCCCTGAGCTGGGGGTGATCACCGATGTTGCCCTGGACCCGTTTACCACCCACGGTCAGGACGGCATTATCGACGAAGAAGGCTACGTGCAGAACGACATTACCGTCGATGCACTGGTCAGGCAGGCCCTGTCCCACGCCGAAGCCGGCGCGCAGGTGGTGGCACCGTCCGACATGATGGACGGGCGCATCCAGGCCATCCGCGAAGCCCTGGAGCTGGCCGATCACGTCAACGTGCGCATCATGGCCTATTCGGCAAAATACGCCAGCGCCTACTATGGTCCGTTCCGCGACGCGGTCGGTTCGGCGCTGAACCTGGGCAAGGCCAACAAGGCCAGTTATCAGATGGACCCGGCCAACAGCAACGAAGCCCTGCACGAAGTGGCGGCAGACTTGTCAGAAGGCGCGGACATGGTCATGGTCAAACCAGGCATGCCGTATCTGGACATTCTTTACCGGGTCAAAGAAGAATTCAAAGTGCCGACGTTTGTTTATCAAGTCAGTGGCGAATACGCCATGCATATGGCGGCGATCCAGAATGGCTGGTTGAGCGAAGGGGTTATTCTCGAATCCCTGACCGCTTTTAAACGTGCAGGCGCCGATGGCATCCTGACTTACTTTGCCGTCCGCGCCGCTCAATTGTTACGAGAGCAACAATAGCCCTCACAGGAACATTCCATGAATACCGAAGTACTCACTGAAGTTGCTGTAAAAGAGGCTCAACCTGTGGTCGAGCAAATCGCCGAAACCCCGCCGGAGCTGGAGCCTGCTCCGCCCGCGGTGGTGGCCGAAACCGTAGCCGCGGTGCCGGCGATTGCCATTCCCGGACTGGATGACAGCAGCCTGTACATCCATCGCGAGCTTTCGCAACTGCAGTTCAACATCCGCGTGCTGGAACAGGCGCTCGATGAGTCCTACCCCTTGCTGGAGCGGCTGAAGTTTTTGCTGATCTTCTCCAGCAACCTGGACGAGTTCTTCGAAATTCGTGTGGCCGGCTTGAAGAAGCAGATCACCTTCGCCCGTGAACAAGCCGGCGCCGATGGTCTGCAACCGCATCAGGCCCTGGCCCGCATCAGCGAATTGGTGCACGGTCACGTTGACCGTCAGTACGCGATCCTCAATGACATTCTGTTGCCGGAGCTGGAAAAACATCAGGTCCGCTTCATCCGTCGTCGTCACTGGACCACCAAGCTCAAGACCTGGGTTCGCCGTTATTTCCGCGACGAAATCGCGCCGATCATCACCCCGATCGGTCTCGATCCGACGCACCCGTTCCCGTTGCTGGTGAACAAGAGCCTGAACTTCATCGTCGAGCTTGAAGGCATCGACGCCTTCGGTCGCGATTCCGGTCTGGCGATTATCCCGGCGCCGCGTCTGCTGCCGCGAGTCATCAAGGTGCCGGAAGAAGTCGGCGGCGCCGGCGACAACTATGTGTTCCTGTCGTCGATGATCCACGCCCACGCCGATGACCTGTTCCAGGGCATGAAGGTCAAGGGCTGCTACCAGTTCCGTCTGACCCGAAACGCCGACCTGGCGCTGGATTCCGAGGATGTCGAAGACCTGGCCCGCGCGCTGCGCGGCGAACTGTTCTCGCGTCGCTACGGTGATGCAGTGCGTCTGGAAGTGGCTGACACCTGCCCGAAACACCTGTCGGACTACCTGCTCAAGCAATTCAACTTGAGCGAGTCCGAGCTGTATCAGGTCAACGGTCCGGTGAACCTGACGCGTCTGTTCAGCATCACCGGCCTGGACAGCCAGCGCGAGCTGCAATACCTGCCGTTCACGCCGCAGATCCCGAAACTGCTGCAAAACAGCGAGAACATCTTCAGCGTGATCAGCAAGCAGGACATCCTGCTGTTGCACCCGTTCGAATCGTTTACCCCGGTGGTCGACCTGCTGCGTCAGGCCGCCAAGGACCCTCACGTGCTGGCCGTGCGTCAGACCCTGTACCGGTCTGGCGCCAACTCGGAAATCGTCGATGCGCTGGTGGATGCGGCGCGTAACGGTAAAGAGGTCACGGCGGTGATCGAATTGCGTGCACGGTTCGACGAAGAATCCAACCTGCAACTGGCCAGCCGCCTGCAAGCGGCCGGTGCGGTGGTGATCTACGGCGTGGTCGGTTTCAAGACCCACGCCAAGATGATGCTGATTCTGCGTCGCGAGGCGGGTGAAATTGTCCGTTACGCACACTTGGGCACGGGCAACTATCACGCCGGCAACGCTCGCCTCTACACCGACTACAGCCTGCTGACCTCCGACGACGCCTTGTGCGAAGACGTCGGCAAACTGTTCAGCCAGTTAATCGGCATGGGTAAAACCCTGCGCATGAAGAAGCTGCTGCATGCGCCGTTCACGCTGAAGAAGGGCATGCTCGACATGATTGCCCGGGAGACTCAGTTCGCCCTCGACGGCAAGCCGGCGCACATCATTGCCAAGTTCAACTCGCTGACCGATCCCAAGATCATCCGCGCGCTGTACAAGGCCAGTCAGTCCGGGGTGCGAATCGATCTGATAGTGCGCGGCATGTGCTGCCTGCGGCCGGGTATCGCCGGGGTTTCGCACAACATCCACGTGCGCTCGATTATCGGTCGCTTCCTGGAGCACACCCGGGTCTTCTACTTCCTCAATGGCGGCGAAGAACAGATGTTCCTCTCCAGTGCCGACTGGATGGAGCGCAATCTCGACAAGCGCGTCGAGACCTGCTTCCCGGTGGAAGGTCGCAAGCTGATTGTGCGGGTCAAAAAAGAGCTGGAGCTGTACCTCACCGATAACACGCATAGCTGGAGCTTGCAGTCGGACGGTCGTTACGTCCGTAACACGCCGACCGGCAACCAGAACCCGCGCAGTGCCCAGGCCACATTGCTGGAGCGCTTGGGCAGTCCGATCCTGACGGTGCGTTAACGCTGGCCTGATGTAAAAAATGGCGATCCCAAGGGATCGCCATTTTTGTTTCACCACCGCCCCCTGTAGGAGCACGGCTTGCCGGCGATGGCGCCCGTGAGATCGCCATCGCCGGCAAGCCGTGCTCCTACAAGAGCGTGTTTCAGCGAGCGTTCAGGACAATGTCGACGCGGGTGAGCCATTCCGCTTCGATGGCGAAATCGGCCTGGGTCAGTTGGTTGTCGTCCAGCCATTTCTCCGGGAACAGCACCTCAAGGCTGTTGCCATTGGCGCGCAGCTCTACCTGAGGCATTTGCTGGGTGCCGCGGATGTGATGGAACAGAATCGCAAAGCGCAGCAATACGCAAAGACGAATCAACTTGATGCCGTCATCGCCGAACTCGGCGAATTTGTCCTTGGGAATGTTGCGTCGGTGACCACGTACCAGCAGGGCCAGCATTTGCTGGTCCTCGCGGGAGAACCCGGCCAGGTCCGAGTGCTCAATCAGGTAGGCGCCATGCTTGTGGTACTGATAGTGCGCGATGTCCAGGCCCACTTCGTGGACTTTGGCGGCCCAGCCGAGCAGTTCACGCCAGACACCGTCATCCAGATCCCAGTCCTTGGCGACTTGATCGAAGGCATGCAGCGCCTTGCGTTCGACCCGCACCGCTTGTTCCTGATCGACGTGATAACGCTCCATCAGCGAGCTGAGCGTGCGTTCACGGACGTCTTCGTGGTGATGACGGCCCAACAGGTCGTAGAGCACGCCTTCACGCAGGGCGCCTTCGCAGTGGTCCATGCGCTGGAGTTCGAGGGCGTCGAAAATCGCTTCGAGAATCGCCAGGCCCGCCGGGAAAATGGCCCGGCGGTCGGGCTTGATGCCGTCGAAGTCGATTTTCTCGACGTCGCCGAGCTTGATCAGCTTGCGCTTGAGCCAGGCCAGGCCTTCGGCATTCACCTCGCCAGTGCCGTGGCCGCCGGCCTTCAGCGCCAGGCCGATGGCGCGGATGGTGCCCGAGGAGCCAATGGCTTCATCCCAGGTCAGGCGGTGCAGGGCGTGTTCAATGCTCATGATCTCCAGCCGTGCCGCGGTGTACGCCTGGGCGTAGCGGGCCGGGGTGATCTTGCCGTCCTTGAAATAACGCTGGGTGTAGCTGACGCAGCCCATTTGCAAACTTTCGCGTAGCAGCGGCTCAAAACGCTGGCCGATGATGAATTCGGTACTGCCGCCGCCAATGTCTGCCACCAGGCGTTTGCCCGGGGTGTCGGCGAGGGTGTGGGACACGCCAAGGTAGATCAGGCGCGCTTCTTCACGGCCGGAGATGACTTCTACCGGGTGGCCGAGGATTTCTTCGGCGCGGCGGATGAATTCGACGCGGTTACGAGCCTCACGCAGGGCGTTGGTGCCGACGATGCGCACGGCGCCCGGGGGCATGCCGCTGATCAGTTGGGCAAAACGCTTGAGGCAGTCGAGCCCGCGTTGCATGGATTCTTCGCTGAGATGGCGCTCTTCGTCGATGCCGGCGGCCAGCTGAACCTTCTCCCCGAGGCGCTCGAGAATGCGGATCTCGCCGTTCTGGGCCTTGGCCACGACCATGTGAAAGCTGTTGGAGCCCAGGTCGATTGCGGCGATCAGGGACAGATTCTTGGCTTGGGATTGCGGCATGGTCAGGGGGTCTCGGTCGATAACCTCGACATCCTGCCACGATCAAAGGCTGGCGCCAACGCGCAGTGTTCAAAGCCGTGATCCAGTGCAGTGACGCCGGTGACCGCTGCGCGGTCAATCGCGAGCAGGCTCGCTCCCACAGGTCCTATGTTGCCCTTATTCTCGCGGCCGACGCAGAACCAATGTGGGAGCGAGCCTGCTCGCGAAGGCGGCCTTACAGACGCTAAAGTTCTTTCAAACCGCCGCTTCCACTGTGCCAATGAAATTCGCCAGCTCCGCCGTCTGCGGATTGGCGAATAGCACTTTCGGATCCCCCACCTCATGCACCTTGCCCTGATGCATGAACACCAACTTATCCCCAACCTCCCGGGCAAATCGCATTTCGTGGGTGACCATGATCAGCGTCATCCCGTCCCTGGCCAGTTGTCGAACCACACTCAGCACTTCATTGACCAGCTCCGGGTCCAGCGCCGAGGTAATTTCATCGCACAGCAACACCTTGGGCGACATTGCCAGCGCTCGGGCAATGGCCACCCGCTGTTGTTGCCCGCCGGACAGCCGGTCGGGGAAGGCGTCAAACTTTTCCCCCAGCCCTACGCGTTCCAGCATCTGCCGCGCCAACACGGCCGCTTTGGCTTTCGGTACTTTCTGCACCACTTGCGGCGCGAGCATGACGTTCTCGCCAACGGTCAGGTGCGGAAACAGGTTGAACTGCTGGAACACCATGCCGACTTTCTGCCGCAGGCTGCGCAAGTCTGCGCGGGCGGCGTCGAGGTATTCGCCGTCCACTTCGATCACGCCGTCGTTGATCGACTCCAGGCCATTGAGGGTGCGCAATAACGTGGATTTGCCCGAGCCGCTACGGCCGATGATCGCCACCACCTGGCCTTCCTCGACACTCAAGTCGATGCCTTTGAGCACATGGTGATCGCCGTAATATTTATGCAGGGCGGAAATTCTAAGCAGAGGCATGCAGTCTCCTTTCCAGGTAGCGCGCGCTGAGGGACAAGGGGTAGCAGAGCAGGAAGTAACCGAGGGCAACCAGTCCATACACCATGAAGGGTTCGAAGGTGGCGTTGGCGAGCATGCCGCCGGTTTTGGTCAGTTCAGTGAAACCGATGATGGACGTCACGGCGGTGCCTTTGACCACTTGCACCGAAAAGCCCACGGTCGGCGCCACGGCGATTCGCAACGCTTGCGGCAGGATCACGTAACGCAGTTGCTCCAGTGGATTGAGCGCCAGGCTTGATGAAGCTTCCCACTGGCCGTCGGGAATCGATTCGACGCAACCGCGCCAGATCTCCGCCAGATACGCGCTGGTAAACAGCGTCAAGGCAACCGCAGCGGCCATCCACGGCGAAATGTCCATGCCGGCCAGCGCCACGCCGAAGAACACCAGAAACAGCTGCATCAATAGCGGCGTCCCCTGGAACAGTTCGATGTAAGTGCGAGCAAAGCTGCGCGGCACGGATTTTTTCGAAATACGCATGACCATGATCAGCAAGCCAATCAACCCGCCGCCGATAAACGCCACCAGCGACAGCGCCAGGGTCCATTGCAGGCCCGTGAGCAAGTTGCGCACGACGTCCCAAAAGGTGAAATCGCTCATTGGCTACTCCTGGCGATATACCGGCGACCGATCCAGTTAAGCAATTGGCGGATCAACAACGCCATGCACAAGTAGAGCAGGGTGGTCAGGGCATAGGTTTCAAAGGCGCGGAAGTTGCGCGATTGAATGAAGTTGGCGGCGAAACTCAGTTCTTCGGTCGCGATCTGCGAGCAGACGGCGGAACCCAGCATGACGATGATGATCTGGCTGCTCAGCGCCGGCCACACCTTGCCCAGGGCCGGCAGCAGGACCACGTGGCGGAACGCTTCGAAGCGGTTCATCGCCAAGGCGGCTGCGGCTTCAAGCTGCCCCCGGGGAATCGCCTGGATGCCGGCTCGAATGATCTCGGTGGAATAGGCGCCAAGGTTGATCACCATCGCCAGCACCGCGGCCTGCCATTCTGAAATCTGCACGCCCAGGGATGGCAATCCGAAGAAGATGAAAAACAACTGCACCAGAAACGGTGTGTTGCGGATCAACTCGACGTAAACCCCGAAAATCGCTGAGAACGGTCGAATGTTCCACGCCCGCACCAGCGCTCCCACGATGCCAAGGCTTACGCCAAGCACGGCACCGACTGCCGTCAGCTCGAGGGTGAAGAGCGCACCGCGCAGCAACAGGTCGGTGTTGTGCACCACCGGCAGAAAGTCGAACTGATAAGCCATGCTCAGTCTCCTTGGTGAAAATCAGAGATCGGCCGGCAATGGTTCTTTCAGCCAGGTCCGGGAATTTTTCTCCAGCGCACCATCAGTCTTGGCGGTGGCGAGGATCTGATTGACCTTGCTCAACAGCGCGGGCTCGTTCTTGTTCACGCCAACGTAGACCGGCGAATCCTTGAGCTTCACTTTCAGTGCGGGTACGCGTTTCGGGTTTTTCTCGCTGATCGCCACCATCACCACGTTGCCGCTGGCGATCAGGTCGACCTGGCCGGCGAGGTAGGCGGCAATGGTCGAGTTGTTGTCTTCGAAGCGCTTGATGGTCACGCCTTCGGGGGCCACCTTGGTCAGCTCGATGTCTTCGATGGCGCCACGGGTGACGCTGACGGTTTTGCCCTTGAGGTCGTCCAGGCTTTTGATGTCGGCATCTGGCGGGCCGAACACCGCGAGGTAGAACGGTGCGTAGGCGCTGGAGAAGTCGATGACTTTCTCGCGTTCGGGGTTCTTGCCGAGACTGGATATCACCAGATCCACCTTGCCGGTGGTCAGGAACGGGATGCGGTTGGTGCTGTTGACCGGGGTCAGTTCGAGGTTGACCTTGAGCTGATCGGCCAGCAGTTTCGCGGTATCGATATCCAGGCCGCGCGGTTTCATGTCCGGGCCGACCGAGCCGAACGGCGGGAAGTCCTGCGGCACGGCGACTTTGAGAACGCCGCGCTTGACCACATCCTCCAGACCGTCGGCGTGGGCGGGCGCCTGGCTCAGCATCAGGCTGGCAAACAGGGTGGCAAGGAGGGCGCTGTAACGCTGGGTCATGGCAAATCTCCGGATCGGCGAGAAGTGAATTCTGCGGATCGACAGAGCACGGGCCATGCCAAGAGTGGATTTTGGGGGGCGCAGACCACGGGTTTACTGACATTGTTCGGTCTTACTGGTCTGAACAGTCAGGTCGTGTTTCGCACCCCGATAGCGCATTGCCGGAAACCACCGAACCCCCATGGGGCAGGACTTGCCGGGCGCTGCGATTAGCTTTACAACTGACCGCTCTTTGGCCTGGTTCGTTTGAAAAACCATGAATTCGCTCTCTCGCGCCGTTCCAGAAGTGGCACTGCAAGCCATTCGTAAACTGATCACCGAGCAAGGATTCGGGCCGGGGGATGCCTTGCCCTCGCAACGGGACCTGGCGGTGCAGTTGGGGGTCAGTCGAGCGTCATTGCGTGAGGCGTTGTCGTCGCTGAGCGCAGTGGGTGTGATCAATATCCAGCCAGGCAAAGGCGTATTCGTGCAGTCGCCGGTGGACCTGCCGCGTGGCGAGGCCGTCGTGAGCTGGCCGTTCGCTGCCCAAGCCTCGCCGCTGGATATTTTCCAGTTGCGTTATGCCCTGGAGGGTTTTGCCGCCGGTTTGGCGGCGGTGACCCTGAGCACTCAAGAGCTTGATGCGCTGGAAGACAACGTCGCTGCCATGCGCAAGGAATTGAAGGCCGGCGACTTCGAGGCGGCGGCACGGCTGGATTTCGAGTTCCACCGGCGCATCCTGCTGGCCAGCGGGAATCAGGCGATGCTGAGCATCCTGAGCGCCAGCGCCGAGATCTTTCTGGAGAGCCAAAAGCTACCGTTCATCCGGGCTGAACGGGCCCTGGAAACCTGGCAGGAACACCGAAAAATCCTCCGCGCGCTGACCCGCCGGGCCTCCGGCGCGGCACAGAAAGCTATGCAAGAACATGTACGAAACGCGGCGCTGCGTACAGGTATTGCCTTCGTTGCTCCCGCCGCCTCATGACTTGAGCTATACCCAAACTCATGGACCACCATAGCGAGACTCAATCATCTGCACCTTCCTGAACGAAGGAAGGGCGGCTATGATGGGCCACGTTTTTTTGCTTACAACCTGGAGACTTCCATGAGCAGCGATCTTATCAAACACGTTAGCGACGCTAGCTTCGAGGCCGACGTACTCAAGGCCGAAGGCGCTGTACTGGTCGACTACTGGGCTGAATGGTGCGGCCCTTGCAAAATGATCGCTCCTGTTCTGGACGAAATTGCTGAAACCTACAAAGGCAAGCTGACCGTTGCCAAACTGAACATCGACGAAAACCAGGAAACACCGGCCAAGCATGGCGTGCGTGGTATCCCGACGCTGATGCTGTTCAAGAACGGCAACGTTGAAGCGACCAAGGTCGGCGCACTGTCCAAGTCGCAGCTGGCTGCTTTCCTCGACGCCAACATTTAAGCGTCGATTTAAGCGTCATCAAAAAGGCCCCGCACATTGCGGGGCCTTTTCGTTATTCAGGGCTAGACGCTCCGAAACTCAGGTGTTACATTCGGCCCCGCACTGGTTTCTCCATTGCCCCCTGCTAGCCGTCGCCGACGCACTCCTTTTCGAATAAGTACGCGATCCTGTCGCCTTCTCTGCGGCGCGGCCTCATTAAGCCAAAAGCTTAATTTCCCCCCTCCATAAATGATTACGTCATTCCTATATGAATCTGACTGAACTCAAGCAAAAGCCGATTACCGAACTGCTCGAATTGGCCGAACAGATGGGCATAGAAAATATGGCCCGTTCGCGCAAGCAGGACGTGATTTTCTCCCTGCTCAAAAAGCACGCTAAAAGCGGCGAGGAAATCTCCGGTGATGGCGTGCTGGAGATTCTCCAGGACGGCTTCGGCTTCCTGCGCTCCGCTGACGCTTCCTATCTGGCCGGCCCGGACGATATCTACGTCTCGCCAAGCCAGATCCGCCGCTTTAACTTGCGCACCGGTGACACCATCGTTGGCAAGATCCGCCCTCCAAAGGAAGGCGAGCGTTATTTCGCGCTGCTCAAGGTTGATACGATCAACTACGATCGTCCCGAGAACGCGAAAAACAAGATTCTCTTCGAGAACCTGACCCCGCTGTTCCCGACTGTGCGCATGAAGATGGAAGCCGGTAACGGTTCCACCGAAGACTTGACCGGTCGTGTCATCGACCTGTGCGCCCCGATCGGCAAAGGCCAGCGCGGTCTGATCGTTGCACCGCCGAAAGCCGGTAAAACCATCATGCTGCAGAACATTGCAGCGAACATCGCCCGTAACAATCCTGAAGTTCATCTGATCGTTCTGCTGATCGACGAACGTCCGGAAGAAGTAACCGAAATGCAGCGCACCGTGCGCGGCGAAGTGGTTGCCTCGACGTTCGACGAGCCGCCAACCCGCCACGTGCAGGTTGCCGAAATGGTGATCGAGAAGGCCAAGCGCCTGGTCGAACATAAGAAAGACGTGGTGATCCTGCTCGACTCCATCACCCGTCTGGCTCGCGCCTACAACACCGTGATCCCGAGCTCCGGCAAGGTACTGACCGGTGGTGTCGATGCCCACGCCCTGGAGAAACCGAAACGTTTCTTCGGCGCCGCGCGGAACATCGAGGAAGGCGGTTCGCTGACCATCATCGCCACCGCGCTGGTTGAAACCGGCTCGAAGATGGACGAAGTGATCTACGAAGAATTCAAAGGCACCGGCAACATGGAACTGCCTCTGGATCGTCGTATCGCTGAAAAACGCGTTTTCCCGGCCATCAACATCAACCGCTCCGGCACGCGCCGCGAAGAGTTGCTGACAGCCGACGACGAGTTGCAGCGCATGTGGATCCTGCGCAAGCTGCTGCACCCGATGGACGAAATCGCTGCCATCGAGTTCCTGGTCGACAAGCTGAAAACGACCAAGACCAACGATGAGTTCTTCCTGTCGATGAAACGCAAGTAAGTCGATAAGGGCTGTGCCCTGTGTGGCTGTCTCGTTAGTTCAAATTCGGATGCCGCAGGCTCATAGCCAAGGCGCTGCGACGAGTCATAGCCCGCTATGGCGAGGAGCAGCAACGCAGGATATGTGCTTGCGGCGCCGAAGTTGACTAACAGAGACAGCCATACAGGGCACTAGAGCCGGGGAAACCCGGCTTTTTGCTATCTGATTTTTGATCAATCGGCAGTTCGTGGTTCTGAATAGAGGGGTTCGGCGCTAAACTGCCACCCCCGAACGGCACGGCCAATACGAGGCTCACGCATGCAGTATCGCGACTTGCGCGACTTTATCAGCGGCCTGGAAAAGCGCGGCGAACTCAAGCGCATCCAGGTTCCGGTGTCCCCAGTGCTCGAAATGACCGAGGTCTGCGACCGCACCCTGCGTGCCAAAGGTCCGGCGCTGCTTTTCGAAAAGCCCACGGGTTATGACATCCCGGTGCTCGGCAATCTGTTCGGCACCCCTGAGCGCGTGGCGCTAGGCATGGGCGCCGAGGCGGTCAGTGAGCTGCGCGAGATCGGCAAGCTGCTGGCCTTCCTCAAAGAGCCCGAGCCTCCGAAGGGCTTGAAAGACGCCTGGTCGAAGTTGCCGATCTTCCGCAAGATCATCGCCATGGCGCCGAAAGTCGTCAAAGACGCGGTGTGCCAGGAAGTGGTCATCGAAGGCGACGACGTCGATCTGGCGATGCTCCCCGTGCAAACCTGCTGGCCGGGCGATGTCGGTCCGCTGATCACCTGGGGTCTGACCGTCACCAAAGGTCCGAACAAGGACCGCCAGAACCTCGGCATCTATCGTCAGCAAGTGATTGGCCGCAACAAAGTCATCATGCGTTGGTTGAGCCACCGTGGCGGTGCACTGGATTATCGCGAGTGGTGCGAGAAGCATCCTGGCCAGCCATTCCCGGTGTCCGTGGCGTTGGGCGCTGACCCGGCGACCATCCTCGGTGCCGTAACGCCGGTACCGGACAGTCTTTCCGAATACGCGTTTGCCGGTCTGCTGCGCGGTAATCGCACCGAGCTGGTGAAGTGCCGTGGCAATGACCTGCAAGTCCCGGCCACTGCCGAGATCATCCTTGAAGGCGTGATCCATCCGGGTGAGATGGCCGATGAAGGTCCGTATGGCGACCACACCGGTTACTACAACGAAGTCGACAGCTTCCCGGTGTTCACCGTCGAACGCATCACCCACCGGATCAAGCCGATCTACCACAGCACCTACACCGGCCGTCCACCGGATGAGCCGGCGATTCTCGGCGTGGCGCTGAACGAAGTGTTCGTACCGATCCTGCAGAAGCAGTTCCCGGAAATCACCGACTTCTACCTGCCGCCGGAAGGCTGTTCTTACCGCATGGCCATCGTGACCATGAAGAAGTCGTATCCGGGGCATGCCAAGCGGGTAATGCTCGGTGTCTGGTCGTTTTTGCGACAGTTCATGTACACCAAGTTCGTTATCGTCACTGATGACGACATCAACGCGCGGGACTGGAACGACGTGATCTGGGCCATCACCACGCGCATGGACCCCAAGCGCGACACGGTGATGATCGACAACACGCCGATCGACTACCTCGACTTCGCCTCGCCGGTCTCAGGCCTGGGGTCGAAAATGGGGCTCGATGCCACGCATAAATGGCCGGGCGAAACCACTCGCGAGTGGGGCCGGGTGATCGTCAAGGACGACGCCGTGACCCAACGGATCGATGCCATCTGGAATCAGTTAGGAATAGATTGATGCGTGTAACCTTGCAGCCCTCCGGAGCAGTGCTGGATATTCTGCCCGGCGAGCGGATTCTCGATGGTGCGCGGCGCCTGGGCTATGAATGCCCGCAAAGCTGCCGTAACGGCAATTGCCACGTGTGCGCGGCGTTGCTGGTGGAAGGGCGGGTCGAACAAGCCGGTAATGTGCGCGACCATGGCGAGTTCTACACTTGCATAGCAGAGCCGCTGGAAGACTGCATCGTGCTGTGGGATGGCGTGCTCGCGCTGGGAGAACTGCCGGTGCGTAGCGTGTCGTGTCAGGTCATTGAATGCAGGGACGTCGGCGGCGACACCTGGCGTGTGCGTCTGCGCGCGCCGGCCGGTAAACCACCGCGTTATCACGCGGGCCAGTACCTGATGATCGAGCGTGAAAGCGGCGAAAAATCCGCGTTTTCCCTGGCGTCCGCACCCCATGGTGGGCGTGATCTGGAAATTCATGTATTGGCGCGCGAAAGCAGTGCGTTGAATCTGATCAACCAGCTTCAGCGCAATCCGATGGTGCGAGTCGAACTGCCATTTGGCGATACGCATCTGGCGGAATTGCCGGACGGCCCGCTGGTGTTGATCGCCGCGGGCACCGGCATGGGCCAGATCCACAGCCTGATCGAACACTGCCGCGCCACGGGCTTCAAGTATCCGGTTCACCTGTACTGGGGCGTGCGCCGTCCTGAAGACTTCTACCAGATTGAACATTGGGATGAATGGTTGAAGCTGCCCAATTTGTTCCTGCACAAAGTCGTGAGTGATCAGTGTGGTTGGGGAGGGCGCTGTGGGATGCTGCATGAAGCGGTGTGCGAGGAT
This sequence comes from Pseudomonas sp. P4_C8, assembly GCF_056401975.1. Lineage (NCBI taxonomy): Bacteria > Pseudomonadati > Pseudomonadota > Gammaproteobacteria > Pseudomonadales > Pseudomonadaceae > Pseudomonas > Pseudomonas sp. P4_C8. The sequence continues at coordinate 20,728 of NZ_JBFUIH010000015.1, read as the reverse complement.
TTTCCGGACCTGAAATCCTTGCATGTCTATGCCAGCGGCTCACCGGCCATGGTCTACGGCACGCTGGATGCGCTGGTTGAAGCCGGAATGGATGCTCATCAGATGCGTGCGGATGTGTTTGCGTACGCGCCGCGATCTTGATCCGCGATTTTGATCCTCGATCTTGATCCGCAGTCTTATCCGATATAACTCCACATATAGCCGATCGGTATTTATAGATTTATATAAATGCCGGTAGGTTATATCTCGTTAGGGCAATAATTTAATAACTGTGCCATGGCACCTAAATTGCCTTAAAACTTATGTGCCTTATTGTTACAGCGGTGCGTTCTATTAAGTAATTCATTACACGCGGGGAGCTGAACGCTATTCGCCATGAGCGCCATTGAATCGGCTTTTTTGAATCTGGCTTACCCTCCGCGGCTCGACTTGGGGCCGCAGCTTACGCACGAGCAGTTGCTCGGCTCGATGCAGTCGACCATGGCGCGCCACAAGGGCGGGCCTGTCTGGTTGTTCGCTTACGGTTCATTGATCTGGCGTCCAGAGTGCACGGCGGTAGAGCGCGTTCGCGGTCGGGTGCATGGTTACCATCGCGGTTTGTACCTGTGGTCTCACGAGCATCGCGGCACACCGGAAATGCCTGGCCTGGTGTTCGGTCTGGATCGTGGCGGCTCTTGCAGTGGCTTCGCTTATCGCTTGCCCGAAGAACAACTGGAAGCCTCGCTTTACGCGCTGTGGCAGCGCGAAATGCCCGTCCCCTCCTATCGCCCGCACTGGCTCAACTGCCGTCTCGAAGACGGAAACCAGGTTCAGGCATTGGGATTTGTATTGGAGCGGCACCTGCCCAGCTATGCCGGCAACTTGCCGGATCATGTGCTGAGCCAAGTGTTCGAAAGCGCTTGCGGGCGGTATGGCACCACTCGCGATTATGTGGAGCAGACGGCGCATGCCCTGCGTAGCCACGCCATGCCAGACCGAAATCTGGAGGCGCGGCTCAAACGCTGCAAGTCAAAGTCCGATCAGGCGATCGCTGCTTCGCGGGTCTGACTGGCGGTTTGCTTGTGTCCCAGCGTGGGTGCCAGGAAGGCCATCGCCAGCAAACAAGCGGCGACTAACAGGATGAAACCGCCATCCCAGCCGAAGTAGTCCACGGTGTAACCCATCAGGGCACTGGCCGCGACTGAGCCACCCAGATAACCGAACAGGCCGGTAAAGCCAGCCGCTGTGCCGGCGGCTTTCTTCGGCACCAGTTCCAGTGCTTGCAAGCCGACCAGCATCACCGGGCCATAGATCAGGAAGCCGATCGCGAACAGTGAAATCATGTCGACCATCGGGTTGCCCGGCGGATTCAGCCAGTAGACGATTGTCGCGACGGTCACCAGCGCCATGAACACCATGCCGGTCAGGCCACGGTTGCCGCGAAAGATCTTGTCCGACATCCAGCCGCACAGCAGTGTGCCGGGAATGCCTGCCCACTCGTACAGGAAGTAAGCCCACGACGTCTTGTCGAAGTCGAAGTGTTTGACCTCTTTGAGGTAGGTCGGCGCCCAATCCAGAATGCCGTAGCGCAGCAGGTAGACGAAGACGTTGGCCAGCGCGATGAACCAGAGCATTTTGTTGCGCAGCACGTATTTGACGAAGATGTCCTTGGCGCTGAATTCTTCTTCGTGGCTGGCGTCGTAGCCTTCCGGGTAATCGTTCTTGTACTTCTCGATGGGCGGCAGGCCCGTCGATTGCGGTGTATCGCGCATCACAATGAAGGCAAACACGGCGACCAGCAGCGCCACGGCGGCAGGTACATAGAACTTGCTGTGCCAGTCGTTGAACCAGCCCATGCCAAGAATCGCCAACGGGCCGATCAAGCCACCGCCCACGTTATGCGCGGTGTTCCACACCGACACCACCTGACCGCGTTCTTTCTGCGACCACCAATGCACCATGGTCCGCCCGCTCGGCGGCCAGCCCATGCCTTGCGCCCAGCCGTTGATGAACAACAGGATGAACATCATGGTCACGCTGGACGTCGCCCAAGGTGCGAAACCGAACACGAACATGACTCCGGCGGATACCACCAGGCCAAAAGGCAGAAAGTAACGCGGGTTGGAGCGGTCGGACACGATGCCCATCAGAAACTTGGACAGGCCATAGGCGATCGCAATCGCCGACATGGCCACGCCCAGCTGACCCTTTGTGTAGCCTTGGGCAATCAGGTCCGGGAACGCCAGGGTGAAGTTCTTGCGCAGCAGGTAATAACCCGCATACCCAATGAAAATCCCGGCGAAGATCTGCCAGCGAAGGCGTTTGTACGTGTCGTCTATTTTTTCTTCAGGCAATGGAGCCTGATGTGCGGCAGGGCGAAAGAAAGCAAACATTCAAGAGCTCCAGATTTCTTGTTTTGACTGCGGATGCGAATGTTACAGTTTCGTTACCGAAAATAGCACTGGTTCGTATTGGCCAAAAAGCGGAAATGTGGGCGATCGTGTGTTCCTTTATGAACATGTCGTACAGGCATAAGTGAAGGGCGGTGTGGGAAACGTCCTTCGCGGCCCTTAAAGACGCATTGCGCTCCGGAGTAGGACATAGCTTTGGGAAATGTCCTGCGTTGGTATGGGAGGTTGTGGCGTCCTGTTTTGGGGGCCGAGCCTTGACCTTTGTGCGGGGCCAGGTCCGGCATTTCAGTGGCGAGGGGAGGGGGCATTGCCGGAGGGAGGATGTTCGGAAGTTGTTTTAGTCTCGGCCAATAAAAACGCGGTCTGGACAACCCAGACCGCATTTTCAGGCTCAGCGAACCTGAACCACCACTTTCCCGACCGCCTTGCGCTGGCCAAGATCATTGATCGCCTGCGCGGCATTGCTCAGCGGATACACCTGCGACACCAACGGCTTCAACTTGCCCTCGGCAAACCAGCCAAACAACTGCTGGAAGTTCGCCGCGTTGTCTTGAGGCTGGCGTTGGGCAAAGGCACCCCAGAACACGCCGACCACAGCGGCACCTTTGAGCAGCGCCAGGTTCACTGGAAATTCCGGAATGCGTCCACTGGCGAAGCCAACCACCAACAAGCGGCCGTTCCAGGCGATGGCGCGCACGGCCTGGTCAAACAGGTCGCCGCCGACCGGGTCGTAGATCACGTCGGCGCCTTGGCCGTCGGTCAGGCGTTTGATCTCGTCCTTGAGGTTGGTTTCGCTGTAGTTGATCAGTTCATCGGCGCCGGCAGCCTTGGCCACCGCAAGTTTTTCGGCACTGCTGGCGGCGGCGATCACGCGGGCGCCCATGGCTTTGCCGATTTCCACGGCGGCCAGGCCCACACCGCCGGAAGCACCGAGCACCAGCAGGGTTTCGCCGGGTTGCAGATTGGCGCGTTGCTTGAGGGCATGCATGGAAGTGCCGTAGGTCATGCTGAAAGCGGCGGCGGTGTTGAAGTCCATCGACGGTGGGATCGGCAGTACGTTGTAGCCCGGCACGGCAACCTGTTCGGCGAAGCTGCCCCAGCCGGTCAGCGCCATGACTCGATCACCGACCTTGAGGTGGCTGACCTTTTCGCCCACCGCACTAACCACGCCAGCCGCTTCACCGCCCGGAGAGAACGGAAAGGGTGGCTTGAACTGGTATTTGCCCTCGATGATCAGCGTGTCCGGGAAATTGACCCCGGCGGCGTGCACGTCCAGCAGGATTTCATTCTTCTTGGCGACAGGACTGGCGACGTCTTCCAGTACCAGCGATTCGGCAGGGCCGAAGGCTTTGCACAGCACGGCTTTCATCAGGGCTATTCCTTTGGGAGTGATGGCCGATAAGTGTAAGTGTGTGAGTCGATGGGTCAACGAGCATGCCCGACCCTGATAGTCAGCCATAAGCTTGTGCTTGAGCGGCGGGTCGTTATGCTTGGCCGCAAACCGGATAAGGAGCGAATTGTGAAAGCGTGGATCATGTTGTTGCTGGCCCTGTCTCTGCCTGTGGCAGCGATGGCCGAAGAAGCTAAAGAAGGTGAAGCTCCGAAGGTCAATTACATCACCCTCAGCCCGCCGTTCGTGGGCAACTATGGGCTGGACGGTACGCCCAAGCTCAAGGTGTACAAGGCTGATGTGGCCTTGCGCGTGACCGGTGAGGATGCCACCAAAGCGGTGAAGGCCAACGAGCCGCTGATCCGCAATCAGCTGGTGGCGTTGTTTGCTCAGCAGACGACCGAGACGATGAGCAACGTTGAGGCCAAGGAAAAACTGCGGCAGGAAGCCCTGAAGCAGACTCAGCAGGTAATGAACGACGAAACCGGCAAACCGGTGATTGAGGATTTGTTGTTTAACAACCTGATCATCCAGTAATGCTGGATCCTGTAGGAGCATGGCTTGCCAGCGATAGCGATCTCAAAGACGCCATCGCCGGCAAGCCGTGCTCCTACAAAAGGCGCGATCTCAAGGACGCAATCGCCGGCAAGCCGTACTCCTACAAAAGGCGCGATCTCAAGGACGCCATCGCCGGCAAGCCGTGCTCCTACAAAAGCGCCTCAGCAAGTAACGGCCATTAAAAAAACATTTCAGCGCAGTGCTATAACCGCCGCCCACTGCTCAGCAGTAACCGGCATCACCGACAATCTCGAACCTTTCTGCACCAACGGCATCTCCGCCAACGCGGTCTGTTGCTTCAGATAATCCAGCTTCAGCACCCTGAAAAACGTCTCGACATGCACCACATCGATCGCGCTCCAGGCATTTTTCTCGGCAGTGGCCTTCGGGTCGAAGTAATGACTCTCAGGCTCCAGCGCCGTCGGGTCCGGGTACGCGGCTTCGACAATCTTGCCGATCCCGGCAATTCCCGGCTCCGGGCAGCTGGAGTGATAAAAGAAAAACTCGTCACCAACCGCCATGGCCCGCAAAAAGTTACGTGCCTGATAGTTGCGAACCCCATCCCAGCGCGCTCGGCCAAGTTTCTCCAGGCCTTTGATCGAGAGTTCGTCGGGCTCGGATTTCATCAGCCAATAGGCCATGGATTTTGCTCCTTGCGAGATGAGTGGAGAGGTTGTCAGGTCATTTTATGACAAACCGACAGTCGGTTGACGCCAGCGTTTGCGTGTCAGATCACGTTGTCGCAAAATGCCGGCCTTCTTAGCTTGACGCTGCTGCACGGCCTACACCTACAACGGAACCGCTGCTGTCATCGTGTTGATGTGCCTTTGGGGGGCAATCGATGAAACGCAAACCGGATTTACTATGGATTTTGGTTATTTTGTTCGGCCTCGGCGTCGTAACCACCGGTTATGCCCAAAGCCTGTGGAACAACAAGACTGACGCGCCGATCGAAATCGCTCAGCAACAACAGCCGTCGGCCTTCAAGCGCTAAACCTGTCTTTTGGACGCCGCTGATGGCAGTGGCGTCTAGTCTGCGAAATACCACGCCTTGTCTGTTACCGTTCCTTGCAACGGCACATCCCAGCTCGCTTGAGCCAATCGTTCGACTTTCTGACATTCATGGGCTAGCCCCAACAGCGTCGGCTTGCGCCAGGTTTTGCGGCGCGCCAGATAGGCCAGGCTTCGGTCATAGAAACCTCCGCCCATTCCGAGCCGCCCGCCGACATCATCAAATCCCACCAATGGCAACAGCACGAGATCCAGTGTCCAAACCTTGCGTTGTCGGGCAAGGTTGGCTCGGGGTTCGAGAATACGGAAACGGTTGGGTTGGAGTTTTTCGCCCGGGCGAATTCGCTGGAATACCATTTTGGTTCGCGGCCAGGCACTGAGCACCGGCAAATACGTCGCCTTGCCCCGGCGTTGAGCGGCGCGCAGCAGTACGCGCGGGTCGATTTCACCGTCGGTCGGCAGGTACAGGGAGATGTGTTTGGCGCGGCGAAACAACGGCTGCTGGGCCAATTGCTTGTACAGCCCGCGAGCAGCCTGGCGCTGCTGACTGGGGGTCAGTGCGCGGCGGGCCTTGCGCAGCATGCGTCGAAGTAGCGGGCGGGGCAGCAGCGCAAGTTCGGTCATGGAATCAGGCTTCAACAGGACGAATACGTAAAGCGTACCCGTAAAAAAGCCGATGCCGGTAATTAAACCGGCATCGGACTGGAATCAGGCTCCCCGGATGAACCGCTGCTGACTTAGCCCTTGAACCCGAAAGTTCAAGGTGGAAGATGCAGTAGGCTTTAAGGCTTTCCGTCTAGCGGACATGCACACCAGCCCAACGTGCAGCCTCCAGGGTAGTGCGAATCGGCTCAGGGACGTGGTCAACTGGCAAGCACCCCAGGGAGTGTTGCGAGTATAACCCAAGCGGTTCGACGAATCAGCCCTTGGTGACGTCCGGATCGGTCGCGAGCACCAGATCGACGCGGTCCAGCAGGTCGCGAACCTGTTCGCGAGTCGAGCCGCTGGCTTGTACGTCCGGCCTTTCTTCCTTGTGCAGCAGGTCGTGCGTGATGTTCAGCGCGGCCATTACTGCAATGCGGTCGGCGCCGATGACTTTGCCGCTGCTGCGGATTTCGCGCATTTTGCCGTCCAGGTAGCGGGCGGCGCTCACCAGGTTGCTGCGTTCTTCCTGGGGGCAAATGATCGAATATTCTTTGTCGAGGATCTGCACGGTGACGCTATTGCTTGAACTCATGAGTCTTGCTCCAGGGCCTTGAGGCGCGAAATCATCGATTCGACCTTACGCCGGGCGATTTCGTTTTTTTCAATGAGGTGTGCGCGTTCCTCGCGCCAGGTCTTTTCCTGAGCTAGTAAGAGTCCGTTTTGACTCTTTAGTTGCTCGACTCGACTAATCAGCAGTTCGAGTCTGGCCATCAGCGCTTGCAGGTCGGTGTCGTCCATAGTGTCCACATAGAGAGTCTGATGGGTGGTAACTGGCGGACAGCCTTTAATAGTCTTGGCGAGTCTGTCGATGTAGGATACAAGGCCTTCATTCTAGACATAGCGCCGTCTGGCGCCTAGCTACCCATGACCATTCAGAATTCCCCGTACCAAGCCTTCGCCACTCTGCTGACCTCCAGCGGTTATAACGTCTCGCCTGCCGAACTGCATGGCCTGTTGCTCGGTCGCAGTTGCGCCGGTGCCGGCTTTGATGCCGAAGGCTGGTTGGTCGATGCCGCCGAGTTGCTCGAAAACGAACCGCAGGACAACGTCCGCAACGCCTTGATCGGCTTGCAGGCGATGGTCAAGGGCGAGCTTACCGGCGACGATGTGACCGTCGTTCTGTTGCTGCCGACCGATGACGCGCCCCTGGTTGACCGTGCCATCGCACTGGGTGAGTGGTGCCAAGGCTTCCTTAGCGGTTTCGGTTTGAACTGCCGGGACAGCAGCACACTCAGCACCGAGGCCACCGAAGTGCTGCAGGACCTGGCGGCGATTTCTCAGGTGCAAGATGCCCTGGAAGAGTCCGAAGACGGCGAAAGCGATTACATGGAAGTGATGGAGTACCTGCGCGTCGCTCCGCTGCTGCTGTTCTCCGAAACCAAAAAAGCGGACGCGCCACCAGCCGCCAAACCGTCTTTGCATTAATCGCGTGCCAGGAAAAGCCATCTGCCCATGATTCATATCCCGAAATCGGAATACAGCCGTCGCCGCAAGGCCTTGATGGCGCAGATGGAACCCAACAGCATCGCGATCCTGCCCGCCGCCGCGGTTGCCATCCGCAACCGTGACGTCGAGCACGTCTATCGTCAAGACAGCGATTTTCAGTACCTCAGCGGTTTCCCCGAGCCTCAGGCGGTTCTCGTGTTGATGCCGGGGCGCGTGCATGGCGAATACATCCTGTTTTGCCGTGAGCGCAACGCCGAGCGAGAGTTGTGGGACGGTTTGCGCGCCGGCCAGGAAGGCGCGATTCGCGACTTCGGTGCCGACGACGCCTTTCCCATCACTGACATCGACGACATCCTGCCGGGCCTGATTGAAGGGCGCGACCGGGTGTATTCGGCCATGGGCAGCAACCCCGAATTTGACCGGCACCTGATGGACTGGATCAACGTGATCCGCTCTAAGGCGCACCTCGGCGCCCAGCCGCCAAACGAATTTGTTGCCCTGGATCACCTGCTTCACGACATGCGCCTGTATAAATCGGCGGCAGAAGTGAAGGTCATGCGCGAAGCCGCACGGATTTCCGCCCAGGCGCACATCCGCGCGATGCAAGCCAGCCGGGTCGGGCTGCACGAGTTCAGCCTCGAAGCCGAGCTCGATTACGAGTTCCGTAAGGGCGGCGCGAAAATGCCGGCCTACGGTTCAATCGTCGCCGCCGGGCGCAACAGCTGCATCCTGCATTACCAGCAGAATGACGCGGTGCTCAAGGACGGCGATCTGGTGCTGATCGACGCCGGTTGCGAGATCGATTGCTACGCCAGCGACATCACCCGTACCTGGCCGGTCAACGGCAAGTATTCACCGGAACAGAAAGCGATCTACGAGTTGGTGCTGGCGTCGCAAGAAGCCGCGTTTGCCGAAATCGCCCCGAACAAACACTGGAATCAGGCGCACGAAGCCACGGTCCGGGTGATTACCACCGGGCTGGTGAAACTCGGGCTGTTGCAGGGCGACGTCGACGAATTGATCGCCAGCGAAGCCTACAAGGCGTTTTACATGCACCGCGCCGGCCACTGGCTGGGGATGGATGTGCATGACGTCGGCGAGTACAAGGTCGGCGGCGAATGGCGGGTGCTGGAGGTCGGCATGGCGCTGACTGTTGAACCAGGGATCTACATTTCCCCGAACAACCAGAACGTGGCGAAGAAATGGCGCGGCATCGGCGTGCGCATCGAGGACGACGTGGTGGTGACCAAGAGCGGTTGTGAAATTTTGACCAAAGGCGTGCCGAAAACGGTCGCCGACATCGAGGCCCTGATGGCGCAAGCGCGGACACAAGCAGCATGAGCCGGGTCAATCTGGCGATTATCGGTGGCGGCCTGGTCGGCGCCAGTCTCGCGTTGGCGTTGCAGGCCGGGGCCAAGGCGCGCGGCTGGAAGATCGTCCTGATCGAGCCCTTCGCCCCCGGCGATACCTATCAGCCGAGCTACGACGCCCGCTCTTCGGCGCTGTCCTATGGCGCCAAACAGATTTACCAACGGTTTGGCGTGTGGCAGGAAATCTCCCGCCGCGCCGAGCCGATCAAGCAGATTCATGTCTCCGACCGTGGACGTTTTTCCACCGCACGTTTATCGGCGATGGAAGAAGGCGTTCCGGCGCTGGGTTACGTGGTGGAAAACGCCTGGCTCGGCCAATGCCTCTGGCAAGGTCTGGACAAGGACGTGGTCGCTTGGCGTTGCCCGGCGGAAGTCACGCGCATGGAGCCGCTGACCGATGGCTACCGCCTGACCCTCAATGACGAAACCACCCTGGAATGCGATCTTGCAGTGCTTGCCGATGGCGGCCGTTCAGGCCTGCGCGAGCAACTGGGGATCGGCATCAAGAAGCGTCCGTACAACCAGAGCGCGCTGATTGCCAACATCACCCCGAGCGAAGCGCACAACGGCATGGCCTTTGAGCGGTTCACTGACGATGGCCCGATGGCGCTGTTGCCGCTGCCGGAAAACCGCTGCGCGCTGGTCTGGACCCGTCTGGGCATGGACGCGCAACGGCTGGCGGCGCTCGATGAAAAGAGCTTCCTCAGTGAGTTGCAGGGTGTGTTTGGTTATCGCCTCGGCACCCTCAAACAGGTCGGCGCGCGGCATCTTTACCCGCTGACGCTGATCGAAGCCGAAGAGCAGGTGCGTCCGCATCTGGCGATTCTCGGCAACGCGGCTCACAGCCTGCACCCGATTGCCGGCCAGGGCTTCAACCTGTCGCTGCGCGATGCGCAAGCGTTGGCGGATGCGTTACTGGCAAGCGAGACATCGCCCGGCGACTTCGCAACCTTGCAGGCGTACCGCGAGCGCCAACGTCTGGATCAGAACCTGACGGTAGGCTTCTCCGATCAGGTCACCCGTTTGTTCGGCAGCACCCAGCCGCTGGTGTCGCTGGGGCGCAACCTCGGCTTGCTGGGTCTCGATCTGTTGCCGCCGGCCAAGCGCTGGTTCGCCCGGCAGGCCATGGGATTGGGTACCCGTCCCGATGCTTAAGTGGCTAACGAACACATTCGGCAAAGCGCGGTTGATGCGATGGTTCATGTCCTTTTACCCGCCGTACCTGGGCGCCGGAGTCCGGGTGCGGCACATCAGCGATGACTTTCGGGACGTCACGGTGACCATGGGCCTGAGCTGGTACAACCGCAATTACGTAGGCACCCAGTTTGGCGGCAGCCTGTATTCGATGGTCGATCCGTTCTACATGCTGATGCTGATGGAAAACCTCGGACGCCAATACATCGTCTGGGACAAAACCGCCGACATCGATTTCATTTCGCCGGGCAAAGGCCCGGTGTTCGCCAACTTCCGGATCGATGAGACCTTGCTCGACGAGATCCGTCGGCAAACGGCCGATGGCGAAAAATACCTGCCGCGATTGCAGGTCGATATTCACGACGGCGCCGGCACCTTGGTGGCGCGGGTCGAAAAAACCCTTTACGTGCGGCTCAAGCCGCAAGCGAGACAGGCTTAAAGCATGGACATGCGCGCAGATCTGCTGATTGTCGGGGCCGGAATGGTCGGCAGCGCCTTGGCGCTGGCGTTGCAGGACAGTGGGCTGGAGGTTCTGTTGCTGGACGGCAGCCCCCTGAGCGTCAAACCCTTCGATGGCCAGGCGCCGTTCGAACCGCGGGTGAGCGCCTTGTCGGCAGCCAGCCAGCGGATTCTCGAACGCCTGGGCGTGTGGGACGGCATCACCAAGCGACGCAGCAGTCCTTACACCGACATGCACGTCTGGGATGGCAGTGGCACCGGGCAGATCCATTTCTCGGCTGCCAGCGTGCATGCCGAGGTGCTTGGGCACATTGTCGAGAACCGTGTGGTTCAAGATGCTTTGCTCGACCGTCTGCACGACTGCGACTTGGGAATGTTGGCCAATGCGCGTCTGGAACAGATGCGCCGCTCGGGCGATGACTGGCTGCTGACCCTGGCCGACGGCCGTACGTTGCGCGCACCGTTGGTGATTGCGGCGGACGGCGCCAACTCGGCCGTTCGGCGTCTGACCGGCATGGCTACGCGCGAGTGGGACTATATGCACCACGCGATTGTCACCAGCGTACGCAGCTCCAAAGCGCATCAAATGACGGCCTGGCAGCGCTTCACGGACAACGGTCCATTGGCGTTTTTGCCGCTGGAGCGCGATGGTCAGCAGGATTGGTGTTCGATCGTCTGGTCAACGACGCCGAGTGAAGCCGAACGCCTGATGGCGCTGGACGACGACGGCTTCTGCCGCGAATTGGAACGCGCCTTCGAAGGCCGACTCGGCACCGTGCTCAGCGCTGACCCGCGTCTGTGCGTGCCGCTGCGTCAGCGTCACGCCAAGCGTTATGTGGCCGAGGGCCTGGCGCTGATCGGCGACGCGGCGCACACCATTCACCCACTGGCCGGGCAGGGTGTGAACCTCGGCTTCCTTGACGCCGCTGTGCTGGCGCAAGTGTTGCTGCAAGCAGCTGAACGGGGCGAACGCTTGGCAGATGTAAAAGTGCTGAGCCGTTACGAGCGTCGGCGCATGCCCCACAATCTGGCGCTGATGGCGGCGATGGAAGGGTTTGAGCGGTTGTTTCAGGCTGATCCGCTGCCGGTGCGCTGGTTGCGTAATGCCGGGTTGAAGATGGTTGAGCAGATGCCTGAGGCCAAGGCGTTGTTTGTGCGCGAGGCGCTGGGGTTGACTGGTGATTTGCCGGCGCTGGCCAAGGCCTGACATTTTCGTTGCGGCTCATGGCCCCTTCGTCGGAACGCCGCCCGGAGCCGGCTCGCTCCCACAATTGATCTCCAGTGGACACAAAGTAGATGTCTGTCACAGAACCACTGTGGGAGCGAGCCTGCTCGCGATGAGGCCGGAACATTCACCACACAATCCAAGCAGTGCAACATCTGGTAACTCCTCCGCAAACTGATCGATTGAGATGCTAAATGTGATTCCTTATCATTTGCCCTCACTTTTTCAATCGAGAGATCGCTCCCATGTTGCCGAAGCGTCTACTGACCGCACTCGCCCTGACCCTGATTGGCAGCACCGCCGCCCAGGCCGCTGACGAGGTGGTGGTTTACTCCTCGCGTATCGACGAGCTGATCAAACCGGTCTTCGACGCCTACACCGCCAAAACCGGAGTGAAGGTGAAGTTCATCACCGACAAGGAAGCGCCGTTGATGCAGCGGATCAAGGCCGAGGGCGAGAACGCCACCGCCGACCTGCTGCTGACCGTTGACGCCGGTAACCTTTGGCAAGCCGAGCAAATGGGCATCCTGCAGCCGTTCACCTCCCCGGTGATCGACGCCAACATTCCGCTGCAATACCGAGCGTCCTCCCATGCCTGGACCGGCCTGAGCCTGCGGGCGCGGACCATCGCTTATTCCACGAATCGAGTGAAGCCGGGCGAGCTGACCACTTATGAAGCGTTGGCCGACAAGAACTGGGAAGGGCGCCTGTGCCTGCGCACGGCGAAGAAGGTCTACAACCAGTCCCTGACCGCCACCATGATCGAAACCCACGGTGCCGAAAAAACCGAGAAGATCCTCAAGGGCTGGGTGAGCAACCTGTCCACCGACGTGTTCTCGGATGACGTCGCGGTACTGGAAGCGATCAATGCGGGTCAATGCGATGTGGGCATCGTCAACACGTACTACTACGGTCGCCTGCACAAGCAAAAGCCCGACCTGGGCGTGAAGCTGTTCTGGCCGAACCAGGCTGATCGCGGTGTGCACGTCAACCTGTCGGGTATTGGCCTGACCAAACACGCTCCTCACCCGGAAGCGGCCAAGGCGCTGGTGGAATGGATGACCACCCCTGAAGCGCAGAAGATCTTCGCCGATGTGAATCAGGAATTCCCGGCCAACCCGGTGGTAGCGCCTTCGGAAGAAGTCGCGGCCTGGGGCAAGTTCGTGGCCGATACCTTGCCGGTGGAAGTGGCGGGCAAGCGTCAGGCTGAAGCGATCCGCATGATGGATCGCGCTGGCTGGAACTGACACCAGCGCTGATCGTTCCCACGCTCTGCGTGGGAATGCATCCCCCGACGCTCCGCGTCAAAGCGTGATGCAGAGCGGCACAAGATGTGTGCCCACGCAGAGCGTGGGCACAATTATTTAACGAGAGTTTTCCTTGGCTCACCCCGCCCAACGCCGCTGGTATCCCTTGGTCTTCGCCATCGCTGCGCTGGTCTTGTTGCCCCTCAGTGTTTTACTGCTGTCATGGCAAACCATCGATCAACAGATCTGGTCCCACCTCTGGGACACGCAGATGCCGCGTCTTTTGGGCAATACGCTGACCCTGATACTCGGCGTCGGCATCGGCGTTTCCCTGCTGGGCGTCAGTCTTGCCTGGCTCACCAGCCTCTGTGAGTTTCCTGGTCGGCGCTGGCTGGACTGGGCGTTGATGCTGCCGTTTGCGATTCCGGCCTACGTGCTGGCGTTTGTCTTCGTCGGTTTGCTGGATTTCGCCGGCCCCGTGCAAACCCTGATGCGCGAATGGTTTGGCAGCGGCCTGAGGCTACCGCGCGTGCGCTCCACTGGCGGTGTCATCCTTGTGCTGGTGCTGGTTTTCTATCCCTACGTGTATCTCCTGGCCCGCACCGCGTTCCTCGCTCAGGGCAAAGGCCTGATGGAAGCGGCTCGGGTTCTCGGTCAGTCCCCGTGGCAGGCGTTCTGGCGAGTGGCGTTGCCAATGGCTCGCCCGGCCATCGGCGCGGGGGTGGCGTTGGCATTGATGGAAACCCTGGCCGATTTCGGTGCGGTGTCGGTGTTCAACTTCGACACGTTCACCACCGCCATCTACAAAACCTGGTACGGATTTTTCAGCCTTTCCACGGCAGCACAACTGGCCAGCCTGTTGCTGTTGGTGGTGATGGTGGTGCTGTACGGCGAGCGTCGTGCGCGCGGGGCCAACCGCGCGAGCAACGAGCGGCCGCGGGTCAAGGCGCTGTATCACCTGCGCGGGGTCAAGGCGCTGGCGGCAATGAGCTGGTGCGGCCTGGTGTTCGCCTGTGCGTTCGTCATCCCGGTGCTGCAACTGGTGGTGTGGTTCTGGCAGCGTGGGCGTTTCGATCTGGACGAACGTTACACCGGGCTGATCCTTCATACCTTGTACCTGGGCGGCATGGCGGCATTGATTACAGTCAGCGTTGCTTTGGTGCTGGCCTTTGCCCGACGCCTGGCACCCACCCGAGCGATCCGCTCCGGTATTGGCCTGGCGAATCTCGGCTACGCTTTACCGGGATCGGTGTTGGCGGTCTCGATCATGTTGGCGTTCAGTTACCTGGATCGCGAGCTGGTCATCCCGTTGTCCGGCTGGCTCGGTGGCGCCGGCAAACCCTTGCTGCTGGGCAGTCTGTCGGCGTTGTTGCTGGCCTATCTGGTGCGGTTTATCGCGGTGGCTTATGGGCCACTGGAAAGCAGCCTGGCGCGTATACGGCCATCTTTGCCCGAAGCAGCACGTAGCCTTGGCGTCAGTGGGCCACGGCTTTTTTTCAAGGTGTATCTGCCATTGTTGTTGCCGGGTACGTTGAGCGCCGCATTGCTGGTGTTTGTCGATGTGCTCAAGGAAATGCCCGCGACCCTGCTGATGCGCCCGTTTGGCTGGGACACGCTGGCTGTTCGGATTTTTGAAATGACCAGTGAAGGTGAGTGGGCGAGGGCGTCTTTGCCGGCACTGACCCTGGTGTTGGTCGGGCTGTTGCCGGTCATCGGATTGATTCGACGATCGGCACATCGAAACAGCTAGGTGCCAGTCCTACACCTTGCGGCTACAATGCGCGGCATTCGGTGCGGTCCGTCTGACAGACCCGGTGGCTGAAATCGGCTGGGAGCCTTCTACTTCAAGGTTTTCACCCCGTGCAGCACCTGTCCGCACCCTCGCCACGCCCGGAAGGAGAAACCCATGGGACAGCGTACGCCTCTGTATGACCTTCATCTCGCCCTTGGCGCGAAGATGGTCGATTTTGGCGGTTGGGATATGCCTCTGCATTACGGCTCGCAGGTCGAGGAACACCATCAGGTGCGCCGCGATTGCGGGGTTTTCGATGTATCCCACATGACCGTGATCGATGTCAGCGGCCCTCAGGCCAAGGCCTGGCTCCAGCATTTGCTGGCCAATGACGTCGAACGTCTGCACAGCCCTGGCCGTGCCTTGTACAGCACCATGCTCAACGAGCGCGGCGGCATCGTCGACGACATGATCGTCTACCGTCTCGACGAAGGTTATCGGCTGGTGGTCAACGCCTCCACCCGTAATCAGGACCTGGCCTGGATGCAGGCTCACCTCGATGGTTTCAAGGTGCGGCTCAACGAGCGCTCCGAATTGGCGATGCTGGCCATTCAAGGTCCTCAGGCCCGGCACAAAATCTCCGAACTGGTGACCCAGTCCCGCGGCAACCTGATCCAGATGCTCAAGCCCTTCGAAGGCCAGGCCGATGGTGACTGGTTCATCGCGCGCACGGGTTACACCGGCGAAGATGGCCTGGAAATCGTGCTGCCGGCCAATCAAGCGCCAGGATTCTTCAACGATCTGGTGGGCGCGGGCATCTCGCCGATCGGCCTCGGGGCGCGCGATACTCTGCGCGTCGAAGCCGGCATGAACCTGTACGGCCAGGACATCCATCAAGATGTATCGCCGCTGGCCTCTAATATGGCCTGGAGCATTGCCTGGGAGCCGGACACTCGCCAGTTCATCGGGCGTACGGCCCTGGAAGCCGAACGGGCCGGTGGCGTGCAGCACAAACTGGTGGGGCTGGTCCTTGAGGAGCGAGGGGTTTTGCGCGCTCATCAAGTGGTCCGTATCGCCAATGTTGGCGAAGGGGAGATCACCAGTGGTAGTTTCTCTCCTACGCTAAGCAAGTCGATAGCACTGGCGCGCGTGCCGATGGCAACTGCCGACCGCGCAGAAGTGGAAATCCGTGGCAAGTGGTACCCGGTCCGAGTGGTCAAGCCGACCTTCGTACGCCACGGCAAAACCTTGATCTAACCTTTTTTGGCGGACTAAAACCGCTGACATTTTTCTTGAGGACACAGAACATGAGCGATATTCCTGCCGACCTGCGTTTTGCCGAAAGTCACGAATGGGCCCGCCTGGAAGCCGACGGCACCGTCACCGTGGGCATTAGCGATCACGCGCAGGAAGCGCTGGGTGATGTGGTGTTCGTGGAGCTGACTGAAGTTGGAAAAGTCTTCGCTGCCGGTGATCAATCCGGTGTGGTGGAGTCGGTTAAAGCCGCTTCCGACATCTATGCCCCGATCAGTGGTGAAGTGATCGCGATCAACGAAGATCTGGGCGGTTCGCCAGAGTTGCTCAACACCGACCCGTACGGCGCGTGGATCTTCAAGCTCAAGCCAAGCAACACGGCTGACCTGGAAAAGCTGCTCGACGCGGCAGGCTATAAAGCCGCTATCGGCGAATAACGTTGCTCTTGTAGGAGCATGGCTTGCCAGCGATGGCGTCCTCGAAAACGCCATCGCGGGCAAGCCGTGCTCCTACAAGGAACGATTCAAGGCTTTAGAACGGCCTTGACCGCCGCCACCGAACGTTCGACATCCGCTTTGCTCATGGCCGTGAACATCGGCAACGAGACAATCAGGCGTCCGACCCGCTCGGCGACCGGGAACATGCCTTCCTTGAAACCGCGCTCGCGGTAAAGGCTCAGCAAGTGAATCGGCGGGTAGTGATAGCCGATACCGACGCCCAATGCCTGCATCTGCTCCATGAAGGTCGCCCGAGCCGGCTGGCCATCCCTGCGCTCCGGCAACACCAGCTGGAACAAATGCCAGTTGCTGTTCTCGAAATCCGCCGGGGGCAGTTGAGCCCCGTACAACGATTCGAAATCTTCACCAAAACACGCGAAATAGTGCCTGGCCAGTTCACGGCGATGAGCAGTGATCGCTTCGATGTGAGCAAACTGCCCAAGACCAATGGCTGCCGCGACGTCGGTCATGTTGAACTTGCCTCCCAGCACATCGACATCCAGACCATCGAAGCCGTTGCGAGTGACGCCCTGCAAACGGTACTTCTGCGCCAGTCGCACCTCTTCGGCATTGTTTAGCACCAGGCAGCCGCCCTCTGACGAGGTGACGTTTTTGTTCGCCTGGAAACTGAAAGACACGAAATCCCCGGTCGAGCCAATGCGCTGACCATTCCAGCTGGAGCCCAGCGCCTGGGCTGCATCCTCCAGCACCCGCAGGTCGTACTTCTTCGCCAGCGCGTACAGACGCGTCATGTCCACCGGCAGCCCGGCGAGAAACACCGGCAGGATGGCTTTGGTGCGCGGGGTGATGGCGGCTTCGAGTTGTGCCAGGTCGATGTTGCGGGTGATCGGGTCAATGTCGGCAAACACCGGGGTGGCGCCGACTTCCAGAATGACGTTGGCCGTGGCCACCCAGGAAATCGGCGTGGTGATCACTTCATCGCCCGGCCCGACCCCGGCAACGCGCAAGGCGATTTCCATGGTGCAGGTGCCGGAATTGAAGGTGAGCACCGGGCGTCCGCCAAAATACGCCGAGAGTTGTTGCTCAAAGGCCTGAACCTTGGGGCCGCTGGTAATCCAGCCCGAGCGCAACACGTCGCCGACCGCGGCAATTGTCGCTTCATCGATGGTGGGTTTGGAGAACGGCAGGAAAGGCAGTTGGCTCATAAATACAGGCACCTGATCAGCGGACATTAGGCAGATGCCGAGCATGATGTCCGCAATGGACGTCGGCGCCAAGCCATCCGCTTGGATATCGACTGCTATGCTGGTTTGACCGTGTTGCATCGACGCTGAGCGCCAGACAAGAGAGAGCCCGTCATGTCCCAGTTGCCGTCCTTGAGTCAGTTACGCGATCCCAATGCCTTCCTGCGCCGCCATCTCGGGCCTGATGCCGCCGAGCAGCAGGCGATGCTCGACAGTCTCGGCCTCGGCAGCCGGGTTGAACTGATCGAGCAGACGGTGCCGCCGGGAATCCGCCTGAACAGGCCGCTCGATCTGCCGCCCGCCCTCGACGAAGAAGCCGCGCTGGCCAAACTGCGCGGTTACGCCGAGCAAAACCAGGTCTGGACCAGCCTGATCGGCATGGGCTACCACGGCACCCTCACGCCGACCGTGATTGTGCGCAACGTGCTCGAGAATCCCGGTTGGTACACCGCGTACACGCCTTATCAGCCAGAGATTGCCCAAGGGCGGCTCGAAGCGCTGCTGAACTTCCAGCAACTGACCATCGACCTCACCGGCCTGGAACTGGCCAACGCCTCACTGCTGGATGAGGCCACGGCAGCGGCGGAAGCCATGGCGCTGGCCAAGCGTGTCGCCAAGTCCAAAAGCAATCTGTTCTTCGTCGACGAGCATTGTCATCCGCAGACCATTTCCGTAGTGCAGACCCGGGCCGAAGGGTTCGGGTTCGAGCTGGTCATCGACTCAGTGGATAACTTGAAACAACACAAGGTGTTCGGTGCCCTGCTGCAATACCCCGACACCCACGGAGAGATCTGTGATCTTCGGCCGTTGATCGATCACCTGCACGCGCAGCAAGCCCTGGCGTGTGTCGCCACGGACTTGCTGAGCCTGTTGTTGCTGACGCCGCCGGGGGAGTTGGGTGCCGATGTGGTCTTCGGCTCATCCCAACGTTTCGGCGTGCCCATGGGCTACGGCGGACCGCACGCGGCGTTTTTTGCCAGTCGCGATGAGTACAAACGAGCGATTCCGGGGCGGATCATCGGCGTGTCCAAGGATGCTCGCGGCAATGTTGCCTTGCGCATGGCCCTGCAAACCCGCGAGCAACATATCCGGCGGGAGAAAGCCAACTCGAACATTTGCACCGCTCAAGTGCTGCTGGCCAACATCGCCAGTTTCTACGCGGTCTACCACGGTCCCGAAGGGCTCAAGCGAATTGCCCAACGCGTGCACCGCTTGACCTGCATCCTCGCCGCCGGCCTTGAGCGTCGTGGCGTCAGCCGCCTCAACAAACACTATTTCGACACCCTGACCCTGGAGGTCGGAGGCACCCAGACCGCGATCATCGAAAGCGCTCAAGCGGCGCAGATCAATTTACGGATTTTGGGGCGAGGGCAGTTGGGGTTGAGCCTCGACGAAACCTCGGACGAAACCACCGTCGCGAAGTTGTTCGATGTGTTCCTCGGTGCCAATCATGGCCTGAGTGTCGACGAACTGGACGCCGAAAAGCTGGAGTCCGGGATTCCTGACGGGCTGCTGCGCACCTCGCCTTATCTGCGCCACCCCGTGTTCAATGCGCACCACAGCGAAACCGAAATGCTGCGCTACCTCAAGCAACTGGAGAACAAGGACCTTGCCCTCAACCAGTCAATGATCCCGCTGGGCTCCTGCACCATGAAGCTCAATGCTACCAGCGAGATGATCCCCATCACCTGGCCGCAGTTCGCCAACCTGCACCCGTTTGTGCCGAAGGATCAGGCCATGGGTTATTCGCTGATGATCGAAGAACTTGAACGCTGGCTCTGCGCGATCACCGGTTTCGATGCGATTTGCATGCAACCCAACTCCGGCGCTCAGGGCGAATACGCCGGGTTGCTGGCGATCCGCAAATACCACGAGAGCCGTCATCAAGGGGCGCGGGACATTTGCCTGATTCCGTCCTCGGCCCACGGCACCAACCCGGCATCGGCGCAAATGGCCGGGATGCGCGTGGTCATTGTCGAGTGCGACGACGCCGGCAACGTCGATCTGGATGACCTCAAGCAAAAAGCCTCGGAGGCGGGGGACAAACTCGCCTGCCTGATGGCGACGTATCCGTCGACGCACGGCGTCTACGAGGAAGGCATCAGCGAGATCTGTGAAGTCATCCACAGCCACGGCGGTCAGGTGTACATGGATGGCGCCAACCTCAACGCGCAGGTCGGCCTGGCACGCCCGGCGGACATTGGCGCCGACGTGTCGCACATGAACCTGCACAAAACGTTCTGCATTCCCCATGGCGGCGGCGGGCCGGGCATGGGGCCGATTGGTGTGCGGGCGCACCTGGCGCCGTTCGTGGCCAATCACCCGGTGGTGCCCATCGACGGACCTTTGCCGCAGAACGGCGCAGTGAGCGCAGCGCCTTGGGGTAGCGCGAGCATTCTGCCGATCAGCTGGATGTACATCGCGATGATGGGGCCGCAACTGGCTGACGCCAGCGAAGTGGCGATCCTCGCTGCAAATTACCTGGCGCAGCATTTATCCGGGGCGTTCCCGGTGCTCTACACCGGGCGCAACGAGCGGGTGGCTCACGAGTGCATCCTGGATTTGCGACCGCTGAAAGTGCTGACCGGCATCAGCGAAGAAGACGTTGCCAAGCGCCTGATGGATTATGGTTTCCACGCGCCGACCATGTCGTTTCCCGTACCGGGGACCTTGATGGTTGAGCCGACTGAAAGTGAGTCGAAGGCAGAGCTGGATCGGTTTATCGGGGCGATGCTGAGTATCCGGGCGGAAATCAGTGAGGTGGAAAACGGCAATTGGCCGGCCGAGGACAACCCGCTGAAGCGTTCGCCACACACATTGGCGGACATCACCGGGGTATGGGAGCGGCCGTACAGCATGGAGCAGGCGGTGACGCCGGATGCGCATACCAAACTGCACAAATACTGGCCGGTGGTGAACCGGGTTGATAACGTCTACGGCGATAGAAACCTGTTTTGCGCCTGCGTTCCAGTGGATGATTACCGCTGAAATCTCGCCGCACACCTAACCCCTGTAGGAGCACGGCTTGCCGGCGATGGCGATCTT
>NZ_JBFUIH010000014.1:0-126182 GCF_056401975.1 Pseudomonas sp. P4_C8 | reverse complement strand
GGCATCACCTCGGTGTATCTGACAGACCGAGGCGATGCCATCGCCGGCAAGCCGGCTCCTACAGAGTGATGCGGTGTTCGGTGGGCCTACGAGCGGTGGTCCGTGACAGTCGGTTTGCGCTATACTCGCCGCCCTTTTTTGAATCACCTGCCAGGCGATTTCCCATGACCAAACAGGCCGCCGAAGTCGCGAAACGCCGCACTTTCGCCATTATTTCCCACCCCGATGCCGGTAAAACCACCATCACCGAGAAACTCTTGCTGATGGGCAAGGCGATTGCGATTGCGGGCACGGTGAAGTCTCGCAAGTCCGACCGCCATGCCACCTCCGACTGGATGGAAATGGAAAAGCAGCGTGGTATCTCGATTACCACGTCGGTCATGCAGTTCCCGTATCGCGACCACATGATCAACCTGCTCGACACCCCGGGCCACGAAGACTTCTCCGAAGACACCTACCGCACCCTGACGGCGGTCGACTCGGCATTGATGGTCCTCGACGGCGGTAAGGGTGTAGAGCCACGGACCATCGCGCTGATGGACGTTTGCCGTCTGCGTGATACGCCGATTGTCAGCTTCATCAACAAACTCGACCGTGACATCCGCGACCCGATCGAACTGCTCGACGAAATCGAAGCGGTCCTGAAGATCAAGGCCGCGCCGATCACCTGGCCGATCGGTTGCTACCGCGACTTCAAAGGCGTTTACCACCTCGCCGACGACTACATCATCGTGTACACCGCCGGTCACGGCCACGAGCGTACCGATGTAAAAATCATCGAGAAGCTCGATTCCGATGAAGCTCGCGCACACTTGGGCGACGAGTACGATCGCTTCGTTGATCAACTGGAACTGGTGCAGGGCGCCTGCCACGAGTTCAACCAGCAGGAATTTCTCGACGGTCAACTGACCCCGGTGTTCTTCGGTACTGCATTGGGTAACTTCGGTGTCGATCACGTGCTCGACGCCGTGGTCAACTGGGCGCCGAAACCGCTGGCCCGTGTTGCCAACGAGCGCACCGTAGAACCGGTCGAGGAGAAATTCGCCGGCTTCGTGTTCAAGATCCAGGCGAACATGGACCCGAAACACCGCGACCGCATCGCCTTCATGCGTATCTGCTCCGGCAAGTACGAAAAAGGCATGAAGATGCGCCACGTGCGCACCGGCAAAGACGTGCGGATCGGCGACGCGCTGACCTTCTTCTCCTCCGAGCGTGAGCAACTGGAAGAAGCGTTTGCCGGCGACATCATCGGTTTGCACAACCACGGCACCATCCAGATCGGCGACACCTTCACCGAAGGCGAAGTCCTGGGCTTCACCGGTATCCCGCACTTCGCCCCGGAACTGTTCCGTCGCGTGCGTCTGCGCGATCCGCTGAAATCCAAGCAACTGCGTCAGGGCTTGCAGCAACTGGCCGAAGAAGGCGCGACCCAGGTGTTCTTCCCTGAGCGCAGCAACGACATCATCCTCGGCGCCGTCGGTGTGCTGCAGTTCGATGTGGTCGCCAGCCGCTTGAAAGAGGAATACAAGGTTGAGTGCTCCTACGAGCCGATTACCGTTTATTCCGCGCGCTGGATCGATTGCGACGATAAGAAGAAGCTTGAGGAGTTCCGGATCAAGGCCGTGGAAAACCTTGCAGTCGACGGCGGTGGTCACCTGACCTACCTGGCCCCGACCCGGGTTAACCTGGCGTTGATGGAAGAGCGCTGGCCGGACGTGAAATTCCGTGCGACGCGTGAGCATCATTAAGCGCTGAGTCGAAACACCGAAAACCCCGTTGCGAAAGCTGCGGGGTTTTTTGTTGCCTGAAGCATTCCCCCTGTGGGAGTGAGCCGGCTCCGGGCGGCGTTCCGACGATGCATTTTTTCATTCAACGACTGTGTTGAATGTTAGTCAGCCATCGCGAGCACGCTTGCTCCCACAGGTTTTGTGTTGGCAGGCCGTTTCCTGGCTGATTTATGCCGCTTCGCCTTAGCGCACCGGACACTAGATGACATTGATCATCCAGAAATATCTCCAAGACTTTTCCGCCGTTCAAACCTGCGTGATCCGCTGACATCCAGCAGCTGCGTCAGGGCATGGCGAAGCCTGAGTCGACACGTATGTAAGGTATTTCTGTCGGTTTCCTTTCTGGGGTTTGTAGCTCGAGTCTACTTTTCAATACCCCAGTCTTTTACCGGCGACAGCTCAATTGTTGACGTCTAGTGTTCGGAGGACATTTCGCAAACAGTGACCTTCCATGAGCAGGCGCACCCGACAAATGGACGTKATGAAAAGCGGTATAGATACGTTGGTAACCATGCGACCAAACAGCCCGATTTCTATCATCGAGCGTTACTACGATCTGATGGCCAGTACAGCTGCCGATTTCGAAGTCTGTAGCAGCGATGCTTTTGAACCTTCCATGAGGTTGCCTGCGCAGTATTTTTACGATGCAAACCATAAAATTCGCTCGGATATTCCTTTGGTTTCAAAAGGCATTAACAGTCATGTGAGTCTCGATCTGGACCAATGGAATGATTAGTCGGTTTACTCATGTGACTCGGCTCGCTGGCTACTTCTGTCCAATGGCCTGGGTCCTTGCTGCGTTGATTTTTATCAGCCGATTGAGTGCCATGGTCAAACTATTCATGGCGTTTTACCTGCGTCAGGAACTGGGATTTCCGATTGAGACGGTTGGCTGGTTGTTATCCGGTTACGGGGCCGGCTTACTGGTAGGTTCTATGGTGGGAGGGCTGCTGAGTGATCATTTCCCCACTGCGCGGCTCACCGCCGCGTTGTTTTTTGTCTCTGCATGGATACTGGTCTTGTTGGGGCTGGTCACTGATGTGTCTTTTCTTGCCGGGTTGCTGCTGTTCAGTGGTGCGCTCGACGGTGCAATTCGTACGCTTCATCAGCGTTTGCTTATGGAGCATTGCGAAGTTAAGCAACGTGCTCGCGCTCAGTCGTTGAGCCGTGTCGGGAGCAATCTGGGGATGGCGGTAGCTGGAGTGGCGGGTGGCGTCCTGGCGCAGACTGATTTTCGCCTGCTGTTTTTTGTCAGTGCGGCAATGACGGTGCTGGCATTGGTCTGGTTTGTCCGGTCGACATTTCATCGCAAAGCTTTTTTGATGAAGGGGGCCACCGATACGGATTCAGTTTCATGCGTGCCGTATCGGGACAAGCATTTCCTTTGGTTGTTGGGGGCGTCTGTCTTGCTCGGCCTGGCCTTTGAACCGGTTTACAGCATGCTGGGCAATTACTTGCTCGATTACTATCAGTTAGGTACGGAGGTCATCGGGTGGCAATTCGCTTTGAATGCGATGCTAGTGGTGACGTTGCAGATTCCGTTGTCTCACTGGGCGGAGCGATGGGGCGCGCGACGGCAACTGTTGGCAGGCAGTTTGTTGTTGGCTTGCGGACTGGGAATGCTGCCTCTGGGTTCCGGAATGTTGTTTGTCTGCCTGTCGACGGTCGTTTGGACGGTTGGTGAAATTCTCTTTATGCCGACTCTCAATGTGCTGGTCATGCAGCGTGCGCAAGCGGGCAAGAGCGGGCAGTACTTTGGTCTTTTTACCATGTGCTGGAGTGCGAGCGTGCTGCTTTCGCCGACGCTTGGAGGCCAGCTCTATGGTTATTTTGGCGGGCATAGCGTCTGGCTCGCCAGCGCGGCTCTGGCGTTGTCGTCTCTACCGCTGATTTATCAAGCGACTCGTGTGTCGGAGCAGGAAAGAGTATTTTTATCGGCGATCAGTGATCCTGCTTCATTTAGCTGATCTGGTTATAGACCTTATTCAAAACCAATCTCCCCGCCAATGGCATTTCCACCGCCTCGTTAGCGTCCTACTGGAGAACCACGCTGATCGGAACTAGATTTGACTCAGCGTCAGTCAGGC
This sequence comes from Pseudomonas sp. P4_C8, assembly GCF_056401975.1. NCBI lineage: Bacteria > Pseudomonadati > Pseudomonadota > Gammaproteobacteria > Pseudomonadales > Pseudomonadaceae > Pseudomonas > Pseudomonas sp. P4_C8. The sequence continues at coordinate 122,308 of NZ_JBFUIH010000014.1, read as the reverse complement.
GCCCAAGCGTCACCCCAAAAAGGATGGATTCGGCTATGAGCATTTTTCAACGCATTGTGCTGTTGCTTAAGGTTTTAGTGATGTTGTGCGTGGGTATGTCGGCGGCATGGGCAGAGTGCCCGGACCATGGTGAACAGGCGTCGAGCGGCCAGGTAACACACACTGGCCTGATGATCGCCAAGGGCGAATCAGAGCCTGGGGACCAAGATCAGGGTGGCAGCAAGGACGATGACGATTCGACCACTGAAGAGCCGGACACCGACGACGATGAAGGCGATAGCCAAACGTAACTGACGTACAAAATAAAACCCCTTCTGCCCCGATAGCTAAGCAATCGAAGTAGAAGGGGTTAGTGAACAGCTCCGATATCCCTGTGGGAGCGAGCCTGCTCGCGAAGGCGTCAGGTCAGTCGACATCAATGTCGAATGAAAGGGCGCAATCGTCGGAACGCCGCCCGGAGCCGGCTCGCTCCCACATTTTTACGCTGCGCCGTCGATGAACTGCTCGGCGTAATGGCACGCCACCTGGCGGCTGTCGAGCAGGCGCAAGGCCGGCTCTTCGGTGCTGCAACGCTCGGTGGCGTACGGGCATCGCTTGTGGAAAGCGCAGCCGGACGGTGGGTTCAACGGGTTAGGCAACTCGCCGACGATTTTGATTTTCGGCTTGTTCGGGTCCGGGTGAATGGTCGGCGTGGCCGACAACAGCGCCTGGGTGTACGGGTGCAGAGGGCGCTCGTAGATGTCGTTCTTCGGACCCATTTCCACCGGGCGACCGAGGTACATCACCATCACGTCATCAGCCACGTGTTGCACCACCGCCAGGTTGTGCGAGATGAACACGTAGGCGGTGTTGAACTCTTGCTGCAAATCCATGAATAGGTTCAACACCTGCGCCTGGATCGACACGTCCAATGCCGAGGTCGGCTCATCCGCTACCAGCACTTTAGGCTGCAACATCATCGCGCGGGCCAGTGCAATCCGCTGGCGTTGACCGCCGGAGAACATGTGCGGATAACGCTGGTAGTGCTCGGGACGCAAGCCCACCTGCTTCATCATCGCCTGGACTTTCTCGCGACGTTCGGATGCACTCAAGTTGGTGTTGATCAGCAGCGGTTCGCCGAGCTGGTCACCGACTTTTTGCCGAGGGTTCAGCGACGCGTACGGGCTCTGGAACACCATCTGCACGTCTTTGCGCAGTTGCTTGCGCTGGGCCTTGTCGGCACCGGTGACTTCCTGGCCGGCGATTTTCAAGGAGCCGGAGGACGGCTCTTCGATCAGCGTCAAAGCACGGGCCAGGGTGGATTTGCCACAGCCCGACTCGCCTACAACGGCGAGGGTCTTGCCGGCTTCCAGTTCGAAAGACACACCGTTCAGGGCGCGTACGGTCGCATGACCCTTGAACAGGCCACGGGACACTTCGTAGTGACGGGTCAGGTCGCGGGCGGTAAGTACGACGGCCATTACGCCACCTCCTGATTCAGCGGGTAGAAGCAGCGGGCAAGGCTGTTGCTTTTCGGGTCAAGGGTTGGGCGTTGCTGACGGCAGTTTTCCTGCACGTACGGGCAACGCGGCGACAGCAGGCAACCCTGCGGACGGTCATAACGACCTGGAACGATGCCTGGCAGCGTGGCCAGGCGCGTGGCACCGAGGCTGTGTTCCGGAATCGCCTTGAGCAATGCTTCGCTGTACGGATGCGCCGGAATGTCGAACAGCTGTGGCACTTGACCGACTTCAACCGCTTGGCCGGCGTACATCACACACACGCGCTGGGCGGTTTCGGCCACGACCGCGAGGTCGTGGGTAATCAGCACCAGGCCCATGTTCTGTTCTTTCTGCAACGCCAGCAGCAGGTCCATGATCTGCGCCTGAATCGTTACGTCCAGTGCAGTGGTCGGTTCGTCAGCGATCAGCAGTTTCGGTTCGCCGGCAATCGCCATGGCGATCGCCACACGCTGGCTCATACCGCCGGACAGTTGGTGCGGGTAAGCGTCCATACGGCTCGCGGCGCCAGGGATTTCCACTTTTTCCAGCAGCTCGATGGCACGCTTGCGGGCTTGCTTGCCGGACATTTTCAGGTGCAGGCGCAGCACTTCTTCGATCTGGAAACCGACGGTGTAGCTCGGGTTCAGTGCGGTCATCGGGTCCTGGAAGACCATGGCCAGGTCTTTGCCGACGATTTGCCGGCGCTGACGGTTGCTGAGCTTGAGCATGTTCTTGCCATCGAAATTCAGGGCGTCGGCGGTGACGATCCCCGGATGTTCGATCAGGCCCATCAGCGCCATCATGGTCACGGATTTACCGGAACCCGACTCGCCAACGATGGCCAGGACTTCGCCTTTTTCCACAGTAATGTCGAGCCCGTCGACCACCGGAACGGCGTTCTTGTCGCCGAAGCGAACGTTGAGATTCTTGATTTCTAACAGTGACATTTGAATCTCCTCAGGCGGCGTTCTTGAGTTTCGGGTCCAGCGCATCGCGCAGGCCGTCGCCCATCAAGTTGATTGCCAGCACGCTGAGCAAAATGGTCAAACCAGGCAGGCTTACCACCCACCAGGCGCGTTCGATGTAGTCGCGAGCCGAAGCCAGCATGGTGCCCCACTCAGGGGTTGGCGGTTGTACGCCAAGACCGAGGAAGCCCAGTGCGGCGGCATCGAGAATCGCCGAGGAGAAGCTCAAGGTGGCCTGAACGATCAGCGGTGCCATGCAGTTAGGCAGCACGGTGATGAACATCAGGCGTGGCAGCGTGGCACCGGCCAGGCGCGCGGCGGTCACGTAGTCGCGGTTCAGTTCGCCCATCACCGCGGCGCGGGTCAGACGAACATAGGACGGCAGGGACACCACGGCGATGGCGATCACGGTGTTGATCAGGCCAGGGCCGAGGATGGCAACAATCGCCACGGCCAGCAGCAGGGACGGCAGGGCCAGCATGATGTCCATCAGACGCATGATGGTCGGGCCGAGCAGGCGTGGGAAGAAACCGGCGAACAGACCCAGCAGGATCCCCGGAATCAACGACATCACCACCGACGACAAACCGATCATCAGCGACAGACGCGAGCCAGCGATCAGGCGCGACAGCAGGTCGCGACCCAATTCATCGGTGCCGAGCAGGAACTGCAACTGCCCACCTTCCAGCCAGGCTGGCGGGGTCAGCAGGAAGTCACGGTACTGTTCGCTCGGGTTATGCGGGGCAACCCACGGCGCGAAGATCGCGCAGAAAATCACCAGCAACATGAACATCAGGCCGGCGACGGCGCCTTTGTTGCGGGAAAACGCGTGCCAGAATTCTTTGTACGGGGACGGATACAGCAGGCTTTGATCGACTGTTACCGCTTGATTTGAAGTTGAAGCTGGAGTGGTCATGGTCATGATCTCAGCGCTGGTGACGGATGCGTGGGTTGGCAAAGCCGTAGAGGATGTCCACTACGAAATTGACCACAATCACCAGGCAGGCGATTAACAGGATGCCGTTTTGCACCACGGGATAATCCCGTGCGCCAATGGCTTCGATCAGCCATTTGCCGATGCCGGGCCACGAGAAGATGGTTTCGGTCAGAACCGCACCCGCCAGCAATGTGCCGACTTGCAGGCCGACCACGGTCAGTACCGGAATCAGCGCGTTGCGCAGGCCGTGCACGAACACCACGCGCGACGGCGACAGGCCTTTGGCGCGGGCGGTACGAATATAGTCTTCACGCAGTACTTCGAGCATCGACGAACGGGTCATCCGCGCAATAACGGCCAGCGGGATGGTGCCGAGCACAATGGCCGGCAGGATCAGGTGATGCAGGGAGTCGAAGAATGCGCCGACGTCATCGGCCAGCAGCGTGTCGATAAGCATGAAGCCGGTGCGCGGCTCGATGTCATAGAGCAGATCGATCCGCCCGGACACCGGGGTCCAGCCCAGGCTCACCGAGAAGAACATGATCAGGATCAGGCCCCACCAGAAGATCGGCATCGAGTATCCCGCCAGGGAGATGCCCATCACCCCATGGTCGAACAGGGATCCTCGCTTGAGTGCCGCAATCACCCCGGCCAGGAGGCCCAGGATGCCGGCGAACAACAGGGCGGCCATGGACAGTTCCAGGGTCGCGGGGAATAGAGAGGTGAACTCGCTCCACACGCTTTCACGGGTACGCAGCGATTCGCCGAGGTCGCCGTGAGCCAGTTTGCCGATGTAGTCCAGGTATTGGGCATACAGCGGTTTGTTCAGACCAAGGCGTTCCATTGCCTGAGCATGCATTTCGGGGTCGACTCGACGTTCGCCCATCATTACTTCCACGGGGTCGCCTGGAATCATGCGAATCAACGCGAAAGTCAGCAAGGTGATGCCGAAGAACGTGGGGATCAATAACCCCAATCGGCGGGCAATAAAACTAAACATCTTCTGGTCTACCTCATCAGCCGGTTAGGCGTGCCTGGTGTCCCTGGAGTCAGGGACACCGGGAGTTTTCTTATTTACTTCACCTGGGTGGTGGCGAAGTTATTCGTGGTAAGCGGGCTAATGTGATAGCCCTCTACGTTGTTGCGCATTGCAGTAAACATACGGGTGTGTGCCATGCTGATCCATGGCTGGTCCTGATTGAAAACCTCCTGGGCTTGCTCGTAGAGCGCTGCACGTTCCGTCGGGTTCACTTTAGCTCGGGCTTCGTCGATCAGCGTCTGGAATTTCTCGTTGCACCAGCGTGCGTAGTTTTCGCCGTTCTTGGCTGCTTCGCAACTCAGCATAGGCGTCAGGAAGTTATCCGGGTCGCCGTTATCACCCGCCCATCCGGCGGAAACCATGTCGTGCTCGCCGTTTTTCGCACGCTTGAGCATTTCGCCCCATTCCATGACGCGAATATCGACGTTGATCCCGACCTGAGCCAAGTCAGCCTGCATCATCTGCGCACCGAGCATCGGGTTCGGGTTGGTCGGACCGCCGCCGTTGCGGGTGAACAGTGTAAATGTAGTGCCTTCTGGTACGCCGGCCTCCTTGAGCAGGGCGCGGGCCTTGTCCAGATCACGCGGCGGGTTTTTCAGGGCGTGGTTGTAACCCAGCAGGGTGTCAGGGTACGGGTTGACGCCCACGGTTGCATTGCCTTTGCCGAACAAAGCATTGACATAGGCGGCCTTGTCGAACGCCATGTCGATGGCTTTGCGCACGCGTACATCGCTCATGTACTTGTGAGAGGTGTTCATCGCGATGTACGAAACGGTCATCGCGTTCAGCTCATCAACCTTCAGGTTGGTGTCTTTCTTGATGCTCGGGATGTCATCGGGCTTGGGATACAGCGCGATCTGGCATTCGTTGGCCTTGAGTTTTTGCAGGCGCACATTGTTGTCGGTGGCAATCGCCAGAATCAAGGCTTCAGCGGGAGGTTTGCCACGGAAATACTCCGGGTTGGCCTTGAAACGAACCTGAGCGTCCTTGTTATAACGCTGGAACACGAACGGGCCGGTGCCGATTGGCTTGTTGTTCAGGTCGCCGGTCTTGTTCGCCTTGAGCAACTGGTCGGCGTATTCGGCGGGGTAGATCGAGGAGAAGGCCATGGCGATGTCCGCCAGGAACGGCGCTTCGCGACGGGTCAGAGTGAATTTGACGGTGTTGTCGTCGACTTTTTCGACGCTTTTGAGCAGATCTTTGAAGCCCATGCTTTCAAAGTACGGGAAGCCCACGCTCGACAGTTTGTGCCATGGGTGGTTCGGGTCCAGCTGACGCTGGAAACTCCAGACCACGTCGTCGGCGTTCATGTCGCGGGTCGGCTTGAAATAGTCGGTGGTGTGGAATTTGACGCCTTTGCGCAGGTGGAACGTGTAAGTCAGACCGTCTTCACTGATGTCCCAGGAATCGGCCAGTGCCGGAATCACCTCGGTGGTACCGGGCTTGAAGTCCGCCAGGCGATTGAAGAGGGTTTCGGCCACCGCATCGGCGGTGACTGCGGTCGTGTACTGGACCATATCGAAGCCTTCCGGGCTGGCTTCGGTGCAGACCACCAGGGGTTTGGCCGCAACGCCAACAGCGACACTCAGCAACGCGGCCGTGATGGCCGCACGTAGGGGAAGCATTTTCATCAAGAACCCTCTGCAATCGGTTAAAGGTCAAAACCCAAAGGCTGATACGTCTCTGAATCAGCCTTTGGGCAGGTGCATCACAGAATATTGAACGGAATGGTGGTCACGAGGCGGAACTCGTTGATGCTGCCGTCACCCTGGTTTTCGCTGGCACGGTGAGCGGTATAGGTCACGCGAACAGTGCTGGCCTGGAACGGGCCGCTCTGAATGGCGTACGTAGAACCGATGCCGTATTCGTAATGATGTTCGCCGTCCATGTTCTTAACGTCGTAGGCCGTGCCGGTGTAGTGCGTACCGTCGATGTCCCATCCGCGAGCCTGGTAGATGTTGAACTTCAGGCCAGGCACGCCGTATTCGGCCATGTTCAGGCCGTAGGCGATCTGGAAGGACTTCTCGTTCGGGCCGTTGAAGTCCGACAGCAGGGAGTTGGCCAGGTAGATGCCGTTGGTTTCGTGCAGGTAGTCGAAGTACTCGTTACCTTCCACTTGCTGGTACGAGAAGGTCAGGGTGTGAGCCCGGTGAGTCAGGCCGAACGACAGGGAGTAGGTGTCGTTGTCGATGTTGCCGAGCAGGGCCTTACCTTCTTCCTGGGTTTTGTAGTAATTCAGGTTGGTGTTGAGGCTCAGCACCTGGCTGTCGCCCAGGATGTGATTGGCGCCGAAGTAGTATTGGTTCCAGAGGTCTTCAGCCTGGGTCGCCCACAGGCTGGTGGTCAGGCTGGCGAAGGGTGTGAAGGTGATACCGCCGGTATGAACGTGATCGGTTTCAACGAAGCTGTTGGCGTATTCGCTACGAAATTTACTCAGGCTTTCTTCGGTTCGCGGTGAGTTGCGATCGAAAGTGCCCAGATCGAATGCCAGGTTGTTCAGCTCTTCGCTGTGGATGGCCACACCCTCGAAGCTCGAAGGCAGCGCACGGTTGCCGATGACGTCGACCATCGGGCTGCTGAAGTTCATGCGGCCGGCGGTCAGGGTGGTGTTGGAGACGCGCGCCTTGACGTTGGCAAGACCCAGCTTGCTCCACTGACCTTGAGCGTCGCCGCCCTCTTTGGTCAGGGTACGGTTGTTGCCCGCGCCTGGACGGGTGCCTGGTGCGCCACCGTTGTTGGAAGCCAGGTTCTCGCGATCGCGCTCCAGAGCAATTTCGTTGTAGGCGGCCAGTTCAGTACTCAAGCCCACGGCGCCTTGGGTGAAGCCGGAGTTGTACTTGACGATGGTGCCTTGAACCCAGTTGATCCGGCGATCCGTCGGGGTGGGTACACCGTTTTTGAGGTAAGTGAACTTGCTGCCGCGATGCAATTGTTCGTTGGCGTACCAGTTACGCGTAGTGCCGGAAATCGACTGGCCTTCGACAAAGCCGGTTGCGTCGGCTTGTGCGCTTTTGGTGTTGACCGTCACCGGGGTGAATTCCTGGCTCTGGGTTTCTGCGTATGCCGTGGCGGTTACGCTGCTGATGGCCAGGGCCAATATCGCACTGCTGCTCAGTTTCATGGGTGAAGCTCCTCGGTTTCTTTTTTTTTATTAATGCCGGTCTTATTGGGTGATCCGGCTATTTGGTTTAGAACGCAAACAAGGCTTCGCAAACGTTTGCTGTACGCCGGACTGGCGAATTTCGGCAATACGCTTGCGTGAGGGCGCAATGCGCCCCCAGCGTTCTGGCTAATCGGTTATTGGTCGATACTGACGCCCGAGAACACGTTGCGGCCGAAGGGGCTGACTTTGAACCCTTCGACTTTGGTGCTTAACGGCTGGTTAACCGTCGAGTGGGCGACTGGCGTGATCGGTACCTGCTGTTTGAGGTACTGCTGCGCCTGTTTGTAGAGCACGGTGCGCTGGTCCCGGTCGGTGACGACCTTGGCCTGCTTGATCAGCTTGTCGTAAGCCGGATCGCACCACATGGAGTAGTTGTTGCCACCAATGGCGTCGCAGCTGTAAAGCGTGCCGAGCCAGTTGTCCGGGTCCCCATTGTCACCGGTCCAGCCGATCAGGCTGATGTCGTGTTCGCCATTCTTGGTGCGCTTGATGTACTCGCCCCATTCGTAGCTGACGATCTTCACTTTGAGGCCGATTTTTGCCCAGTCAGCTTGGAGCATTTCGGCCATCAACTTGGCGTTCGGGTTGTAAGGGCGCTGAACCGGCATTGCCCATAGGGTGATTTCGGTGCCTTCTTTCACGCCGGCGGCCTTGAGCAATTCCTTGGCTTTTTCCGGGTTGTAGGCGGTGTCTTTAATCGTTTCGTCGTAAGACCATTGGGTCGGCGGCATGGCGTTGACGGCCAATTGCCCGGCACCTTGGTAGACGGCGTTGAGAATGCTTTGCTTGTTCACCGCCATGTCCAGCGCCTGACGCACTTCGAGCTGGTCGAAAGGCTTGTGTCGAACGTTGTAGGCGATGTAACCGAGGTTGAAGCCAGGCTTCTCGATGAGCTGAAGTTTGCTGTCGTTCTTCAGCGCAGTCACATCGGCAGGGCGCGGATGCAGGGTGATCTGGCACTCGTTGGCCTTGAGTTTCTGCACCCGCACCGAAGCGTCGGTGTTGATGGCGAAAATCAGGTTGTCGAGTTTGACTCGGCTCAGGTCCCAGTACTGCTTGTTGCCGGTGTAACGGATGTTGGAGTCTTTCTGGTAACTCTTGAATACGAATGGGCCAGTGCCGATCGGCTTCTGGTTGATGTCGCTCGGCTTGCCGTCTGCCAGCAGCTTGTCTGCGTATTCGGCGGACAGGATGGCAGCGAAGCTCATGGCAATGTTCTGGATGAACGCGGCGTCGACGCTGTTGAGCGTCATGACCACGGTCAGCGGCCCGGTCTTTTCGACCTTGGCGATGTTCTTGTTCAAGCTCATCCCGTTGAAGTACGGGAACTCGGTCGGATAAGCCTTACGGAAAGGTTGTTGCGGGTCGAGCATGCGATTAAACGTGAACAGCACGTCATCGGCGTTGAAGTCGCGGGTCGGCGTGAAGTATGGGGTGGTATGAAATTTCACCCCTTCGCGCAGATGGAAGGTGTACGTAAGGCCGTCCCCGGAAATATCCCAGCTCGTGGCCAGGCCCGGTACGACGTTGGTCGCGCCTTTTTCAAACTCTGCCAAACGGTTGTACAGCGGCTCGGCGGCGTCGTTATCGGTCGCAGTGGTGTACTGCGCCGTGTCGAAACCGGCGGGGCTGCCTTCGGAGCAGAACACCAGGCTGTTACTGGCGGCCTGGCTGATGGAGGTGGCGGCCAACAGGCCGGTGCCCAGCAATGCGGATAAAACCAAGGTATGGCGCATGACGCTCCCTCTTATATTCACGAGTGTTTTGACAATGAGCCGCCGTTCCGTCCTGGAACGTGGAGGATCATTGATTTCAAACCCTGCTTGCAGCAAAACCGAGAGCCCACGCATGAGCTGGTCAGAACCCGACGGTATGAGCCGTGGATCTGGCAGTAAATGCGTAGAGTCCTAAAGACTCGTAGGAAAAGGCAACGCGTCCGACGCCACTGCAGTAGTGCGCAGTGGAATTGGATGTAAGAGTTTTCCTACTTTCTCGGCAGGTAAAACAACGGCGACGTCAGAAACGTCGCCGTTGCAACACCTTATTTGCTGACGCTGACGCCGTAGAAGGAGTTCAAGCCAAACGGGCTGATCTTGAAATCCTGCACTTCGTTGCGCATAGGTTGGAACACCGTCGAGTGAGCGATAGGTGTCATTGGCGTTGCGTCTTTGAGGACGTGTTGCGCCTGTTTGTACAGTTCGGTGCGCTTGGCCTGATCGGTCGTGCGCTTGGCTTCCTTGACGATGCCGTCGAACTTTTTGTCGCACCACTTGGAGAAGTTGTTGCCTTCCAGCGAATCGCAGCCGAACAGCACGTTCAGCCAGTTGTCCGGATCACCATTGTCACCGCTCCAGCCAATCAGCATCGCCTGGTTTTCACCACCTTTGGAGCGCTTGATGTACTCGCCCCACTCGTAGCTCTGGATCTTGACCTTGAGACCGATCTTGGACCAGTCGGACTGCAGCATTTCTGCCATCAGCTTGGCGTTCGGGTTGTATGGACGCTGTACCGGCATCGCCCAGAGAACGATTTCGGTGCCTTCTTTCACGCCGGCTTCCTTGAGCAGCTCTTTGGCTTTCTCAGGGTTGTACGGCGCATCCTTGATGGTGGTGTCGTAGGACCACTGGGTCGGAGGCATGGCGTTGACGGCCAGTTGGCCGGCGCCCTGGTACACGGAGTCGATGATTTGTTGCTTGTTGACGGCCATGTCCAGTGCCTGGCGAACTTTCAGCTCGGCCAGCGGGTTTGCATCGGTTTGACCCTTGACCTTAGGCATCACGTTGTAGGCGATGTAACCCAGGTTGAAACCGGCCTGGTTAGGCACCTTCAGAGTCTTGTCTTCCTGCAGCGCTTTCAGGTCGGCCGGGCGCGGGAACAGAGTGATCTGGCACTCGCCCTTCTTCAGCTTCTGAATACGCACCGACGGGTCGGTCGTGATGGCGAAGATCAGGTTGTCGATCTTCACGTCGTCCGGCTTCCAGTAGTCCTTGTTCCCGGTGTAGCGGATGTTGGAGTCTTTCTGGTAGCTCTTGAACACGAACGGACCAGTGCCGACTGGCTTCTGGTTGATGTCGGCGGCTTTGCCTTCTTTCAGCAGCTGGGCTGCGTACTCGGCGGACTGGAGCGAGGCGAAGCTCATGGCCATGTTCTGGATGAACGCGGCATCAACTTCTTTCAGGGTGAACTTGACGGTTTTGTCGTCGACTTTATCGATCTTGGTGATGTTGGTGTCCATCCCCATGTCGGTGAAGTACGGGAATTCGGTCGGGTACGCTTTGCGGAACGGGTCATCCTTGTTAATCATGCGATTAAAGGTGAACAGCACGTCGTCGGCGTTGAAATCACGAGTCGGCTTGAAGTACGGGGTGGTGTGGAACTTGACGCCGTCGCGCAGGTGGAAGGTGTACGTCAGGCCGTCCGGGGAGATGTCCCAACTGGTCGCCAGACCAGGAATCACGGCGGTGCCGCCACGCTCAAACTGGGTCAGACGGTTAAACATGGTTTCTGCAGAGGCGTCGAAGTCGGTTCCGGTGGTGTATTGACCTGGATCGAAACCGGCCGGGCTCCCTTCGGAGCAGAACACCAGGTTAGTCGCGGCTTGGGCGAAGGGTGCGCTGGCTAATAAGCTGGCGCCGACTAAAAACGGAATGACCGCGTGTTTAAGCATGGTGGCCTCATGATTGTGGCTTTTTTGGAATTATAGGACGACCTCGTGAGTCGACCCTGCGGATACTTATGCAGGGGCCATACCCAATGCAAGATCCTGATCGAGCATAGGCGTTAAACAGTGGCACGTACGTACCTTAATGTCGCATATGTATAAATTCAGGCGCAATTGACCGTTTGCGCAGGTTTTTTTCGGTGCAACCGGGCGCACCGATGCAGGGCAATTGCTTCGTGTTGCGCACTCGGATGGCGCGCGGTGTTACTTATTTATACCCTCGGTTTGGGGGGGCAACCGCCGGTGCTTTCGGTAGCGCCTTAGGGATGATAGAACAGGACTGTTACCCCGTATTTGTTTGTGTCCACATCCAAAAGGTGGGAGCTGGTTTGTTGGGTCGCCGCATCGCTGCGATGGCGGCCTGACAGCCGACCAGTCTCTTGCAGGTGTACATATCCATTCCTGCGGCAACGGCCGCCGGCGGTTTCGCTCTTACAGCGAGTCCCTTTTGTCAAACGCCACAAAAGGAACCAAAAAGGCTCGCCCCGAGCGTCCGGCCCCTCGCCTGGGCTCGGCGTTCCTTCGCTCCGGTATCCATCCGGGGACACTGCCCTCCGGTCTGCTTCGCGACGACCTACATGCAGCGTGTTCGACTGCGTCGAACGGCGCTGCGCGCCACTCCCCGGATGAACACCTCCACTCAGCCTCCCGAAGGGGCGGGTGGATCAAGATCAAGAGCTGCAGGCGAGCTAACGCTCGGCCTGATGAGTGGTGAAGAGCGGCGGGTGTACACCGATCTACTGTAGGAGCTGGCTTGCCAGCGAAGGCGGCCAGACAGCCGACCAATCTCCAACAGATGTACACCATTCCCCTGTAGGAGCTGGCTTGCCAGCGAAGGCGGCCAGACAGCCGACCAATCTCCAGCAGGTGTACACCGTTCCCTGTGGCGAGCCTGCTCGCGATGACGACCTGACAGCCAACCAGCCCTTTCTGCTATCCCCGATTTATATTCATCCTGCTTTTATGTGTTTAGCAATGTGTAAAAAACACAGAGCTTTCCCACGCATTTTTCAGGTTGCCGGGTAGGAAGCGGTCCTTCTAACCTTTGGCCGTCGCTGCGATTTCAGCGACCGGGTGTGGAAACCTGGAACTCTTAGTAGCCGCATAGCTGGACCATCGTAATCGTTGCCGACGTCGTCTTTCGTCTGCAAACTGCGTCATGGCGGCTGTGCGTGGGCAGACTTCGGTCTGGCCGGGTCCTACTAACCGGTATTTCCACCCTGCGTGCAGCCGCCACCTATTTGTCGTGTGGAAACGACATTGGATGGCTCCCATTTTTAAGTAGGAGTATTCCATGGATAAGTTAATCCCCGATCCACCCACCACCCCCGAAGCTGAAGCCGAAGACTTACGCGTCGAAACGTTACTCAAAGACCGCGAAGCCATCAAACGCGCCCTCGACTACTACCTCGATCCCCCCTCGCAATACACCGAAAAACCCCGCCGCCCCAGCACGATGTACATGATCGCCCCGAACATGGACACCGAAAGCCTCTTGGCCCAAGCCTGCGAGTCGTTGGCTTCCGCGAGTGTCATGACCAGTGATTTCGCCGCCAACCTGATCGGCCCGCAGCGTAATACGGTGTTGGCGATTCAGCAGATCATCATGCTGGCGGAGTTGGCAGTGAATCGGGCGCTGGATAACGTTGATCCGCAAGGCTGATCGGAGACCGCGTTATCGTTCTTCGCGAGCAGGCTCGCTCCCACAGGGAATCTTCTTTGTTGCACAAATTGTGTGAACACCGGAGATCAACTGTGGGAGCGAGCCTGCTCGCGATGGCGTCGGATTTACCACAGCAGAAATTGCTGGTTCAACCTGGCTTCTGGCAGGCAACAAAAAACGGCGATCACTCCAGTGATCGCCGTTTTTTTGTACGTGTTAAAGAATCAAGGCATCAACACTTCAATCGCCCCATCCGCCGTCATGCTGACCTGACTCGTGCCCGCCTCAACATCCGGTGTCACCGGCGCTGCATCCATCGCGGCGGCTTTCATCATCATCGGCCCGCGCATGTACGGCTGTGGATAACCATTGCTGTTCAAGTTCAGGTTAACGATTTTGTAGCTCTTGCCGCCCAACGCATCCGTTGCCAGTTGCGCGCGGGCCTTGAAGGCCGTCACGGCATCTTTCAGCAGCGCGTCTTCACTGGCCTTGCGCGTCGGCGTGGCGATGGCGAAGTCCATGCCGCCCATTTTCAGGTCGGTGAGCAGTTCGCCGGTCAGTTTCGACAGGGCGGCGAAGTCCGAGCTTTCCAGGCGCAGTTCGGCGCGTTCACGCCAGCCGGTGATTTTCTGGCCCTTGGTGTCGTAGATCGGGTAGCTGTTGCGGCTGCCTTGGCGCAGGGTGATGTCTTTGACCTGTTTGGCCTGGGCCAGCGCTTTGTTCATGGTGGTGCTGACGTCGGCGGCGAGTTTGGCCGGGTCGGTGTTTTGGTCTTCGGTGTAGAGGGTCACGATCATCAGGTCGCGCGCCACTTCCTGGCTGACTTCGGCACGCAGGGAAATCTGGTTGTAGTGCAACTCGTCGACGGCCAGGGCCGGGAGGCTGGCGAGGGTGCCGACACTCAGGGCGAGAAGGGCGGTGCAGCGGCGCAATGTGTGCATGAAAGCTCCTTGGGCGGTGCGCAGGTGTTGGGTCCGAGCCTGCGTGAAACCATCAGACTCTAGCTTTGATGATCCGGTTCGCACAGTTACAACTTCTATACAGATGGAATGCAGGTGACCGCTTCGCGGTCAATCGCGAGCAGGCTCGCTCCCACAGGGGGACGCATTCAATGTGGGAGCGAGCTTGCCCGCGAAGGCGCCCTTATAGACGCCACAACCCTTTTTGCCATGTGGCGCTTTGCCGCACTTTTGCCTGTCAGCCCCCGCGCTTGGTTATACTCCGTGCGATCCGCCTGGAGCGCTCATCAGGAGAGCTCATGCTCGCCCCCGTTCAAATCACTTCTGCCACTCGCCAGAACCTCTGGCGGCTGACGTTCATCCGCACTTTAGTACTCGCCGCTCAGGCCGGTTCCGTGGGATTGGCCTACTGGTTCGACCTGCTGCCGCTGCCGTGGGTGCAGCTGGCGATGACCCTCGGGTGTTCGATGCTGCTGTGCGTGTTCACGGCTGTTCGACTGCGTACGTCATGGCCAGTAACCGAGCTCGAATACGCGCTGCAACTGGCCTGCGACTTGTTTATCCACAGTGCCCTGCTGTATTTCTCCGGTGGCTCGACCAACCCGTTCGTCTCTTATTACCTGGTGCCGCTGACCATCGCCGCGGTGACGTTGCCATGGCGCTATTCGGTGATTCTGTCCGGTATCGCGTTGACGATGTACACCTTGCTGCTCGTGCGGTTCTATCCACTGCAAACCTTCCCGATCGCTCGGGAAAACCTGCAGGTCTACGGGATGTGGCTGAGTTTCGCGCTGGCCGCGGCGGTGATTACATTTTTCGCCGCGCGTATGGCTGAAGAGCTGCGTCGTCAGGAAGAACTGCGCGCCATTCGTCGTGAAGAAGGCCTGCGTGATCAGCAATTGCTGGCTGTAGCGACGCAAGCGGCAGGCGCGGCTCATGAACTGGGCACGCCGCTGGCGACCATGAGCGTGTTGCTCAAGGAGATGCGCCAGGACCATCACGACCCGTTGTTGCAGGACGATTTGAGCGTGTTGCAGGATCAGGTCAAACTCTGCAAAGAGACCTTGCAGCAACTGGTGCGTGCCGCCGAGGCCAATCGCCGCTTGGCGGTGGAGATGCAGGATGTCACCGATTGGCTCGACGAAGCGCTGAACCGCTGGCACCTGATGCGCCCGGAAGCCAGTTACCGCTTCCAGCGTCTGGGTCAGGGCACCGTGCCGCGCATGGCGCCGCCGCCGGACTTGACTCAAGCGCTGCTGAATTTGCTGAACAACGCCGCCGATGCGTGCCCGGAAGGGCTGCAAGTGACGCTGGACTGGAACGCCGAAGACTTGACCATCAGCATTCGCGACCACGGCGCCGGTGTGCCACTGGCCATCGCCGAACAGATCGGCAAACCATTTTTTACCACCAAGGGCAAAGGTTTCGGCCTGGGCCTGTTTTTGAGCAAGGCCAGCGTGACACGCGCCGGCGGCTCAGTGAAACTCTACAGTCATGAGGAAGGCGGCACGCTCACCGAGCTGCGCCTGCCCCGTGTCGCCCGAGGAGACGAACATGAGTGACGAGATCCAAGTAGAAGGCGAAGAACTGCCGCATTTGCTGTTGGTCGACGACGATGCAACCTTCACCCGCGTGATGGCCCGTGCCATGGCCCGCCGTGGTTTTCGCGTCAGCACTGCTGGCTCTGCCGAAGAAGGCCTGACCATCGCCCAGGCCGATCTGCCGGATTACGCCGCGCTGGACCTGAAAATGGACGGTGACTCGGGTTTGGTCTTGTTGCCCAAGTTGCTTGAGCTGGACCCGGAAATGCGCGTGGTGATCCTCACCGGTTATTCGAGCATCGCCACCGCCGTCGAGGCGATCAAGCGCGGCGCCTGCAATTACCTGTGCAAACCGGCCGACGCCGACGACGTTTTGGCCGCGCTGCTGTCCGAACACGCCGACCTCGATACCCTGGTACCGGAAAACCCGATGTCGGTGGACCGTTTGCAGTGGGAACACATTCAGCGCGTGCTGACCGAGCACGAAGGCAACATCTCGGCCACGGCCCGCGCGCTGGGCATGCACCGCCGAACCCTGCAGCGCAAACTGCAGAAACGTCCGGTCCGCCGCTGAACGGACGCTGAACGATCATCGCCAGCTCTCGCGATAACCCGAACCGATCAACTATGATCGGTTCGTGTGTGTTCTTTTCCCTATCGAGCCTTATCCATGAATCAGAACGCTGAATATTCCGCGGTCAACGATGCCGTGCGCGGGCAGTTTTTCCGCAAGGTCTGGGCGATCATCACGCCCTATTGGCGAAGTGAAGAGAAGGTCAAGGCCTGGACCCTGCTGATCGCGGTGATTGCGTTGTCGCTGATCAGCGTGGGCATCTCGGTGTGGTTCAACACCTGGTACAAGGACTTTTACAACGCCTTACAAAAGAAAGATGAAGCGGCCTTCTGGCAGCTGATTCTGTATTTCTGCGCGATTGCGGCCGTGGCGATTGTCGGTGCGGTGTACCGGCTTTATCTGACGCAGATGCTGACCATCCGCTGGCGAGCCTGGCTGACCGAGAAACACTTTGCCCGTTGGCTTGGCAACAAAAACTACTATCAGCTGGAGCAGGGCGGCTACACCGATAACCCGGACCAGCGGATTTCTGAAGACCTTAACAACTTCACATCCAACACCCTTGAGCTGGGTATCGGGCTGCTGCGCAATATCGTCAGCCTGGTGTCGTTCTCGATCATTCTGTGGGGGGTGTCGGGCAGTATTGAAGTCTTCGGTATCACTATTCCCGGCTACATGTTCTGGTGCGTACTGGTTTACGCGGTGGTAGGTAGCTGGTTGACGCATTTGATCGGTCGTCGCTTGATCGGTCTGAACAACCAACAACAACGCTTTGAAGCCGACCTGCGTTTCTCCATGGTGCGGATTCGCGAGAATGCCGAAAGCATCGCGTTGTACAACGGAGAACCGAACGAAAATCGTCGGTTGAGTGGCCGCTTCGGGATGGTCTGGCATAACTTCTGGGACATCATGAAAGTCTCCAAGCGCCTGACATTCTTCACCGCCGGTTACAGCCAGGCGGCCATCATCTTCCCGTTCATCGTTGCCTCGCCGCGTTACCTCGCCGGCAAGATCGAGCTCGGTGAACTGATGCAAATCAGTTCGGCGTTCGGCAACGTTCAAGAGAGTTTCAGCTGGTTTATCAGTGCGTACCAGAACCTCGCTTCATGGCGCGCCACCTGTGATCGTCTGCTGAGTTTTCGTCAGGCCATGACTGACAACGAAGAGCGCCAGCCGGCCATCGATGTACAGAATCAGGGTGATGAACTGAAGATCCACAACCTCGGCCTTGATCTGGCGGACGGCCGTCATCTGCTGACCAACGCCGACATGGCGGTGGAAGAGGGCGAGCGTGTCATGCTCAGCGGTCGTTCCGGCAGCGGTAAGTCGACCTTGTTGCGCGCGATGGGGCATCTGTGGCCGGCGGGTCACGGCAGTATTCGTCTGCCGTCGGCGCGCTACCTGTTCCTGCCGCAAAAGCCGTACTTGCCGATTGGCAGCCTGCGTGAAGTGCTGAGTTATCCACAGGCTGGCGATACCTATCCGCAGGAACGCTACGTTCACGTACTGGAAACCTGTCGTTTGCCGCACCTCGTTTCACGTCTGGATGAAGCGAACCACTGGCAGCGCATGCTCTCGCCGGGTGAGCAGCAACGTTTGGCGTTTGCCCGTGCGCTGCTGTATGCACCGAAATGGCTGTACATGGACGAAGCGACCTCGGCGATGGATGAAGAGGACGAAGCGTCGCTATATCAGGCGTTGATCGATGAAATACCGGGCTTGAGCATTGTCAGCGTCGGGCATCGCAGCAGCCTGAAACGTTTCCACCCACGGCATGTTCGTATCGAGAACGGCCATTTGGTGGACCAGACCGTGACCGCATAAACACCGCAATCCCTGTAGGAGCAAGGCTTGCCCGCGATGGCCACAACTCGGTCTATCCGAACGACCGCGTTATCGTTCATCGCGGGCAACCCTTGCTCCTACACCGACGGTGATCGTACAACCGCGTTGAGCTATGATGCGGTTTCAGCCGAATTTTCGAGACAGAAGTTCACCATGGAAAACCCGAACGACGCACCACGCCTCCCTCGCAAGCGCCGCAGCCTCGCACAGGAATTGGTGACGGTGCTGTCCGAGCAGATCCGCGACGGTCACCTCAAGCGCGGCGACAAATTGCCCACCGAGTCGGCGATCATGGACGCCCATGGCGTCAGCCGCACCGTGGTGCGCGAAGCGATTTCCCGCTTACAGGCAGCCGGGCAGGTTGAAACCCGTCACGGCATCGGTACCTTCGTGCTCGATACCCCGAGCCCAAGCGGTTTCCGTATCGACCCGGCGACGGTGGTCACCCTGCGTGACGTGTTGGCCATTCTGGAATTGCGCATCAGCCTCGAAGTGGAATCCGCCGGTCTCGCTGCGCAACGCCGTAGCGCCGAGCAGCTGGCGCTGATGCGTTCAGCACTGGACGCCCTCAACGAAAGCGCTTCCCATGCCAGCGATGCGGTCGCCTCGGACTTCCAGTTCCACCTGCAAATTGCGCTGGCGACCGGTAACCGCTACTTCACCGACATCATGACCCACCTGGGCACCAGCATCATTCCGCGCACGCGGCTGAATTCGGCACGCCTGGCCCATGACGACCAGCAGCACTACATGAATCGTCTGAGCCGTGAACACGAAGAAATTTACGACGCCATCGCCCGCCAGGATTCGGATGCAGCGCGGGCGGCGATGCGCTTGCACCTGACCAACAGCCGCGAGCGCCTGCGCCATGCGCATGAAGAGGCTGAGGCGCAGCGGGGTTAAGAGGCAATTCGATAGGTGGGCCTACGCCTTTTTGCCGCAAAGGCGTTCAGCCCGGTTTCCTTGATTATTCGACAATCGCCACCGAAAGCTCCTGAGAAGAGTCTCCTGCAATCGAGCATCTGACCTTTGCCAATTTACCTACGTGACTATTGTACTGACTGGGTTCGACACGGATTCTGAGTGGCTGTCCAGTCTCAACAGTTCCGCTGAGAGACCAGTCCGTAGATGGCAATACGTTGAAATGGCAAGTTACTTTGGTGTCGGGAGCTAAGCCCGTGGTATCGACTTGGATTTACACGCAGACGCTGTTTTTGCTCCTGGAAAGTTCATTACCAAGATCAATGAAATTAACATCTACAACTTTTGGGCTGGGTACTTGCGTTGTCATGATCAGTTTTCCTTTGCTGGATACCCCGCAATTTTTGTTATGTATTCCAGTGCTTAGCTACTGTCAGAAATTACAGTTTCGATGAGCGGTCAGCGTTTATTTCCAGCTATCGCAGTGTCCAGCAGAATCGCGAGCAGGCTCGCTCCCACAGGGATCTTCAGTGAGCACACTAGTGTTGTTCACTCTCGATCAAATGTGGGAGCGAGCCTGCTCGCGATAGGGCCGGCAGCCCTGGTGAAAACGTCAGCCAGTGCGCAAGATCGAGCGATCTACCCTCACAGCCAATTCAGCCTCCCCGGCCTTGGTATCGAACGCCACATTCCCACGCTCATCCACCACCGCCCGCCCAATCACCACGCCCTTGGACAACAACTCCAGCGGCGCCCCCTTAAGCGATTGCCCCGAAGCCAGTTCCAATTTCAATTTGATAGTCATCATCGATCTCCTTATCAGGCAACGTTGCCAGTGGGTGTGTAGTCCTTGAGCAGCAAGTAAGTGCTCCAGCCCCACCAGTCGTCGATGGTGGCGGTGTCGTTCAGGTTGTTGACGTCCTTGCGTCGCAGCACTTTGTTGCCCTCGACCTTGAACAGTGGCGAGAAATTGCCAGCAGGGTTCAGCACGGCTTGCAGGTCCGGCAACTTTTTCAAGGCGCTGAAATTGCCGGGCAGCGGTGCGACGCCGCTGAGATACGCCGCGAAGATTTCATCCGCAGAAAGCTGTACCGCTTGATTAACCTGGAGACGGTTGGCGCTGTCGATCGCATCGAAATAACGCTTGTCGCCGTAGGCTCGCCATTGGTCGCCGTTGCCGTTGCGCACATTGAGGCCGAACTTGCTGTCTTCATCGTGCATGAAGCGGGTGATCAGCGAGCCCAGGTCGCTGGGTGTGACCACCGCGGCCAATTGCTTGCGGGGGACGCGCAAGTGCCCGGCGGAAAACAGGTCGGTCAGGTAGTGATCAGCAAAAGCATTCATCGCGTAGGCGATTTCCAGCTGTTTTTCATCACCACTGTTTTTCGCCAGCACGGCTTGCTGCACGGCCGCTGTGTGGCCTGCGATATAGGCCGCCAGTGCCCCTTCGGCAAAGTGGTCGGAATTGTTCGCGGCCAGTTTCAGATAACGCCCGAAAGGGAACAGAGCCGAGACAAAACTGCCGCCACCGGTAATCTTGTTCCACTCTTCCGACAACGTATCTCCGAGGGCGTCATACGCCTCGTGAGGTTGTTTGCCGTCCTGGATCGCCTGGTTAACCGCGGCGATTTCCTTTTGCATGACGGCGAGGATCTGCTTCGCCTCGGCATTGGAGGCCGGCAGAACGGCGAGGGAGTTAAAGGCGCTGGCGAAACGCTGGATGCGATCTACAGGCGTCGCGCCATCACTGATGGGCTGATCGGGAATGCCATAAAAATCACCCCCCAACGCAACGACCTGGCCATAGGTCAGCGCCAGGCCGTTGGGCAGATGCAGCTCAACCTGTGCCGCTGGAATGGCGGGGGCATCCTTGACGAAACGCAGCAGCGTGGTGTCGCCGATTGCGGTGTGCTCACCCCCCTCGAAACGCAGCTGAGGCTGGCCTTTCAGGGCATACACGGATGCTGATGCGGTCGGTAAAGATGCCGAATTGTGTTGCTCGCCAAGGCGCAGAACCAAGTGTTCGTTGGCGCGGATGGTAATGCCGTCCTCGGTAAAAAGATCATCCAGATTGGCAATGACCTGATTGGGGGTTTCCTGCGGTTTTGTGTGTAGACCTGACATTTCTTTCTCCTTGATATGTCATCGGTACGAACTTATTTAGCTGTATGCATATACAGTCATTTCGATCATAGATGAGAAATTTCCTACGTCAAGAAAATACTCGTCCCACAAAAAATCAGCAGACGGCGATGAAATGCAGTTGACGGTTATTATTTAAGTTGTACGATGACCTACAACTCGGCGAAAGCTGAACGGTTTCCTCACACACAAACGTTGCTACCCAGGGTGTTCGAATAATGAATCCACAAGAACTGAAGTCCATCCTCTCTTCCG
Organism: Pseudomonas sp. P4_C8; assembly: GCF_056401975.1. Classification (NCBI taxonomy): domain Bacteria; kingdom Pseudomonadati; phylum Pseudomonadota; class Gammaproteobacteria; order Pseudomonadales; family Pseudomonadaceae; genus Pseudomonas; species Pseudomonas sp. P4_C8. The sequence continues at coordinate 101,102 of NZ_JBFUIH010000014.1, read as the reverse complement.
GTCTGTTGTCTTTCCCGGTTACCGATTTCAATGCTCAGGGCGATTTCAATCGCGCGGGCTACATCAAGCGTCTCGAATGGCTGGCCCCATACGGCGCCTCGGCATTGTTCGCCGCGGGCGGCACCGGTGAGTTCTTCTCTCTGGCGGCCAGCGAATATTCGGAAATCATCAAGACTGCCGTCGACACCTGCGAAACCAGCGTGCCGATTCTGGCAGGCGTGGGCGGTTCGACCCGTCAAGCCATCGAATACGCTCAGGAAGCCGAGCGCCTGGGCGCCAAAGGCCTGTTGCTGCTGCCGCACTACCTGACCGAAGCCAGCCAGGACGGCGTTGCCGCCCACGTTGAAGCCGTGTGCAAATCGGTAAAAATCGGCGTGGTGGTATACAACCGTAACGTCTGCCGCCTGACCGCACCTTTGCTGGAACGTCTGGCCGAGCGCTGCCCGAACCTGATCGGCTACAAGGATGGCCTGGGCGATATCGAGCTGATGGTGTCGATCCGTCGCCGCCTCGGTGATCGTTTCAGCTACCTGGGTGGTTTGCCGACCGCCGAAGTTTACGCAGCGGCTTACAAGGCTCTGGGCGTGCCGGTTTACTCCTCGGCAGTGTTCAACTTCATCCCGAAAACCGCGATGGATTTCTACCACGCCATCGCTCGCGAAGATCACGCCACCGTCGGCAAGATCATCGACGACTTCTTCCTGCCGTACCTGGACATCCGTAACCGCAAAGCCGGTTACGCAGTGAGCATCGTCAAGGCCGGGGCAAAAATTGCCGGCTATGACGCAGGCCCTGTGCGTGCACCGCTGACCGATCTGACCCGCGAAGAGTACGAAATGCTTGCCGCGCTGATCGACAAGCAGGGTGCGCAGTAACACTTTCGATTAAGCAAGGCCGCTGATTGTTCAGCGGCCATTTGCGTGAGGAGAACATCTCGTGGCAGATGCAAAGCGTTTCGATAACTACATCAATGGTGAATGGGTTGCGGGCAGTGAATACTGCGCCAACATCAACCCGTCCGAACTGACCGACACCATTGGCCACTACGCCAAAGCCGATCTGGCTCAGGTCCACGCCGCCATCGACGCCGCTCGCGCCGCGTTCCCGGCCTGGTCGACCTCGGGCATTCAGGCTCGTCACGACTCGCTGGACAAAGTCGGCACTGAAATCCTCGCCCGTCGCGAAGAACTCGGCACCTTGCTGGCCCGTGAAGAAGGCAAGACCTTGCCTGAAGCCATCGGCGAAGTGACCCGCGCCGGTAACATTTTCAAGTTCTTCGCCGGTGAAACCCTGCGTCTGTCCGGCGACTACCTGCCGTCGGTACGCCCGGGTGTGAACGTTGAAGTGACCCGCGAAGCATTGGGCGTGGTTGGCCTGATCACGCCGTGGAACTTCCCGATCGCAATCCCCGCGTGGAAAATCGCCCCGGCCCTGGCTTACGGTAACTGCGTCGTGCTGAAACCCGCCGATCTGGTGCCGGGTTGCGCCTGGGCCCTGGCTGAAATCATCTCCCGCGCAGGCTTCCCGGCCGGCGTGTTCAACCTGGTGATGGGCAGCGGTCGTGTGGTTGGCGATGCGATGGTGCAGAGCCCGAAAGTCGACGGCATCAGCTTCACCGGCTCCGTGGGCGTTGGTCGTCAGATCGCGGTCAGCTGCGTCTCGCGTCAGGCCAAGGTTCAGCTGGAAATGGGTGGCAAGAACCCACAGATCATTCTCGACGATGCTGATCTCAAGCAAGCGGTCGAGCTGTCGGTACAGAGCGCGTTCTACTCCACTGGCCAGCGTTGCACCGCTTCGAGCCGCTTCATCGTTACCGCCGGCATCCACGACAAGTTCGTCGAAGCCGTGGCCGAACGCATGAAGTCGATCAAGGTCGGCCACGCGCTGAAAGCCGGCACCGACATTGGTCCGGTCGTCTCGCAAGCTCAGCTTGAACAAGACATGAAGTACATCGACATCGGCCAGTCCGAAGGTGCTCGTCTGGTCAGCGGCGGCGGTCTGGTGACGTGTGACACCGAAGGCTACTACCTGGCGCCAACGCTGTTTGCCGACAGCGAAGCCGAGATGCGCATCAGCCGCGAAGAAATCTTTGGCCCGGTAGCCAACGTGGTTCGCGTTGCCGATTACGAAGCAGCACTGGCCATGGCCAACGACACCGAATTCGGTCTGTCGGCGGGTATCGCCACTACGTCGCTGAAGTACGCCAACCACTTCAAACGCCACTCCCAGGCCGGGATGGTTATGGTCAACCTGCCGACCGCTGGCGTGGATTACCACGTTCCATTCGGCGGGCGTAAAGGTTCATCCTATGGATCCCGCGAGCAAGGTCGCTATGCGCAAGAGTTCTACACCGTGGTGAAGACCTCTTACATCGGTTCCTGATACACGCAATACCCGTAGGAGCCGGCCTGTGTAGGAGCTGGCTTGCCAGCGATAGCATCACCGCGTTGTGACTGACACTGCGCGGTGTCTGTATCGCGGGCAAGCCCGGCTCCTACAAAAAGCCAGCGCCTGCAGAACACCGTTAGTACCCGCATAAAAATAATCAGTGGGAGTACATCTACATGCAAGCGACCAAGCCGACCCACGTCCGCTATTTGATCCTGCTCATGCTTTTTCTGGTGACCACGATCAACTACGCCGACCGGGCCACTATCGCCATCGCGGGCTCCAGCCTGCAAAAAGACCTCGGTATCGACGCGGTCACCCTCGGTTATATTTTCTCTGCATTCGGTTGGGCCTACGTGGCCGGGCAAATTCCCGGTGGCTGGCTGCTGGACCGTTTCGGCTCGAAAAAAGTGTATGCACTGAGCATCTTCACCTGGTCGCTGTTCACTGTGTTGCAGGGTTATGTCGGCGAGTTCGGCATGTCCACCGCGGTGGTAGCGCTGTTCATGCTGCGCTTCCTGGTCGGTCTGGCTGAAGCGCCATCCTTCCCTGGCAACGCACGCATTGTGGCGGCCTGGTTCCCGACTGCTGAACGCGGTACGGCTTCGGCGATCTTCAACTCGGCGCAATACTTTGCCACCGTGTTGTTTGCACCGCTGATGGGCTGGATCGTCTACAGCTTCGGCTGGCAGCACGTGTTCATCGTCATGGGTGTCGTCGGCATCATCTTCTCGGGCATCTGGCTGAAAGTTATCCACAGCCCGCGTCAGCACCCGAAGATCAACGAGGCCGAGTTCAAGCACATCGCCGAGAACGGCGGCATGGTCGACCTGGACCAGGACAAAGGCAAAGGGAAAGCGGTCGACAAACCTGCTGAAGGTCCGAAGTGGGACTACGTGCGTCAGCTGCTGACCAATCGCATGATGCTGGGCGTGTACTTGAGCCAGTACTGCATCAACGCAATCACCTATTTTTTCCTGACCTGGTTTCCGGTGTACCTGGTGCAAGAACGCGGCATGACCATCCTCAAGGCCGGTTTTATTGCCTCGTTGCCGGCGATCTGCGGTTTTATCGGTGGTGTGTTGGGCGGTGTGATTTCCGATTACCTGCTGCGCAAAGGCCATTCCCTGACCTTCGCCCGCAAGGCGCCGATCATCGCTGGCTTGCTGGTGTCCAGCAGCATCGTGGCCTGTAACTACGTCGACATCGAATGGATGGTCGTGGGCTTCATGGCTTTGGCATTCTTCGGCAAAGGCGTTGGTGCACTGGGCTGGGCGGTGGTTTCCGACACGTCGCCGAAACAGATCGCCGGTTTGAGTGGCGGCCTGTTCAACATGTTCGGCAACATCGCGTCGATCACCACGCCAATCGTGATCGGCTACATCATCAGCTCCACCGGTTCGTTCAAATGGGCGCTGGTGTTTGTCGGTTGCAACGCACTGGTTGCGGTGTTCAGCTACCTGGTGATCGTCGGTCCGATCAAACGTGTAGTACTCAAGGAGCCGCCTGTCAGCGGTCCTGAAACAAACAACAAATTGTCACAAGCGCATTCCTGAGGAGCGGCGTCATGCAGTTGATTGAACATTCCGACTCGCCGCGCTACATCCGCCTGCACGAGCGGGACAACGTAGTGATCGTGGTCAATGACCAAGGCGTGCCAGCCGGCACTGAGTTTCCGGATGGCCTGGTGACTGTGGACTTCGTGCCACAGAGCCACAAAGTCACGCTGGAAGACATTCCCGAAGGCGGCCAGGTGATTCGTTACGGCCAGACCATTGGCTACGCGTTGCAGCCGATTCCGCGCGGCAGCTGGGTCAAGGAAGATCAACTGCGCATGCCCACCGCGCCACCGCTGGACAGCTTGCCGCTGTCCACCGAAGTGCCGGCGGCGCAGGCACCGCTGGAAGGCTTTACGTTCGAGGGATATCGCAACGCCGATGGCACCGTCGGCACGCGCAATATTCTTGGGATTACCACGACTGTTCAGTGCGTCACCGGCGTGCTCGATCATGCGGTCAAACGCATCAAGGACGAGTTGCTGCCCAAGTACCCGAATGTCGATGACGTGGTGGCGCTGACCCACAGTTACGGCTGTGGTGTGGCGATTACGGCGGCCGACGCGTATATCCCGATCCGCACCGTGCGCAACCTGGCGCGCAACCCGAACCTGGGCGGCGAAGCGTTGGTGATCAGCCTGGGCTGCGAGAAGTTGCAGGCCGGACAGGTGATGCACGAGAACGACAGTTCGGTGGATCTGAGCGAGCCGTGGTTGTACCGCTTGCAGGATTCGAGTCACGGTTTCACCGAGATGATCGAGCAGATCATGGCGCTGGCCGAAACCCGTCTGAAGAAGCTCGATCAGCGTCGCCGGGAAACCGTGCCGGCGTCCGAGCTGATTCTGGGCATGCAGTGCGGTGGCAGTGATGCGTTTTCCGGGATCACCGCCAACCCGGCGCTGGGTTATGCCTCGGACCTGTTGCTGCGTGCCGGTGCGACGGTGATGTTTTCCGAAGTCACTGAAGTGCGCGACGCCATCTACTTGCTGACTTCCCGCGCGGAGACCGAGGAAGTCGCTCGGGAGCTGGTGCGGGAAATGGACTGGTACGACCGTTACCTGGCCAAGGGCGAAGCGGATCGCAGCGCCAACACCACGCCGGGCAACAAGAAGGGCGGGTTGTCGAACATTGTCGAGAAGTCCCTGGGCTCGATCGTCAAGTCCGGCAGCAGCGCGATCAATGGGGTGCTTGGCCCTGGCGAGCGTTTCAAGCGCAAAGGGCTGATCTTCTGCGCGACCCCGGCCAGTGACTTTGTCTGCGGGACGTTGCAATTGGCGGCAGGGATGAACCTGCATGTGTTCACGACCGGACGCGGCACACCGTATGGTTTGGCGATGGCACCGGTGGTGAAGGTCTCGACCCGTACCGAGCTGGCGCAGCGCTGGCCGGATTTGATCGACATCGATGCCGGGCGGATTGCGACCGGGCGCGCTTCGATTGAAGACCTCGGCTGGGAGTTGTTCCACTACTACCTGGACGTGGCCAGCGGCAAGAAACAGACGTGGGCCGAGCAGCACAAGCTGCATAACGACATCACCCTGTTCAACCCGGCGCCGATCACATAGGACCGAGTCGCCTGCATCGCGGGCAAGCCTTGCTCCTACGTGCGTACGACGCAGACCTGTAGGAGCAAAGCTTGCTCGAGATAGCGGTCTACCAGACGCCGAAGGACTGAGTGGCTTATCATTAGCCCCCTAACGACGCTCACCCAAGGTTCCCCCCGGCATGCTGGCTATCTTCCTCGAAACCCTGAACATCACCGCGCCGGTGTTTGCCATGCTGTTTCTGGGGGCGTTGCTCAAGCGCATCAACTGGATCAACGACAACTTCATCCACACCGCGTCGGCCCTGGTGTTCAACGTCACCATGCCGGCGTTGTTGTTTCTGGGCATCCTGCATGCCGACCTCCACGCCGCGCTACAACCGGCGCTGCTGATCTACTTCTCGATTGCAACGCTGGTGAGTTTCGCCATTGCCTGGGGGTGGGCGATCTGGAAGTGCCCGCGTGAAGATCGGGGGATCTACACCCAAGGTGCATTTCGCGGCAACAACGGGGTGATCGGCCTGGCGCTGGCCGCGAGTATGTACGGTGATTACGGGATATCCCTCGGCGCGATTCTCGCGGCGCTGGTGATTCTGTTCTACAACACGCTCTCGACCATTGTGCTGGCGGTGTACAGCCCGGTGATCAAGTCCGATCCGTGGAGCATCTGCAAAAGCGTGAGCGGCAATCCGTTGATCATCAGCGTGTTTGCGGCGGCGCCGTTTGCCTATTTCAATATTGGCTTGCCGGGCTGGCTGGAGAAATCCGGGCAGTACCTGGCGCAGACCACGTTGCCGTTGGCGCTGATCTGCATCGGTGGGACGCTGTCGCTGGCAGCGTTGCGCAAGAGCGGCAACATGGCGTTCAGCTCAAGCCTGGTGAAGATGATCGGCCTGCCGGTGCTGACGACCCTTGGGGCGTGGCTCTGGGGCTTTCGTGGGGCGGAGCTGGGGATACTGTTTCTGTACTTCGGCAGCCCGACCGCTGCCGCCAGTTTTGTCATGGCGCGGCAGGCCAATGGCAATCACGAACTGGCGGCGGCGATCATTGTGATCACCACGTTGATGGCGGCGGTGACCACCAACATCGGGATCTTTTTGTTGCAGTGGGGTGGGTGGATCTGACTGCAGGATCTGCTGTGTTTTAGAGGGCCTCATCGCGAGCAGGCTCGCTCCCACAGTGATCTTCGGTGTTCACACAACTTGTGGAACAAAGGAGATCCCCCTGTAGGAGTGAGCCTGCTCGCGATGGCGGCAGACCTTTCACCACAATTTTCGGATTTTTACTCCGGCTTCTGATAACTCTCTATCACTTCCTGCGCCGCCCGAAACGCATCAATCGCCGCCGGGGCGCCGGCATACACTGCACAATGCAGCAGCGTTTCACGAATCTCCTCCACCGTGCAGCCGTTGTTCAGTGCACCGCGCACGTGGCCTTTCAATTCTTGCGGGCATTTGAGCGCGGTCAGCGCGGCGAGGGTGATCAGGCTGCGGGTTTTCAGCGCCAGGCCATCTCGGTTCCAGACAGCGCCCCAGGCGTGTTCATTGACGAAATCCTGCAACGGTTGGGTGAACTCAGTGGCATTGCCCAGTGCGCGGTCGACGAAGGCGTCGCCCATCACTTGGCGGCGGACTTCAACGCCAGGTTTTTTATTGTCGGTCATGGCACATCCCTCTTGTGGTGTTGGCGACGCCAGGCGAGCAGGGACGTGAACAGCAGAAACGCCACCAGCGCCGGCAGAACGAAAAACAGCATCAGGTGTTCAAGCTTGGCGGCCAGTGGCATGCCGGTAGTGAACGACACCACGTGCAGCCCGTAAGCCAGGTACAAACCCAGACACAGCAAACCTTCGGCCCGGGTCACCCGGTAGCCGGTGTAGAACAGCGGCAGACAGAACACCGCGACACCGAGCATCACCGGCAAGTCGAAATCCAGGGCATTGGGTGAGACCGACAGGGGCGACGGCGCGATCAGTGCCGTCACGCCCAGTACACCCAGAAGGTTGAACAGGTTGCTGCCGATCACGTTGCCCACGGCAATCTCCCGCTCACCCCGCAGGGCTGCGATCAATGAGGTGGCCAGCTCTGGCAGGGACGTGCTGACGGCAACAATGGTCAGGCCGATGATCCGTTCCGACAACCCCAGGTCGGTCGCCACCTCTACTGCAGCCCCCAACAGCAGATGCCCGGCGTAGATCAGCATCGCCAGCCCGGCCACGATCATCAGCAGGCTGACGAACCAAGGGGGCGGACGGCTTAGCGGATCGCTCGATGTCGGACGAGCCGAGTGCCGAGACTGGCGCAGCAGCAAGCTCAGGTATAGCGCCAGTGCGGCCAGCAGTATTACGCCATCCGTTCGGGTCAGTTCTTCATTCCAGGCCAGGACGAACACCAGCAGGCTGGCGCCGATCATCAGCGGAATATCCAGGCGCACCAGTTGCCGCGAAACGCGCAGCGGAATGATCAGCGCCGAGAGCCCGAGGGTGACGAGAATGTTGAAGATACTGCTGCCGATCACGCTGCCGACGGCGATGTCGGCATTTTCCGCGAGGGTGGCTTGCAGGCTGACCGCCATCTGCGGTGCGCTGCTGCCGAGAGCGACGATGGTCAAGCCGATGATCAGCGGCCGCACATGCCACCGCGCCGCGAGGCGCACGGCGGCACGCACCATCAGCTCCGCGCCTGCGATCAGTAAAACCAGGCCGCTGAGCAGTTCAATCACACTGATCAGGGGTAAATCGGCAAGTCCGAAAATGGTTGGTGCTCCGTCTGTCAGTCGTCGAGGGCTTGCACACGAACCTTGGCGGTGCCGCTTTTGATCATGCCCAAGCGCTCGGCGGCTTCATGGGACAGATCGATCAGACGTCCGCGGGTATGCGGCCCGCGATCGTTGATGCGGACCACGCAGGACTTGTCGTTGTTCAGATTGGTGACCTTCACCCGCGTGCCGAAGGGCAACTGGCGATGGGCGGCGGTCATGGAGTTCTTGTCGAAACGCTCGCCACTGGCGGTGCGTTTGCCTTGGTGTTTGGCACCGTAATAGGACGCCGTGCCGGTTTTGTCGTAACCGTGTGGATCGACGACATCGTTACTGGCACAACCGGCCAGCAGAGCGAGCAGGGCGCAGGCGCTAAGTAGACGCTTCATTCAAAGGTTTCCACATACAAATGTGGGAGCGAGCCTGCTCGCGAAGGGGGGCGTCACATTCAACATTTCTATCGACTGTCACACCGCTTTCGCGAGCAGGCTCGCTCCCACAGGGAATGGCGCCAGTAGTTAAGGCTGGCTCCATTGTCATCAGCCTTCGAGCTTGCTTTTGAGCAATTCGTTCACTTGTTGCGGGTTGGCCTTGCCTTTGGAGGCTTTCATGGCCTGGCCGACGAAGAAGCCGAACATTTTGCCGCGTTTGGCTTCGTCTGCCGCGCGGTACTGTTCAACCTGTTCGGCATTGGCCGCAAGCATCTCGTCCAGCACCGCCGAGATCGCGCCGCTGTCGGTCACTTGCTTGAGGCCGCGCTTGTCGATGATTTCGTCCGCGCTGCCTTCGCCGTTGGCCATCGCTTCAAACACCACCTTGGCGATCTTGCCGGAGATGGTGTTGTCCTTGATGCGCAACAGCATGCCGCCCAGTTGCTCGGCGGAAACCGGCGACTGTTCGATGTCCAGGCCTTGCTTGTTGAGCAGGCTGCCCAACTCGACCATCACCCAGTTAGCCGCCAGTTTGGCGTCGCCGCCGATGCTCGCGACTTTCTCGAAGTAATCGGCTTGCTCGCGGCTGGTCGCCAGCACGCTGGCGTCATAGACCGACAGACCGAATTGCTCCTGGAAACGCTCGCGTTTTTGCGGCGGCAATTCCGGCAGGGTCGCGCGTACGTCGTCGAGGAACGAGTCTTCGATGACCACCGGCAGCAGGTCCGGATCAGGGAAGTAACGGTAGTCGTTGGCTTCCTCTTTGCTGCGCATCGGACGGGTTTCGTCCTTGTTCGGATCGTACAGACGGGTCTGCTGGATCACTTTGCCGCCGTCTTCGATCAGCTCGATCTGACGCTGGACTTCGCTGTTGATCGCCTTCTCGATGAAGCGGAACGAGTTGACGTTCTTGATCTCGCAGCGAGTGCCGAATTCAACCTGGCCTTTCGGACGGATCGACACGTTGCAGTCGCAACGTAGCGAGCCTTCGGCCATGTTGCCGTCGCAGATGCCCAGGTAGCGCACCAGTGCGTGGATGGTCTTGACGTAAGCCACGGCTTCCTTGGCGCTACGCATGTCCGGCTCGGACACGATTTCCAACAGCGGTGTGCCGGCACGGTTCAGGTCGATGCCGGTGGCGCCGTTGAACTCTTCGTGCAGGCTTTTACCGGCGTCTTCTTCCAGGTGCGCACGGGTCACGCCGACACGTTTGATCGTGCCGTCTTCCATGGCGATGTCCAGGTGGCCCTTGCCAACGATCGGCAATTCCATCTGGCTGATCTGGTAGCCCTTCGGCAAGTCCGGGTAGAAATAGTTTTTACGGGCGAACACGTTGTGCTGGCCGATCTCGGCGTCAATCGCCAGACCGAACATCACCGCCATGCGCACTGCTTCCTGGTTCAGCACCGGCAGTACGCCGGGCATGCCCAGGTCGACCAGGCTGGCCTGGGTGTTCGGCTCGGAACCGAACGTGGTCGAACTACCGGAAAAGATTTTCGACCGGGTGGTGAGCTGGGTGTGAATCTCCAGCCCGATCACGACTTCCCATTGCATGTGTGTCTCCTCAGAAGCCGGTTGGGGTGCGGGTGTGCCAGTCAGTGTTGAGCTGATACTGGTGGGCAACGTTCAACAGGCGACCTTCCTGGAAATACGGGGCGAGCAGTTGCACGCCCACCGGCAGGCCATCGACGAAACCGGCTGGCATGGACAAGCCTGGCAGGCCGGCGAGGTTGGCGGTGATGGTGTAGACGTCTTCCAGGTACGCAGCGACCGGGTCGCTGTTCTTGGCGCCCAGCTTCCAGGCCGGGTTCGGCGTGGTTGGGCCGAGGATGATGTCGACCTCATTAAAGGCTGCCATGAAGTCGTTCTTGATCAAGCGACGAATCTTCTGCGCCTTGAGGTAGTAGGCGTCGTAGTAACCGGCCGACAGCGCGTAGGCACCGACCATGATCCGGCGCTGCACTTCCGGGCCGAAACCTTCGCCACGGGAGCGCTTGTACAGATCGATCAGGTCTTTCGGGTTTTCGCAGCGATGGCCGAAACGCACGCCGTCGAAACGCGACAGGTTGGACGAGGCTTCTGCCGGAGCGATCACGTAGTACGCAGGAATCGCATGCTGCATGTTCGGCAGGCTGATTTCCTTGATCACGGCACCGAGCTTTTCCAGCTCCTTGACGCTGTTGTGGATCAGCTCGGCAATGCGCGGGTCGAGACCGGCGCTGAAATATTCTTTCGGCACGCCGATGCGCAGGCCTTGCAGCGAACCGTTCAGGCTGGCGCTGTAATCAGGCACAGGCTCGTCGATGCTGGTGGAGTCATTGGGATCGAAGCCGGCCATACCTTGCAACAAAATTGCACAGTCTTCGGCGGTGCGCGCCATCGGCCCGCCCTGATCGAGGCTGGAGGCGTAGGCAATCATGCCCCAGCGCGAAACGCGACCGTACGTCGGTTTCAGGCCAGTGAGGTTAGTCAGCGCAGCGGGCTGGCGAATGGAGCCGCCGGTATCGGTACCTGTGGCCGCAGGCAGCAGGCGCGCGGCAACCGCAGCCGCCGAACCGCCGGACGAACCGCCAGGCACGTGTTCCAGGTTCCACGGGTTTTTTACCGGGCCGTAGTAGCTCGACTCGTTGGCCGACCCCATGGCGAATTCGTCCATGTTGGTCTTGCCCAGGGTTACGGTCCCGGCAGCGGCCAGCTTCGCAACGACGGTGGCGTCGTATGGTGCTTTAAAATTGTCGAGCATCTTCGAGCCGCAGCTGGTGCGGATGCCCTGGGTGCAGAACAGGTCTTTGTGCGCAATCGGCGCGCCGAGCAGGGCGCCGCTCTCGCCATTGGCCCGGCGTGCGTCAGCGGCTTTCGCCTGCTGGAGCGCCAGGTCTTCGGTGAGGCTGATGAAGCTGTTGAGCTGGGGATCGAGCAGGGCGATACGCGCCAGCAGGGTCTTGGTCAGCTCTTCGGAAGAAAACTTTTTATCGGCGAGTCCGCGGGCGATCTCGGCCAGAGTCAATTGATGCATTGCAGGCTCTTTCCCTTTAGTCGATGACTTTCGGAACCAGGTACAGGCCGTTTTCGACCGCTGGTGCGATGGACTGATAGGCCTCGCGATGATTGGTCTCGGTCACGACGTCTGCACGCAGGCGCTGGCTGGCTTCCAGTGGGTGGGCCAGCGGCTCGATACCGTCGGTATTGACCGCCTGCATTTCGTCGACCAGACCCAGAATGCTGTTCAGGGCTGAGGTGATTTGTGGAAGATCGGCATCATTGAGGCCAAGGCAGGCCAAATGAGCGATTTTTTCCACGTCGGAGCGTTCAAGCGCCATTGCGATTCTCCAGTGGAAAACAGAACGGACGGCGTCCGTGTGTTAGATTGTCTGAACACTACCGCATTTCTACGGTCATAAGGCCGCGATTGTGGGGGTTGGTGCACAGAAAAGCGGCCAATTTAACATATTGGCGCCTTGCCCAAAATCCCTGTCGTTGTTAGAGTTTGCCGCACTTTTTTACCCACGCGTTGCCTAGGGTCCCTTTCCCATGTTCAAGAAACTGCGTGGCATGTTTTCCAGCGATCTTTCCATTGACCTGGGCACTGCCAACACCCTTATTTACGTGCGCGAGCGCGGTATCGTCCTGAATGAGCCATCGGTTGTGGCTATTCGGACACACGGTAACCAGAAAAGTGTCGTTGCTGTCGGCACCGAAGCGAAGCGCATGCTCGGCCGAACGCCGGGCAACATTGCTGCCATTCGTCCGATGAAGGACGGCGTGATTGCCGATTTCAGCGTCTGCGAAAAGATGCTGCAATATTTTATCAACAAGGTTCACGAAAACAGCTTTCTGCAGCCTAGCCCTCGTGTGCTGATCTGCGTTCCGTGCAAATCCACTCAGGTTGAGCGTCGTGCCATCCGTGAATCGGCCCTTGGTGCCGGTGCTCGTGAAGTGTTCCTGATCGAAGAACCAATGGCTGCCGCGATCGGTGCCGGTCTGCCGGTTGAAGAAGCACGCGGTTCGATGGTGGTCGATATCGGTGGTGGTACTACCGAAATCGCACTGATCTCCCTGAACGGTGTGGTTTACGCCGAATCCGTACGGGTTGGCGGCGACCGCTTCGACGAAGCGATCATCACTTACGTGCGTCGCAACTACGGCAGCCTGATCGGCGAGTCCACCGCCGAGCGCATCAAGCAGGAAATCGGTACGGCCTACCCGGGCGGCGAAGTGCGTGAAGTCGACGTTCGTGGTCGTAACCTGGCCGAAGGCGTTCCACGTGCTTTCACCCTGAACTCCAATGAAGTGCTGGAAGCTCTGCAAGAGTCCCTGGCCACCATCGTTCAGGCTGTGAAAAGTGCACTGGAGCAATCGCCTCCCGAGCTGGCGTCCGACATCGCCGAGCGCGGTCTGGTACTGACCGGTGGTGGCGCCTTGCTGCGTGACCTCGACAAGTTGCTGGCCCAGGAAACAGGTCTGCCGGTGATCGTCGCCGAAGACCCGCTGACCTGCGTTGCTCGCGGCGGTGGCCGTGCGTTGGAAATGATGGATAAACACACCATGGACCTGCTTTCCAGCGAGTGATTTCGCCGGTTGCATCTATGCTGTTGGCGCGCAGGCAGCACTTTGCAGTGCTGCCTGTTGGCGTTTATCTTCTGTCAGTCTGCATCCAGGCCGGTTTGATGCCGTATGAATAAAGAGAACATTTGCCTGGGAGGAGCGGCTTATTAAACCGCTTTTCACCAAAGGGCCTTCACTGGGCGTGCGCTTGTTGGTGCTGGTCGTGCTATCGGTCGCGCTGATGGTGGTCGATGCCCGCTTCACACTGCTCAAGCCAGTGCGTAGCCAAATGTCGCTGGTGCTGATGCAGTCTTACTGGATCACCGACCTGCCGCAGCGGCTATGGCAGGGTGTGGCCAGCCAATTTGGCAGCCGTACCGAACTCGTCGCCGAAAACGAAAAACTCAAAACCGAAAACCTGCTGTTGCAAGGCCGCATGCAGAAGCTTGCCGCCCTCACCGAGCAGAACGTTCGGCTGCGCGAGTTGCTCAACTCCTCCGCGTTGGTTAACGAGAAGGTCGAAGTGGCCGAGTTGATCGGCATGGACCCTAACCCTTTCACCCATCGCATCATCATCAACAAAGGTGAGCGCGACGGTGTGATCCTCGGTCAGCCGGTGCTCGATGCGCGTGGCCTGATGGGGCAGGTGGTCGAGTTGATGCCCTACACCTCCCGCGTATTGCTGCTGACTGACACTACCCACAGTATTCCCGTGCAGGTGAACCGTAACGGTCTGCGGGCGATTGCCAGCGGCACCGGCAACCCGGAACGCCTCGAGTTGCGTCACGTAGCCGATACCGCCGACATCAAGGAAGGTGATTTGCTGGTCAGCTCCGGCCTTGGTCAGCGGTTCCCGGCGGGTTACCCGGTGGCGACGGTCAAGGAAGTGATTCACGACTCCGGACAGCCGTTTGCCATCGTTCGCGCCGTACCGACCGCCGCGTTGAACCGCAGCCGTTATTTGCTGCTGGTGTACAGTGACGGCCGCACGGCCGAGGAGCGCGCCAACGAAGCGGCCCAGGCGCAGGAAGCACTGGACCAGCACGGCGGTGGCCCGATCATTCCGGCGACTGTACCCAAACCGGTTCCTGTGGCACCTGCTGCAACGGTTGCACCTGCTGCCGCGCCGGCCGCACCTGTCGCGCCCGCTGCCCCGGCTACTGCAACTCCGGCCAAGCCTGCTGCTGCGAAACCGGGCGCTAAAAAGCCGCCAGAGGCAGCACCTGCAGCCGCTAAACCGCCGGCAACGCCACCCACCGTCGTGAAGCCTGCTGCCAAACCGCCTGTCCCCGCGCCGGCTACCACTGGGAGACAAGAATAATGGTCGGTGTCAAAGCCTCCCGAAACGGCTGGATGGTCTGGGTAACGTTTGCCGTCGGCCTGTTGCTCAGCGTCTCGCCGTTGCCGCAATTCATGGAAATTCTCCGCCCGCTGTGGTTGGCGTTGCTGCTCGCATTCTGGGCGTTGGCCATGCCGCAAAAAGTCGGCATGCTCACCGCCTGGTGCCTGGGACTGGCTGAAGACGTGCTTTATGGCACGTTGCTTGGCCAGAATGCGCTGATCCTGACGTTGATCACCTTCCTGGTACTGTCGCTGCAACAGCGCTTGCGCATGTTCCCGATGTGGCAGCAGAGCCTGGTGATTCTGGTGATCTTCGGCCTCGCACAGCTTGTTCAACTATGGCTGAGTGCCTTGACCGGTAATCGTCAACCAACGCTGGCGCTGGTACTGCCGGCCCTGGTCAGTGCGTTGCTGTGGCCATGGGTCAGCTACGGTTTGCGTGGTCTGCGTCGGCGCTACAAAATCAATTAATTCGGTCAGGCATTTGCCCGCACCTGCACCAGACAGGGAGATGTCTTGATGAAACAGCTATACCTCGCCTCTGGCTCGTCGCGTCGGCGTGAACTGCTCACGCAGATCGGCGTGCCATTCTCCGCCATCAGCGCGGACATCGATGAAACCCCATTACCTCAAGAATCCCCGTCGGCTTATGTCGAGCGCCTGGCGCGCGGCAAGGCCGAGGCCGGGCACGGAACCGTCGTGTCCGATGCCGATTTTTGCGTGCTGGGAGCTGACACCGCTGTGGTGCTGGACGGCAAAATTCTTGGTAAACCGGTGGACGAAGCCGAAGCGTGCGCCATGCTTATGCTGTTGGCCGGCCGTGAGCATGAAGTGCTCACCGCCATCGCCGTACTCGACGCAGAGCGCTGCGAGTCTCGGGTGGTGCGCAGTCTGGTGCGGTTTCGCAACATCAGTCGCGAAGAAGCGGCAGCCTATTGGGCCAGTCATGAGCCTCGCGACAAGGCGGGTGGCTACGGAATTCAGGGACTGGGGGCGGTATTTGTTGCCGGGCTCAACGGCAGTTACTCGGCTGTGGTCGGATTGCCGCTGTGCGAAACCGCAGAACTTCTCAGCCATTTCGGCATACCCTGTTGGCAAACACTTAACGCGCGCTGAGCGTCGTACTGACAAGATGCAGCCATTATCGTGAATACGCCTGAACGAGACCCTGCCATGAGTGAAGAGATTCTGATCAACATCACGCCGATGGAATCGCGCGTGGCGGTGGTCGAAAACGGTGTTCTGCAAGAGGTCCACGTCGAGCGAACGCAAAAGCGCGGGATCGTCGGCAACATCTATAAAGGCAAGGTCGTACGGGTATTACCAGGCATGCAGGCGGCGTTCGTCGACATCGGTCTGGACCGCGCGGCGTTCATTCACGCCTCGGAAATTTCCCTGCGCGAAGGCCCGGCGGTCGAAAGCATCAGTGCCTTGGTCCATGAAGGCCAGAGCCTGGTGGTCCAGGTCACCAAAGACCCGATCGGCTCCAAAGGCGCACGCCTGACGACACAGCTGTCGATTCCATCGCGTTATCTGGTGTACATGCCGCGCACCGCTCACGTCGGTATTTCGCTGAAGATCGAAGACGAGGCCGAGCGCGAGCGCCTCAAGCAGGTGGTCACCGATTGCGTGGCCAAAGAAGGCATCATAGAGGCTGGCGGCTTCATTTTGCGCACCGCTGCCGAAGGGGCTGGCGCCGATGAGATCCTCATGGACATCCGCTACCTGCGCCGGCTCTGGGATCAGATCAACGAGCAGATCAAAACCATCAGCGCACCGAGTGTGATCTACGAAGACCTCGGCCTGGCGTTGCGGACCTTGCGTGACCTGGTGAGCCCGAAGATCGAGAAGATCCGCATCGACTCCCGAGAAACCTTCCAGAAAACCACACAGTTCGTCGCCGAACTGATGCCGGAAATCGCCGATCGTCTTGAACACTATCCGGGCGAGCGGCCTATTTTCGATTTGTATGGCGTTGAAGACGAAATCCAGAAAGCCCTGGAACGCAAAGTCCCGCTCAAGTCGGGCGGTTACCTGGTGGTCGATCCGGCGGAAGCCATGAGCACCATTGACGTCAACACCGGGGCTTTTGTCGGCCATCGCAATCT
Source organism: Pseudomonas sp. P4_C8 (assembly GCF_056401975.1). NCBI lineage: Bacteria > Pseudomonadati > Pseudomonadota > Gammaproteobacteria > Pseudomonadales > Pseudomonadaceae > Pseudomonas > Pseudomonas sp. P4_C8. The sequence goes on along the minus strand of NZ_JBFUIH010000014.1, from coordinate 84,433 downwards.
TGAAGAAACCATCTTCAAGACCAACCTTGAAGCCGCCACCGCCATTGCCCGACAGCTGCGCCTGCGCAATCTGGGCGGGATCATCATCATCGACTTCATCGACATGGAAGACGAGGAACACCAGCGCCAGGTATTGCGCACGCTCGAGAAGCAACTGGAACGCGACCACGCCAAAACCAACATCATCGGCATTACCGAATTGGGCCTGGTGCAGATGACCCGCAAGCGCACCCGCGAAAGTCTTGAACAAGTACTGTGCGAACCGTGCAGCAGCTGCCAGGGGCGAGGCAAACTGAAGACGCCGGAAACGGTCTGCTACGAAATTTTTCGAGAAATCCTCCGCGAGGCGCGCGCCTATCAAGCGGAAGGCTATCGTGTATTGGCGAACCAGAAAGTAGTCGACCGATTGCTCGATGAAGAGTCAGGTAATGTTGCCGAACTGGAAGGATTTATCGGACGCACGATTCGATTCCAGGTGGAAACCATGTATTCCCAGGAACAATACGACGTGGTGTTGCTCTGAATCGCTGTGTTTCATCCTTACTAGAACGGCTGGCCTCAGCTTTTTGCAGCATTTTTGCCATGGGAGCCACCTGACATGGAGCGTCTGACACGCATATTGGTCGCACTGACCCGCTGGGGGCTGGGCCTGTGCGCGTTGTTATTGGTGTTGATGGCGTTGTACGTCAGCCTTGGCCGKGARCTGACGCCTCTGGTGGCCGAATACCGTACAGAAGCCGAAACCAAAGCCAGCGAAGCCTTGGGCATGCCGCTGAAAATCGGCAAGCTGGAAGGTAACTGGAGTGGTTTTGCGCCGATCTTGCTGGCTCATGATGTGACAGTCGGAGAGGGCGCAAATGCCCTGCGCCTGGACCAGGTGCGTGCGGTGCCGGACCTGGTGGAAAGTTTGTTGGCTCGCCAGCTGCGCATCGCTCACCTGGAACTCAACGGCCTGAAGATCAGCCTCAAGGAAGGTGACGACGGGAAGTGGGCGCTTGAAGGTCTACCGGTGCAGAAGGATCAGCCGCTTGACCCTGAACAACTGCTCAACCGTCTGCAGATGGTCCAGCAGTTGTCGGTGATTGACAGTCAGGTGACCTTGCAACCACTGGATCATCCGCCGCTGACCCTGACCTACGTCGGCCTTAATTTGAAAGTCGGTGCTGCCCGCCAGCGCCTTGATGCCCGGTTGACCTTGCCAGACGGCCAACCAGTGGCCATGAGCCTTCGCACCCATATCCGCGCCAGTGAATGGCGCGATGGTGAAGCCGAGGCTTACCTGAGCCTGCCGCAAAGTGATTGGTCGAAGTGGCTGCCCGAACGCCTTACCCAGCAATGGAATTTTTCCGAGATCAAGGCCGGTGGCGAGCTCTGGATCAATTGGGGCCAGGGCACACTGCAAAGCGCTGCAATCCGCTTGAACGCACTGCAGCTCAAAGGGGCTTACGCCGAACGCAAGCCGATCCAGATCAACAATCTGGCGCTCACAGGCTATTTCCAGCGCAGCGCCGAAGGCGTCGTGGTGACCCTGGATCCCCTGGCCATGAGCTTCGGCGAGACGCGCTGGGAATCGCATCTGCAACTCAAACAAACTTCAGCGACCGACAAGGTCGAAGAGCTCTGGCACTTGCAAGCCGACCGCCTCGACCTCACCCCGCTTACGCCGCTGCTGAACGCCTTGGGTCCACTGCCCGAAGGTGTTGCCACGGCGGTCGAAAAGCTCAAGGTGACCGGCGGGCTGCGCAATGTGCTGATCGACTTTAGACCCAATGCCACTGACGACAGCAAGTTCAGCTTTGCCGCGAACCTCGACCGGGTAGGTTTTGATGCCTATTACGGCGCTCCGGCGGCGCGAAATGTCAGCGGCAGCATCAGCGGTGACCTCGGCAAGGGCGAGCTGCGCATGGACAGCAAGGACTTTGTCCTGCACCTGACCCCCATTTTCGCCAAGCCATGGCAATACCTTCAGGCCAACGCGACGCTGACCTGGAAGCTCGACAAAGAAGGCTTCACCTTGATCGCGCCGTACCTCAAGGTGCTCGGTGAAGAGGGCAAGATTGCCGGCGACTTCCTGATTCGCCTGCATTTCGATCCCACTCAGGATGACTACATGGATCTGCGGGTCGGCATGGTCGATGGGGATGGCAGTTACACCGCCAAGTACCTGCCGACAATGCTCAGCCCGGCGCTGGACGAATGGCTGCGTACGGCCATTATCAAGGGCGCTGTGGACGAAGGTTTCTTCCAGTATCAGGGGTCGCTGAAACCTGGCGCCGGCGATACCGACCGCAGCATCAGCCTGTTCTTCAAGGTGCACGATGCCGAGCTGGCTTTCCAGCCGGGCTGGCCGCATGTCAGCAAGGTCACAGGTGATGTGTTTGTTGAAGACAGTGGCGTGCGGGTTCTGGCCAGCAAGGGCCAGTTGCTCGACACGCAGGTTCGCGATATTTACGTCGATATTCCCCATGTCCCTGATGGAAAAAACGTCCATCTATTCCTCGACGGTGGATTCGCCGGCGACTTGCGCGATGGCTTGAAAATTCTTCAGGAAGCGCCGATAGGCACTGCTGCAACCTTCGCCGGTTGGGAAGGTGAGGGGGATCTACAGGGTAAAGTGAAATTGGATATCCCGCTGGCCAAAGGCGAGCAGCCGAAGATTATCGTCGACTTCAAGACCGCCAAGGCGCGACTGAAACTGGCTGAACCAGTGCTGGAATTGACTCAACTCAAGGGCGATTTCCGCTTTGACAGCACCAAGGGGTTGAGCGGGCAGCACATCAGCGCCCGCGCCTTTGATAAGCCGGTCACTGCGCAGATTTTCGCCGATGGCAATGCGAGTCAACTCAAGACACGCGTCACGGCTTCCGGTCAGGTCGAAGTCAAAAAACTCACTGACTGGTTGCACGTGACTCAGCCGGTACCGGTTTTCGGGGTGATCCCATATCGGCTGCAACTGAACCTGGACGGCGCTAACAGTCAGTTGATAGTCAATTCCAACCTCAAAGGTGTGACAGTCGATTTACCGGCTCCGTTCGGCATGACGGCCGATGCTGGCCGCGATACGTCGTTTCGCATGACCTTGCAAGGGCCAGATCGGCGCTACTGGGTCAACTATGGTCAGTTGGCAAACTTTACGTTTGCAGCACCGAACGGCAATTTTTCCGAGGGGCGTGGTGAGCTGTTCCTCGGTGGTGGCGATGCCGTATTGCCCGGTGCCAAAGGTCTGCGGGTGCGGGGCGTGCTGTCGGAGCTGGATGTCGGCCCGTGGAAGGATTTGGTCGACAAGTACGCCGGCCAGGTTTCGGGCGACAGTGCCAAACAGTTGCTCAGCAGTGCGGACTTCAAGGTTGGCAAGCTCAGTGCGCTGGGCGCTACCCTCGATCAGGCTTCTGTGCAGCTGAACCGAAAGCCCGCCAATTGGGCTCTGCAACTCGACAGTCAGCAGGTCAAAGGCACCGTCGGAGTTCCGGATGCGAAAGGCGCACCGATCACGGTCAATCTGCAATACGTGCGCCTGCCCGCAGCGGATCCCAAGGTAGTGACCGACGAGAACGCGCCCGATCCATTGGTCACGGTGGACCCGACAAAAATTCCGGCGCTGGACATCACCATCAACCAGCTGTTCCTGGGGCAGGATCTGGTGGGCGGCTGGTCAATGAAAATCCGTCCGACCGGGAAGGGTATTGCGCTCAATGCGCTGGACATGGGCCTCAAAGGGATTCTGTTGCAAGGCAGTGGCGGCTGGGAAGGCGTGCCCGGTAACTCCAGCAGTTGGTACAAGGGGCGGATCAGCGGCAAGAATCTTGCCGATGTGCTCAAAGCCTGGGGCTTTGCGCCGAGTGTCACCAGTGAAAAATTTCATACAGACGTTGACGGTCGCTGGCCCGGTTCGCCGGCCTGGCTGGCCACCAAGCGTTTCTCCGGCACCCTTGATGCGACGATTACCAAGGGCCAGATTGTTGAGGTCGACGCCAGTGCCCAGGCCCTGAAAGTCTTCGGCCTGCTTAATTTCAACTCCATCGGTCGACGCTTGCGCCTGGACTTTTCCGACTTGTTCGGAAAAGGCCTGAGTTATGACCGGGTCAAAGGTGTGCTGGTCGGGACCAATGGCGTCTACGTCACCCGTGAACCGATCCGGATGACCGGTCCGTCCACCAACCTTGAACTTGATGGCACCTTGAACCTGGTGGGTGACCGGATCGACGCCAAGATGCTGGTGACGTTGCCGGTGACCAATAACTTGCCGATCGCGGCGTTGCTTGTCGGCGCTCCGGCTGTCGGCGGCGCGCTGTTCCTGATCGACAAACTGATCGGTGACCGCATGGCCCGTTTTGCCAGTGTCCAATACACGGTCAAAGGCCCGTGGAAAGATCCGAAAATCACTTTCGACAAGCCTTTTTGACGCTCTTTTTCAAAAGCCATGTCCCGGGCCGATGGAGTAGCATGGTTAAACGCAGGTCGTGTAGCAGCTGGCGAAGCCTGCGTCCGGCTGCGCAGCAGTCGTAAATCCGGATTGCACGGTTTATCTGAAAGACCATGTCGACCGATTTTACGACTGCTGCGCAGCCGGACGCAGGCTCCGCCAGCTGCTACAGGCTGACACTTCTCAAGTAAGGAAAGACCATGTCGGTAGCGGTGATTCAAATGGTCAGCCAGAGCGACGTGCTGGCCAACCTGACTCAGGCACGCCGGCTGCTCGAACAGGCGGCGGCCGGCGGTGCGCAACTCGCCGTATTGCCGGAAAACTTCGCCGCGATGGGCCGTCGCGACATCGCCGACATCGGCCGTGCCGAAGCGTTGGGCGACGGCCCTATCCTGCCATGGTTGAAACAGACCGCCCTCGACCTCAAGTTATGGATAGTGGCCGGCACGTTGCCGTTGCCGCCGGTGGATCAGCCGACGGCGAAAGTGCATGCCTGCTCGCTGTTGGTGAATGATCATGGCGAGACGGTGGCGCGCTACGACAAGCTGCATTTGTTCGACGTGGACGTGGCGGACAATCGTGGGCGTTACCGCGAGTCCGATGACTATGCTTATGGCAGTGGGGTGGTGGTTGCGGATACACCGGTCGGTCGAGTCGGGCTGACGGTGTGTTATGACCTGCGCTTCCCGGAGCTGTACAGCGAATTACGCGCCGCCGGAGCGGAGCTGATTACTGCGCCGTCGGCGTTCACGGCGGTGACCGGTGCTGCGCATTGGGATGTGCTGATTCGCGCCCGCGCCATCGAGACGCAATGTTATGTGCTGGCGGCCGCTCAGGGTGGGACTCATCCAGGGCCGCGAGAAACCTGGGGGCATGCCGCAATCATCGACCCCTGGGGGCGGGTGCTGGCGCAACAGGATCAAGGCGAGGCCGTGCTGCTGGCCGAACGCGATAGCAGCGAACAGGCGTCCATCAGGGCGCGGATGCCGGTGTCCAGTCACCGGCGCTTTTTCTCGCAGGGCGCTCAGCGACCTGCCTCAGAACGATGAATTTAAGGCGTAAAGCATATGAGCGAGTTGTTGTCCTCAGTCAGTGAACACCTCCTGGCGCCCGGCGGCGTAACGATCGAGAGCCTGCAAGGCGTGCTCGGCGATCTGGCCGGCCCGGGCATCGATGCCGCCGACCTGTATTTCCAGGGGCAGATTTCCGAGTCCTGGGCGCTGGAGGACGGGATCGTCAAGGAAGGCAGCTTTAACCTCGACCAAGGCGTCGGCGTGCGTGCGCAATCGGGTGAAAAAACCGGTTTTGCCTACAGCAATGCCATCACTCTGGAAGCCCTCGGTGCGGCGGCCCGTGCCGCGCGTTCGATCTCCCGCGCCGGGCAGAATGGTACGGTGCAGGCGTTCACCACGCAGGACGTCGCCCAGTTGTACGGGCCCGATAACCCGCTGGAAGTGATGACCCGTGCCGAAAAAGTCGAACTCCTCAAACGCATCGATGCAGCCACTCGCGCCCTCGACCCACGTATCCAGCAAGTGACCGTGAGCATGGCCGGTGTCTGGGAACGTATCCTCATCGCGTCCACTGATGGCAGCCTGGCCGCCGATGTACGACCGCTGGTGCGCTTCAATGTGAGCGTGATCGTCGAGCAAAACGGTCGCCGCGAGCGCGGTGGACATGGTGGCGGCGGGCGTACCGATTACCGCTATTTCCTCGGTGACGACCGCGCCATGGGCTACGCCCGTGAAGCGTTGCGTCAGGCACTCGTCAACCTTGAAGCCATTCCGGCACCGGCCGGTACGCTGCCGGTGGTGTTGGGTTCCGGCTGGTCCGGCGTGCTGCTGCACGAAGCGGTCGGCCACGGTCTGGAAGGCGACTTCAACCGCAAGGGTAGCTCTGCCTACAGCGGGCGCATGGGCGAAATGGTTGCGTCCAAACTGTGCACCATCGTTGATGACGGCACGTTGGCAGGCCGTCGCGGCTCCCTGAGCGTCGATGACGAAGGCACCCCGACCGAGTGCACTACGCTGATCGAAAATGGCGTACTCAAAGGCTACATGCAGGACAAGCTCAACGCCCGCCTGATGGGCGTGGCCCGTACCGGCAACGGTCGTCGTGAGTCCTACGCCCACCTGCCAATGCCGCGCATGACCAACACCTACATGCTGGCGGGCGAAAGCGATCCGGCAGAAATCATCGCCTCGGTGAAGCGCGGCATTTACTGCGCCAACCTCGGTGGTGGACAGGTGGACATCACCAGCGGCAAGTTTGTGTTCTCCACCAGCGAAGCGTATCTGATCGAAGACGGCAAGATTACTGCGCCGGTCAAAGGCGCGACATTGATCGGCAACGGTCCGGAAGCCATGAGCAAGGTGTCGATGGTCGGTAACGATCTGGCGCTGGACAGCGGCGTTGGGACGTGCGGCAAGGATGGGCAGTCGGTGCCGGTGGGTGTCGGCCAGCCAACGCTGAAAATCGATGCGATCACTGTGGGTGGCACAGGCGCATAAGTGGCTTTTGAAAAAGTGAAGCTTCGGGTGAGCCGCTTGGCGGCTCACCCCGGAAGGGACTTAACGCAGACCGCGTTGAGTCTCGTCCAGCTCACGGATGTACTTGAAGATTTTACGGCTCGATGCCGGTGGCTTGTTGGTCGCCAATTCGTGCTGGGCCTGACGGATCAGGGAGCGCAATTGCTGACGATCAGCCTCCGGGTAGTCGAGCACGAACTTCTCCAGGACTGCATCGTCGCCCGCGATCAAGCGATCGCGCCAGCGTTCCAGGCCATGGAAACGTTCGTTGTACTGCCGGGTGGAGGCATCGAGTTGATCGAGCAAAGTCAGAATGGCGTCAGTGTCCTGATCGCGCATCAGTTTGCCGATGAACATAAGGTGCCGTTTACGCGCGATATTCGCGGTGTGCTTGGGCGCATCGGCCAGGGCCCGGCGCATAGCGTCGGTCAACGGCAGTTTTGCCAGCAAGTCAGGCTTGAGTGTTGTAAGGCGCTCGCCAAGGTCAACCAGAGCATGAAGCTCGCGTTTAACCTGGGATTTGCTTTTTTCTCCCGTATCGAGGGAGTCGTCGTAAGAATCAACCATGGTGGCCGTCCGCAAAGAAACGCCGCCATGATAACCAGTCGGGGGCCGCTTGTCCGGCCCGGTCGCTCGAAGGCCATACCGAAAGCAGAATTTGAGTGGAGAACAGCATGAGTGCAGTTGAAAGCGTCGGCCCACAAGCGTTGCCGGCACTGCAAGAACAAGTCGAGCAGATCATCGCTGAAGCCAAGCGTCAGGGCGCCAGCGCCTGTGAAGTTGCCGTGTCCCTGGAGCAGGGCCTGTCAACGTCGGTGCGTCAGCGTGAGGTCGAAACTGTCGAATTCAACCGCGATCAGGGTTTTGGCATCACCTTGTACGTCGGCCAGCGCAAAGGTTCGGCCAGCACCTCGGCGAGCGGTCCTGAGGCGATTCGCGAGACCGTCGCTGCGGCGCTGGCCATCGCCAAACACACTTCCGAAGACGAAGCCTCGGGCCTGGCTGATGCCGCGCTGATGGCTCGCGATCTGCAGGATTTCGACCTGTTCCACCAATGGGATATCACGCCGGAGCAAGCCATCGAACAAGCGTTGGCCTGCGAAGCCGCCGCGTTTGCCACCGACAGCCGGATCAAGAACGCTGACGGCACCACGCTCAGCACCCATCAGGGTTGCCGCGTGTACGGCAACAGCCACGGATTTATCGGCGGCTACGCGTCGACGCGCCACAGCTTGAGCTGCGTGATGATCGCCGAGGCCGACGGTCAGATGCAGCGCGATTACTGGTACGACGTAAACCGTCAGGGCAATTTGCTGGCCGACCCGGTGAGCATTGGTCAGCGTGCCGCGCAACGGGCGGCGAGCCGTCTGGGTGCGCGTCCGGTGCCGACCTGCGAAGTGCCGGTGCTGTTTTCCGCTGAGTTGGCCGGTGGTTTGTTTGGCAGCTTCCTCTCGGCCATTTCCGGCGGAAGTCTGTATCGAAAATCATCGTTCCTGGAAGGCACGCTGGGTCAGAAGCTGTTCCCGGAATGGTTGACCATCGACGAGCGTCCGCACTTGATGCGCGCCTTGGGCAGTTCCGCATTCGATGGCGATGGCCTGGCGACTTACGCCAAACCGTTCGTCGAAAAGGGTGAGTTGGTCTCCTACATCCTCGGCACGTACTCCGGGCGCAAGCTCGGCATGCCAAGCACCGCCAACGCTGGCGGCGTGCACAACCTGTTCGTCACCCATGGGGACGAAGATCAGGCCGCGTTGTTGCGCCGCATGGGTCGTGGCTTGTTGGTCACGGAACTGATGGGCCAGGGCCTGAACATGGTCACCGGCGATTACTCCCGAGGCGCGGCGGGTTTCTGGGTCGAGAACGGTGAGATCCAGTTCGCGGTGCAGGAAGTCACCATCGCCGGCAACATGCGTGACATGTTCAAGCAGATCGTTGCGGTCGGTAATGACCTGGAGTTGCGCAGCAACATTCGCACGGGGTCGGTGCTGATCGAGCGGATGACGGTGGCGGGTAGCTAACCCTTACCGCTTAAAAAAGGCGCGCCACCCAATTGGGTGGCGCGCCTTTTTTATGCGCCTTGCACCGTCCCCTGTGGGAGTCAGCCGCCTATGCGGACGTTGTAGCAGCTGGCGAAGCCTGACGCAGCTTGCGGCAGCTGCTACAGAGGGCAGTTTTTACTCGCCTTCTTCGAAAAAGTTATTGATCAACGCCACCAGCGCATCCAGCGCTTCCTGTTCTTGCTCGCCTTCGGTACTCAAGTGAATTCTGGTGCCTTTGCCGGCGGCGAGCATCATCATGGCCATGATACTTTTCCCGTCAACCATTGATTCTGGCGTCTTCCCTGCCCTGATCTGACACGGATACTTACCCGCCACTCCAACAAATTTTGCAGAAGCACGGGCATGCAGGCCCAGCTTGTTGATGATTTCGATTTCCAGAGCAGGCATCGCGATGTGAATCCTTTAGCTGAGGTCGCGGTGGCGGACCTGGACGTTCTTCAGGGATTGTTGCAGGACCTGGCCCAGACGTTCGGTCAGGTAGACGGAGCGATGATGTCCTCCGGTGCAGCCAATGGCGATGGTGACATAAGCGCGGTTGCTCGCGGCAAAGCGCGGCAGCCACTTGAGCAAATACGATGATATGTCCTGGAACATCTCTTCGACGTCCGGTTGGGCTGCCAGGTACTCGGCCACCGGTTGATCAAGCCCGGACTGAGCGCGCAATTCCGGCTTCCAATAAGGGTTGGGCAGGCAGCGCACGTCGAACACCAGGTCTGCGTCGACCGGCATGCCGCGCTTGAATCCGAAAGACTCGACCAGGAACGCAGTACCGGCTTCCGGCTGGTTCAACAGGCGCAGCTTGATGGTATCGCGCAGCTGATACAGGTTCAGGTGGGTGGTATTGATTTTGAGATCTGCCAGATCGGCGATCGGACCCAGCAGATTACTTTCGTCCTCGATGGCTTCTGCCAACGAACGGTTGGCGTTGCTCAGCGGGTGACGACGGCGGGTTTCGGAAAAGCGCTTGAGCAGGGTTTCTACGTCGGCGTCCAGGTACAGCACATCGCACTTGATATGCCGGCTCCGGACTTCATCCAGCAGTTCGGGAAACCGCGAAAGGTGACTCGGCAAGTTACGCGCATCAATGGATACGGCGACCAGCGGTTGTGCCAGTTCGGTATGAATCAGTGCGCGTTCCGCCAACTCCGGCAGCAGGCCGGCGGGCAGGTTGTCGATGCAGTAGTAGCCGTTGTCCTCGAGAACATCGAGGACGGTGCTTTTACCTGAGCCGGAGCGGCCGCTGACTATGATCAAGCGCATGATTACTGACCGTTTTGCTCGTCCAGGACAACCTGATACAAGGCTTCGTTGCTCGGAGCGCTGCGAAGACGATCACGGACTTCCTTGCGATCGAGCATGCTGGCGATCTGGCGGAGCAGTTCCAGGTGCGCATCGGTAGCCGCTTGCGGGACCAGCAGTACAAACAGCAGGTCAACCGGGGCGCCGTCGATGGCGTCGAAATCAATGGGGGCGTCAAGGTGCATCAAGGCGCTGATGGGTGACTCGCAGCCCTTCAGGCGACAGTGGGGGATGGCGATGCCGTTGCCAAAACCGGTCGAGCCGAGTTTTTCACGGGCAATCAATGCCTCGAAGACATCTTGCATCTCCAGATCCGGCACTTCCCGGGCGATCAGGTTGGCAATTTGCTCGAGGGCTTTCTTTTTACTGCCGCCCGGCACGTTCACGAGGGAACGGCCGGGGGTCAGGATGTTTTCAAGTCGGATCATGGGTTGGGAGTGTTAACGACCGGTCGCACCCTGGAGGAGGCTCTGGGTCTTTTCCTTATGCTTTTTGAGTTGTTTATCCAGCTTGTCGGTCAGTGAGTCGATCGCCGCGTACATATCGGTATGTTCCGCGTTTGCGACCACTTCATTGCCGGGAATATGCAGGGTGGCTTCGATTTTCTGCTTCAGCTTCTCGACCGTCATCGTGACCTGCACGTTGGTGATCTTGTCGAAATGCCGCTCTAATCGTTCGAGTTTTTCGCCGATGTAGGTGCGAAGAGGTTCGGTCACTTCCAGTTGGTGTCCACTGATGTTGACTTGCATACAGCTTCTCCTTCGTTGCCAGTGCATAAAGCGGTAGATCAAATGATCTACCACTGGAACGCTGTGGCGTGGCTCTACATCAACCGCTTGCGTTCGCTCGAAGGCGCGATCCCGAGGGACTCGCGGTACTTGGCGACGGTGCGGCGAGCCACCTGAATGCCTTGTGCCTCCAGTAAACCAGCGATCTTGCTGTCACTCAACGGCTTTTTCTGATTTTCCGCGGCAACCAGCTTTTTGATGATCGCGCGGATCGCTGTGGACGAGCATTCACCGCCTTCGGAGGTGCTGACGTGGCTGGAGAAAAAGTATTTCAGCTCATAAATACCCCGTGGGGTATGCATGAATTTTTGCGTGGTCACCCGTGAAATCGTCGACTCGTGCATGCCCACGGCTTCGGCAATGTCATGCAGGACCAGTGGTTTCATGGCTTCGTCGCCGTATTCCAGGAAGCCGCGCTGATGCTCGACGATCTGGGTGGCGACTTTCATCAGTGTTTCGTTACGGCTTTGCAGGCTCTTGATGAACCAGCGGGCCTCTTGCAACTGATTGCGCATGAAGGTGTTGTCGGCGCTGGTGTCGGCGCGACGGACAAACCCGGCGTATTGGGCGTTGACCCGCAGTCGTGGTACTGATTCCTGATTCAGTTCCACCAGCCAGCGTTCGTTGTCCTTGCGCACGATAACGTCGGGAACGACGTATTCGGCTTCGCTGGATTCGATCTGCGAGCCGGGGCGCGGGTTGAGACTCTGGACCAGCTCGATGATCTGTCGCAGTTCATCTTCCTTGATCTTCATCCGGCGCATCAGCTGGGAGTAGTCGCGGCTGCCGAGCAGATCGATGTAGTCGCTGACCAGGCGTTTGGCTTCGGCGAGCCAAGGCGTATTGGCTGGCAATTGGCGCAATTGCAGCAGCAGGCATTCGCCCAGGTTACGAGCGCCGATACCGGCCGGCTCGAATTGCTGGATGCGGTGCAGGACGGCTTCGATTTCGTCCAGTTCGATGTCCAGTTCCGGATCGAAGGCTTCGAGGATTTCCTCGAGAGTTTCATCCAGATAGCCCTGATTGTTGATGCAGTCGATCAGAGTCACGGCGATCAGGCGATCGGTGTCGGACATCGGTGCCAGGTTCAGTTGCCACAACAGGTGGCTTTGCAGGCTCTCGCCGGCCGATGTGCGAGTAGTGAAATCCCATTCGTCGTCATCGTTGCTCGGCAGGCTGCTGGCGCTGGTCTGGTAAACGTCTTCCCATGCGGTATCGACCGGCAGTTCATTGGGAATGCGCTCGTTCCAGTCGCCTTCCTCGAGGTTGTCCACCGTGGGGGCGGTTTCCTGGTAGGAGGGTTCCTGAATGTCGGCGTTGGGTTGCTGCTCGGCTTTGTCGGCCAAGGGGTCGACGTTGTCGAAGTCGTCGCCTTCTTCCTGGCGTTCGAGCATCGGATTGGACTCCAGGGCCTCCTGGATTTCCTGTTGCAGGTCCAGGGTCGACAATTGGAGCAGGCGGATGGCCTGTTGCAGCTGCGGTGTCATCGTCAGCTGCTGGCCCATTCTCAAGACTAGCGATGGTTTCATGGCAGGGGCTTAACACCTTATTCGCCGGCGCACATGCGCCATCCACTACAGGGCGCCGGAGCGCCAAACATAAGCAAATTATATGCCTGAAACTGAAGTGTTTGCCTAGAGCGCTGTAACAATAAAAACCTGTTGATTTTTACTGTGATAAGCGCTCAGTCGACTAGCCAGACACATCAACGCTTACAGGCGGAACTCATGGCCCAGATAGACTTCTTTAACCAGGTCGTTGGCCAGGATAGTGGCGGCATCGCCTTCGGCGATCAGCTGGCCATCGTTGACGATGTAGGCGGTTTCGCAGATATCCAGGGTTTCACGGACGTTGTGGTCAGTGATCAGCACGCCAATGCCCTTGGCCTTGAGATGGTAGATGATCTGTTTGATGTCGCCGACCGAAATCGGGTCCACGCCGGCGAAGGGTTCGTCGAGCAGGATGAATTTCGGGTTGGTAGCCAATGCCCGGGCGATTTCCACGCGGCGGCGTTCACCGCCCGACAGGCTCATGCCGAGGTTGTCGCGGATGTGGCTGATGTGGAATTCCTGCAGCAGGCTTTCCAGCTCTTTGCGACGTCCGGCCTTGTCGAGTTCCTTGCGCGTCTCGAGGATCGCCATGATGTTGTCGGCGACCGAGAGTTTGCGGAAGATCGACGCTTCTTGCGGCAGATAGCCGATACCGGCCTTTGCACGACCGTGCATTGGCTGGTGGCTGACGTCCAGATCGTCGATCAGCACACGGCCCTGATCGGCCTGCACCAGGCCGACAATCATGTAGAAGCAGGTGGTCTTGCCGGCGCCGTTGGGACCAAGCAGGCCGACGATTTGACCGCTGTCGATCGACAGGCTGACGTCACGCACGACCTGGCGGCTCTTGTAGCTCTTGGCCAGATGCTGAGCTTTCAGAGTTGCCATTACGGGGCCTTTTGCTCGTCGGTTTTCTTCTTCGGCTGGATCACCATGTCGATACGCGGACGCGACTCGGTCACCTTGCTGCCGGTAGCGCGACCGGCGCTGGCAAGCTTTTTCTGGGTGTCGTAGACGATTTTCTCGCCTAGGGTGATGTTGTTGTCCTTGTCGACAACTTTTGCCTTGTCGATCAGTACTACGCGATTTTGCGCGGCGTGGTACTGGATGGTCACACCCCAACCCTGGACAGGCTTGGGGTCGCCTGCAGTTTGCAGTTGCTCGAAGTAGGCCAGATTGCCCACCGAGGTCACCACGTCAATGTCGCCAGTCGGGGTGCGGGTCATGGTCACTTTATTGCCGGTAACCTTCATCGAACCCTGGGTGATGATCACGTCGCCCGTATAGGTAGCAACGCCGTTCTTGTCGTCCAGCTGGGCGTCGTCGGCTTGTATGCGGATAGGCTGCTCTTGATCGTTCGGCAGAGCCCAGGCGCTCACGCTTCCCAGTGCTGCGCCCAGACTGAGCAAAATAGGGAGGGTTTTAACGAGCCTCATACTGTCCTCTTACGTTAGATAGCAGGTGTATCCTGCTTTCTTTCAAGTACGCTTTCATTCCGATGCCTGTCGATACACCGCCAGCGCCGTCGATACTAACGGGTTGATCGGTCTGCGCATATTGCTGCTGCGGGAACACAGTCATACGGGTGGTGGTAATCAGGGTCCTGCGGTTTTTTTCGTCGAAACGGGTGATGCGTACCGAATCGATCAGCTCGACCTGGGTGCCGTCCGGGTTGACTTCCCCGTGTTCACTCTGGACGTGCCAGGGAAACTCGGTGCCGCGAAACATGTTCAGGTCCGGATTGGTCAGCAATGTGACCTCGGACGCTTTCAGGTGTTCGACCTTGTCGGACGTCATTTCGTACTGCAATTTGCCGTCCGGCAGGAACTGCACGCTGTGGGCGTTGGTCGCGTAATAGTCGATCGTGCTTTCATCGACCTTGACCACAGGTTTGTCGAGGAAGCGTTCCGGGCTGATGTTCCAGTAGCCGACCGCAGCGAACAGCGCGGCGATGCAACTGAATAACAGGATGTTACGAAACTTTTTGCTCAGCATAGTCGGCTCACAGGTACGCAGCGTTGGCCGCATCGAGGCGGCCCTGGGCGCGCAGGATCAATTCGCAGAATTCGCGAGCGGCACCCTCGCCACCCCGGGCAACGGTAATGCCATGGGCGTTTTCACGCACGAAGCTGGCGGCGTTGGCTACCGCCATGCCCAGGCCGACGCGGCGAATCACCGGCAGGTCCGGCAAGTCGTCACCGAGATAGGCAACTTGTTCATAGCTTAGGTTGAGTTGAGCCAGAAGCTCGTCAAGCACCACCAGTTTGTCTTCGCGCCCCTGATAAAGGTGGGGGATGCCGAGGTTTTTCGCTCGTCGTTCGACCACCGGGGTTTTGCGGCCACTGATGATAGCGGTCTGCACGCCCGCTGCCATCAGCATCTTGATGCCTTGGCCGTCGAGCGTATTGAATGTCTTGAATTCACTGCCGTCTTCGAGAAAGTAC
Source organism: Pseudomonas sp. P4_C8 (assembly GCF_056401975.1). Lineage (NCBI taxonomy): Bacteria > Pseudomonadati > Pseudomonadota > Gammaproteobacteria > Pseudomonadales > Pseudomonadaceae > Pseudomonas > Pseudomonas sp. P4_C8. The sequence goes on along the minus strand of NZ_JBFUIH010000014.1, from coordinate 69,338 downwards.
AGGCGCCCGTCGGTCAGCACGCCATCGACGTCGAACACCGCGAGTTTGATCTGTTGGCCGCGTTGCAGCAGGTCCGTGTTCATTACATTACTCCCGCACGCAGCAAGTCGTGCATGTTCAGGGCGCCGACCGGACGGTCTTCGCTGTCGACCACCACCAGCGCGTTGATTTTGTGGTCTTCCATGATTTTCAGGGCCTCGGCGGCGAGCATTTCGGCGCGGGCGGTCTTGCCATGAGCGGTCATGACCTGTTCGATGGTGGCGCTGTGGATGTCGATGCTGCGATCCAGTGTGCGACGCAAGTCACCGTCGGTGAAGATCCCGGCCAGTTTGCCATCAGCTTCCAGAATGACGGTCATGCCCAAGCCCTTGCGGGTCATTTCCATCAATGCGTCTTTAAGCAGGGTGCCACGCTGAACCTGTGGCAAATCTTGACCGGCGTGCATGACATTCTCCACTTTCAACAGCAGGCGTCGGCCAAGCGCGCCACCGGGGTGGGAAAAGGCGAAGTCTTCAGCGGTAAAGCCACGAGCTTCCAGCAGCGCGACGGCCAGGGCATCGCCCATCACCAGGGCGGCCGTGGTGGAGGAGGTGGGTGCCAGGTTCAGCGGGCAGGCCTCGTGTTCGACGTGAACGTTGAGGTTGACCTCGGCGGCCTTGGCCAGCGGGGATTCCGGGTTGCCGGTCACGCTGATCAATTGAATGCCCAGACGCTTGATCAGGGGCAGCAAGGTCAGGATTTCATTGGTGGAGCCGGAGTTCGACAGGGCCAGGATGATGTCATCCCGCGTGATCATGCCCATGTCGCCGTGGCTGGCTTCGGCGGGGTGGACGAAAAAAGCCGTGGTGCCGGTGCTGGCCAGGGTCGCGGCGATCTTGCTGCCGATGTGTCCTGATTTACCCATGCCGACCACAACCACGCGGCCTTTGCTGGCCAGAATCATCTCGCAAGCGCGTACGAAATCTGCGTCGATGTGGGGCAGCAAGCCTTCTACGGCTTCCAGTTCGAGGCGGATGGTGCGTTGTGCTGATTGAATCAGGTCACTGGATTGGCTCATGTCGGAAATCGTATAGCCTGATGAAAGGCGGCGATTATAGCGGTAATGATCAAAACCCTCACGCAAGTTCGTTGCGCTTTGTCATTCCCGATGACGCAATCCCCTCTAAACAAGGCTTTTTGCCGATGATGTTACTGAAGATGGGCTGGCTTTGGCCTTGGGCGCCGGGCCTTTGCAGTGATATAGTTCGCGGCCAGTTCGGCCTGCCCGGGGAGGTATGTGCTTTCGTCAGAGAGTCAGGCGTCCGAGTGAGAGGCTGCATCGCAAGGAGATTAGATGAGTGCCGATAACGCCTACGCGGTCGAGCTGAAGGGACTGTCCTTCAAGCGCGGTACGCGCAGCATTTTCAATAACGTCGATATCCGTATCCCGCGTGGCAAGGTCACCGGCATCATGGGACCGTCCGGGTGTGGCAAAACCACGCTGTTACGATTGATGGGTGCACAATTGCGTCCAACAAAGGGCGAAGTCTGGGTCAACGGTCAGAACCTGCCGAAATTGTCGCGCAGTGATCTGTTCGATGCGCGCAAGCACATGGGAGTGCTGTTCCAGAGCGGCGCCCTGTTTACCGACCTTGACGTGTTCGAGAACGTCGCCTTCCCGCTGCGCGTTCATACCGAGCTGCCGGAAGAAATGATCCGTGACATCGTCCTGCTTAAATTGCAGGCCGTGGGCTTGCGTGGTGCTATCGACCTGATGCCTGACGAATTGTCCGGCGGCATGAAGCGTCGTGTTGCGCTGGCCCGGGCGATTGCCCTCGACCCGCAGATCCTCATGTACGACGAGCCCTTTGTCGGCCAGGACCCCATCGCCATGGGCGTGCTGGTGCGCCTGATCCGCTTGCTCAACGATGCGCTGGGCATCACCAGTATCGTGGTCTCCCACGATCTGGCCGAAACCGCGAGCATCGCCGACTACATCTATGTCGTCGGCGAAGGCCAGGTATTGGGGCAGGGGACTCCCGAGGAGTTGATGAACTCGCAGGAGCCACGGATCCGTCAATTCATGACCGGCGAACCCGACGGTCCGGTCGCATACCACTTTCCAGCGACGGATTACCGCGCAGATCTTCTGGGGAAGCGTTGATGCGCAAGATTTCATTAATAGAACGCGTGCGCCGGTTTGGCCACGCCGGCATCGATGTGCTGGCGGTGTTCGGTCGTTCGACGATATTCCTGTTTCATGCCTTGCTCGGTCGCGGTGGCATCGGGGGCGGTTTTGGTCTGCTGATCAAGCAACTGCATTCAGTGGGCGTCATGTCCCTGGTGATCATTGTGGTCTCCGGGGTGTTCATCGGGATGGTGCTGGCGCTGCAAGGCTTCAACATTCTGTCGAGCTACGGCTCGGAGCAGGCGGTCGGGCAGATGGTTGCGCTCACGCTGCTGCGTGAACTGGGTCCCGTTGTGACAGCGCTGTTGTTCGCCGGGCGTGCCGGTTCGGCGCTGACGGCCGAAATCGGCAACATGAAATCCACCGAACAGTTGTCCAGTCTGGAAATGATTGGTGTCGACCCGCTCAAATACATTGTTGCCCCGCGCCTGTGGGCCGGCTTCATTTCCCTGCCGGTGCTGGCGATGATCTTCAGCGTGGTGGGTATCTGGGGCGGCTCGTGGGTGGCTGTCGACTGGCTGGGTGTGTACGAAGGCTCCTATTGGTCGAACATGCAAAACAGCGTGACGTTCACTGATGATGTGCTCAATGGCATCATCAAAAGCATCGTCTTCGCGTTCGTCGTGACCTGGATCGCCGTATTCCAAGGCTATGACTGTGAGCCCACTTCCGAGGGGATCAGTCGTGCCACTACCAAGACCGTGGTGTATGCCTCTTTGGCTGTTCTCGGCCTGGACTTTATTCTGACCGCTTTGATGTTTGGAGATTTCTGATGCAAAACCGCACCCTGGAAATCGGTGTCGGCCTTTTCTTGCTGGCTGGCATCCTGGCTTTGCTGTTGCTGGCTTTGCGGGTCAGTGGACTGTCCCCGAGCCCGAGCACCGACACCTATAAACTTTATGCCTACTTCGACAATATCGCCGGTTTGACTGTCAGAGCCAAAGTGACCATGGCCGGTGTGACCATCGGCAAGGTCACAGCGATCGATCTGGACCGCGACAGCTTCACCGGTCGGGTGACCATGCAACTGGAAAAGCGAGTAGATAACCTGCCGACTGACTCCACTGCATCTATTCTGACCGCTGGCCTGTTGGGCGAGAAGTACATCGGTATCAGCGTGGGCGGCGAAGAAGCCTTGCTCAAGGATGGTGGAACCATCCATGACACGCAGTCATCGCTGGTGCTCGAAGACCTGATCGGTAAATTCCTGCTCAATACCGTTAGCAAAGAAGCTAAATGAGGAACTGTTAAATGATCTCTACCTTGCGACGTGGCCTGTTGGTAATGCTCGCGGTGTTTCCGTTGGTGTCCCACGCCGTGGCGGCGCCTTCCGCGCACGAACTGGTACAAGACACCACCAACCGTATGCTGGCCGATCTGAAGGCCAATAAAGAGAAGTACAAGCAGGACCCGCAGGACTTTTATACGGCGCTGAACACGATCGTCGGACCTGTGGTGGATGCCGAGGGTATTTCCAAGAGCATCATGACGGTCAAGTATTCAAAGAAAGCCACGCCGGCGCAGATGAAAACCTTTGAAGAAAACTTCAAAAAGGGTCTGTTCCAGTTTTATGGCAATGCTTTGCTTGAATACAACAACCAGGGCATCACCGTTGATCCCGCCAAAGACGAGTCCGGCAATCGCACCAGTGTTGGCATGACCGTCAAAGGCAGTAACGGCGCGATCTATCCTGTGTCTTACACACTGGAAAAGATCAATGGCGAGTGGAAGCTGCGCAACGTGATCATCAACGGGATCAACATCGGCAAGCTGTTCCGTGATCAATTCGCTGATGCGATGCAGCGCAATGGCAACAACCTGGACCAGACCATCAACAGCTGGGCCGGGGAAGTCGCCAAAGCCAAGGAAGCCACTGAAAAATCCCCCGAGAAAAAACCCCAATGAGTGTGTCGGCCATTCGCATCAGCGAAACCGGCGAGCTGCAGTTGAGTGGCATGCTGGACTATCGCACCGGCCCGGATCTGCGCAAGCAGGGGCAGGCGTTGATCAAGTCCAGCACGGCTACTGAACTGGTGGTTGATTGTTCGGCAGTGTTGAAATCCAGCAGCGTCGGCTTGTCGCTGCTGCTGTGCTTCATGCGTGATGCAGAGGCGGCCGGTAAGGCGCTGAGCATTCGCGCGATGCCCGAAGACATGCGTGAAATCGCTCAGGTCAGCGAATTGACCGAGCTGTTGGCGCACCCCTGACCGCATCTATAAAGAAGCCCCCCGTCAGAGTCCTGCTTAGCGGGGTTCGCAGGCGCGGGGCTTTTTTGTATGATGTCCGACCCGTGCGCACAGGGCGCCGATTGAGGTTGAGCATGCAGGCCGTAGAAGTGAAGAGCTTCCTTGAAGGAAAGCTGCCCGGAACGTTGGTAGAAGTTGAGGGCGAAGGCTGCAATTTCCAGCTGAACGTGATTAGCGATGAACTGGCGGCATTGAGCCCGGTGAAGCGTCAGCAGCAGATCTATGCCCATTTGAACCCATGGATCACCGATGGCAGCATCCATGCGGTCACTATGAAATTTTTCAGCAGCGCGGCCTGGGCCGAGCGCACCTGAGCCCAAGGGCGTCGAGATTCTTATGGATAAATTGATTATTACCGGTGGCGTTCGTCTTGATGGCGAAATCCGCATCTCCGGGGCAAAGAACTCTGCCCTGCCGATCCTGGCTGCCACCCTGCTGTGTGATGGCCCGGTTACAGTGGCCAACCTGCCGCACCTGCACGACATCACCACGATGATCGAGCTGTTCGGTCGCATGGGCATTGAGCCGGTGATCGACGAGAAGCTCAGCGTCGAAATCGACCCACGCACCATCAAGACCCTGATCGCACCGTACGAACTGGTTAAAACCATGCGTGCGTCGATCCTGGTACTCGGCCCGATGGTTGCCCGTTTCGGCGAAGCCGAAGTCGCACTGCCTGGCGGTTGCGCCATCGGTTCGCGTCCGGTTGACCTGCACATCCGTGGCCTTGAAGCCATGGGCGCGGTCATCGACGTCGAAGGCGGCTACATCAAGGCCAAGGCGCCAGAAGGCGGCTTGCGCGGCGCGAACTTCTTCTTCGATACCGTCAGCGTGACCGGTACCGAAAACATCATGATGGCCGCTGCCCTGGCCAAGGGTCGCAGTGTGTTGGCAAACGCCGCACGCGAGCCAGAAGTGGTCGACCTGGCCAACTTCCTGAACGCCATGGGTGCCAAGGTTTCCGGCGCGGGCACCGACACCATCACCATCGATGGCGTCGAGCGTCTGCACACCACCACTTACAAGGTGATGCCCGACCGAATCGAAACCGGTACTTACCTGGTCGCTGCTGCCGTGACCGGCGGCCGTGTAAAGGTCAAGGATACCGATCCGACCATCCTCGAAGCCGTGCTTGAGAAACTCAAGGAATCGGGCGCTGAAATCACCTGCGGCGAAGACTGGATCGAGCTGAACATGCACGGCAAGCGGCCAAAAGCCGTCAACGTGCGGACTGCCCCATACCCGGCGTTCCCGACTGACATGCAAGCGCAGTTCATCTCCCTGAACGCCATTGCCGAAGGCACGGGCGCAGTGATCGAGACGATCTTCGAAAACCGCTTCATGCACGTATACGAACTGCACCGCATGGGCGCTCATATCCAGGTCGAAGGCAACACCGCCATCGTCACCGGCATCGAAAAGCTCAAGGGCGCGCCAGTCATGGCCACCGACCTGCGTGCTTCGGCCAGCCTGGTCATCTCGGCGCTGATCGCTGAAGGCGACACCCTGATCGACCGCATCTACCACATCGACCGTGGTTACGAGTGCATCGAAGAGAAACTGCAAATGCTCGGCGCCAAGATCCGCCGCGTACCGGGCTAGTTTCTGCTGCATGGGCACATGGACGTGCCCGTTGAATTCGTTTCAAATCGAGGCAGTCTTTTCATTGTTGAGAAAGCCTCGAAGTATGTCCGGCGCCGTTTGCGACCGGGCATGAGTACCTTGATAAGGACTGACGTTTCCCATGTTGACCATCGCACTGTCCAAGGGCCGCATCCTTGACGACACCCTGCCGCTTCTGGCTGAAGCGGGTATCGTGCCGACCGAGAATCCGGACAAGAGTCGCAAGCTGATCATTCCCACGACCCAGCCTGACGTACGTCTGCTGATCGTGCGCGCCACCGATGTGCCGACCTACGTCGAACATGGTGCCGCGGACCTCGGCGTCGCCGGTAAAGATGTGCTGATGGAATATGGCGGCCAGGGCTTGTACGAGCCTTTGGACCTGCGAATTGCCCTCTGCAAGCTGATGACTGCCGGCCGTGTCGGCGATGTCGAGCCTAAGGGCCGCCTGCGGGTGGCGACCAAGTTCGTCAACGTTGCCAAGCGTTACTACGCCGAGCAGGGTCGCCAGGTCGACATCATCAAGCTTTACGGCTCGATGGAGCTGGCGCCGCTGATTGGTCTGGCGGACAAGATCATTGACGTGGTCGACACCGGCAACACCCTGCGCGCCAATGGCCTGGAACCCCAGGATTTCATTGCCGACATCAGCTCCCGGCTGATCGTCAACAAAGCTTCGATGAAAATGCAGCACGCCCGAATCCAGGCGTTGATCGACACCCTGCGCAAGGCAGTGGAGTCTCGACACCGCGGCTGATTTACCTGCGCGACGTTAAGTCGCGCCCGTCTATCCGCCTCATAGCCAGAATTCTCAGGTGCCCAAGCGGATCGATGGTAGCTTCGGGCGCCTGAGTTTTTGCCATTCCTATGAGGCTCTCGCTATGACCGCACCGACTGCAATTCGCCGACTCAACGCTGCTGACCCGGATTTCGCACATCATCTGGATCATCTGCTGAGCTGGGAAAGTGTGTCTGACGACTCGGTCAATCAGCGGGTGCTGGACATCATCAAAGCCGTGCGCGAGCGTGGCGATGCGGCGCTGGTGGAATTCACCCAGAAGTTCGATGGCCTGGAAGTCGCCTCGATGGCCGACCTGATCCTGCCGCGCGAACGTCTGGAACTGGCGCTGACCAGGATCACCGTGCCTCAGCGCGAAGCCCTGGAAAAAGCCGCAGCCCGCGTGCGCAGCTACCACGAAAAACAGAAACAGGATTCCTGGACCTACACCGAAGCCGACGGCACGGTGCTCGGCCAGAAGGTCACGCCGCTGGACCGCGCCGGTCTGTATGTACCGGGCGGCAAGGCGTCGTACCCGTCCTCGGTGTTGATGAACGCGATCCCGGCCAAAGTGGCTGGTGTGACCGAAGTGGTCATGGTGGTACCGACCCCGCGCGGTGAAATCAACGAACTGGTACTGGCCGCGGCCTGCATCGCCGGCGTCGACCGCGTATTCACCATCGGCGGCGCGCAAGCGGTTGCCGCGTTGGCCTACGGCACCGAAAGCGTGCCGAAGGTCGACAAAGTGGTTGGCCCGGGCAACATTTATGTCGCCACCGCCAAGCGTCACGTATTTGGTCAGGTCGGTATCGACATGATCGCCGGCCCGTCCGAGATTCTCGTGGTGTGCGACGGCCAGACCGATCCGGACTGGATCGCCATGGACCTGTTCTCCCAGGCCGAACACGATGAAGACGCCCAGGCGATTCTGGTCAGTCCGGATGCCGAGTTCCTCGACAAGGTTGCCGCGAGCATCAACAAATTGATGCCGACCATGGAACGTGCCGAGATCATTGCAACTTCGATGAATGGCCGTGGCGCGCTGATCAAGGTCCGTGACATGGAACAAGCCATCGAAGTGGCCAATCGCATTGCCCCGGAACATCTGGAGCTGTCGGTCTCTGATCCGCAAGCCTGGTTGCCGCACATCCGTCACGCAGGCGCGATCTTCATGGGTCGCCACACATCCGAAGCGCTGGGCGACTACTGCGCCGGTCCGAACCACGTGTTGCCGACTTCCGGCACCGCGCGTTTCTCGTCGCCGCTGGGTGTGTACGACTTCCAGAAACGCTCGTCGATCATCTTCTGCTCCGAGCAGGGTGCGTCCGAACTGGGCAAGACCGCTTCCGTACTGGCCCGTGGCGAGTCGCTGACCGCCCACGCCCGCAGCGCCGAATTCCGCATCATTGACGACAAGCAGGGGAACTGAAGATGAGTAAATTCTGGAGCCCCTTCGTCAAGAGCCTGGTGCCTTACGTGCCGGGCGAGCAGCCGAAACTGACGAAACTGGTGAAGCTCAACACCAACGAAAATCCATACGGTCCATCGCCCAAAGCGTTGGCCGCCATGCAGACCGAACTGAACGATAACCTGCGTTTGTACCCGGACCCGAACAGCGATGTGCTCAAGCAGGCTGTTGCCAGGTACTACGGCGTCCAGGGCAATCAGGTGTTCCTCGGCAACGGTTCCGATGAAGTCCTGGCGCACATCTTTCACGGTTTGCTGCAACACGATCAGCCGCTGCTGTTCCCGGACATCAGCTACAGCTTCTATCCGGTTTATTGCGGGTTATATGGCATCAAGTTCGACGCCGTGCCGCTGGACGAGCAATTCCAGATCAACCCGGCCGACTATGCCAGACCGAACGGCGGGATCATCTTCCCGAACCCGAACGCCCCCACGGGTTGCCTGCTGGCGCTGGACGCCGTCGAGCAAATCCTCAACGCCAGCCCGGATTCGGTGGTCGTGGTCGATGAGGCTTACATCGACTTTGGCGGTGAGACAGCCATCAGCCTGGTCGACCGTTATCCAAACCTGCTGGTGACGCAGACCCTGTCCAAGTCCCGGTCGCTGGCCGGGCTGCGGGTTGGCCTGGCGGTGGGGCATCCGGATTTGATCGAAGCGCTGGAGCGGATCAAGAACAGCTTCAACTCTTATCCGCTGGATCGTCTGGCGATAGTGGGGGCTGCGGCGGCGTTTGAGGATCGCGAGTACTTCGACAAGACCTGCCGGTTGGTCATCGATAGCCGTGACAAGGTCATCGGGCAGTTGGAGGCGAAGGGCTTTGAGGTATTGCCGTCGGCGGCGAACTTTATTTTTGCCCGTCATCCAAAGCACGATGCGGCCGGGTTGGCGGCGAAGTTGCGGGAGCAGGGTGTGATCGTTCGGCACTTCAAGCAGGAGCGGATTGCCCAGTTCCTACGGATCTCCATCGGCACACCTGAGCAGAATCAGGCGCTGATCGACGGCCTCGGCGACCTTTAAGTCATCCCCGACCCTGTGGGAGCGAGCCTGCTCGCGAAGAGGCCATAACATTCAATATCTATGTTGAATGTCAGACCGCCTTCGCGAGCAGGCTCGCTCCCACAAGGGCTCTGGGTTGGTTTACTCTTCTTCTTTCTCTTTGACCGGCGCCGGCGGCGGACGCAGGCCGATCTCGGCCGTGAGCTTCAGCTCTTTGCCATTGCGCATCACCTGAATCGTGACCTTGTCCATCGGTTTGATCCGTGCGACCTGGTTCATCGAGCGGCGCCCATCACCCGCTGGCTCACCGTCGATGGAGAGAATCACATCGCCCAATTGCAGGCCAGCCTTCTGCGCGGGACCATCCCGGAAAATCCCCGCGACCACAATCCCCGGACGTCCCGACAGACCAAACGACTCCGCCAGTTCCTGGCTCAACGGCTGTACTTCAATGCCTAGCCAACCGCGAATCACCTGGCCGTGTTCGATGATCGACTTCATCACTTCCATGGCCAGTTTGACCGGGATCGCAAACCCGATGCCTTGCGAACCGCCGGACTTGGAGAAAATCGCGGTGTTGATGCCAGTCAGGTTGCCACTGGCGTCCACCAGCGCACCGCCGGAGTTGCCGGGGTTGATCGCGGCGTCGGTCTGGATGAAGTCTTCGTAGTTGTTCAGGCCCAACTGGTTACGCCCAGTGGCACTGATGATGCCCATGGTCACGGTCTGGCCGACACCGAACGGGTTGCCGATGGCCAGCGCCACGTCGCCGATGCGGATGTTGTCGGAACGGCCGACAGTGATGGAAGGAAGGTTCTTCAGATCAATCTTCAGGACCGCGAGGTCGGTCTCCGGGTCGCTGCCAATCACACGGGCCAGGGTTTCGCGGCCATCCTTGAGCGCCACCACGATCTGGTCGGCACCCATGGTCACATGGTTGTTGGTCAGCAAATAGCCTTCCGGGCTCATGATCACACCGGAACCGAGGCTCGATTCCATGCGCTTCTGCTTGGGCGAATTGTCGCCGAAGAAGCGGCGGAACTGCGGGTCTTCAAACAGCGGATGGCTCGGTTTGTTGATGACTTTGGTGGTGTACAGGTTGACCACCGACGGTGCGGCCGTGGTGACGGCGTCGGCGTAAGACACCGGCCCCTGTTGCACGCTGGTCGTTTGCGGTGCTTGCTGCAAATTCACGTCAAGGCTTGGAAGCCCGACCCACTGCGGGTAACGCTGAATTATCAAAAGAGCGATAAGCACGCCGGCCAACAGCGGCCAGCCAGAAAAACGCAGCGCCTTGAGCATTAAGCACGTCCTGAAAGGTTGCAGGCGGTATGAGACCGCCCATAATGTCGCGCATTATACGAGGCCACGCGCGCCTCTGAACGGGATATTTAGGAGTCTTTTATGGCCGTCGCCCTGAGCACCCTGGTCGAAGAAGCCGACCGTTACCTCGCCAGCGCCAAAATTGCCGATTACTGCCCTAACGGCCTGCAGGTCGAAGGCCGACCGCAAGTGATGCGCATTGTCAGTGGCGTCACCGCCAGCCAGGCGCTGCTGGACGCTGCCGTCGAAGCCCAGGCCGATCTGGTGCTGGTGCATCACGGTTATTTCTGGAAGGGCGAAAACCCGTGTATTACCGGCATGAAGCAGCGTCGGTTGAAAACCTTGCTCAAGCACGACATCAGCCTGCTGTCCTACCATTTGCCGCTGGATCTGCACCCGGAAGTCGGTAACAACGTGCAGTTGGCCCGGCAGTTGGATATCACGGTTGAAGGCCCACTGGATCCAGACAACCTTAAAGTCGTCGGCCTGGTCGGTTCGTTGAGCGAGCCGATGACGGCGCGTGATTTCGCCCGTCGTGTCCAGGAAGTCATGGGCCGCGAGCCGCTGCTGATCGAAGGCAGTGCGACGATTCGCCGGGTAGGCTGGTGCACCGGTGGCGGCCAGGGTTACATCGACCAGGCGATTTTGGCCGGTGTCGATCTGTACCTCAGTGGCGAGGTCTCCGAGCAGACTTTCCATAGCGCCCGGGAAAACGACATCAGCTTCATCGCCGCCGGCCACCACGCCACCGAGCGTTATGGCGTACAGGCGCTGGGCGATTATCTGGCGCGCCGGTTTGCCCTCGAACACATCTTCATCGATTGCCCGAACCCGATCTGATGACCGACCTCCCTTGATAGGAGCAAGGCTTGCCCGCGATAGCGATCTCAAGGATGCCATCGCGGGCAAGCCTTGCTCCTACGGGGGATAGCCATTCAACGGCCCAAACGAGGGGGTATATTCATATACCCTTTCGATCTAGCTGGCGTCCTGATTAGAAGAGGTCGCTGTGCTAGGATTCCTCGCTCGAACACGGCCCGCTGGCCGTCCATAAGATCGTTTTCGTGAGTAGCCATGGTCGACAAACTGACGCATCTGAAACAGCTGGAGGCCGAAAGCATCCACATCATCCGCGAGGTCGCCGCCGAGTTCGATAACCCGGTGATGCTGTACTCCGTCGGTAAAGACTCCGCCGTGATGCTGCACCTTGCGCGCAAGGCATTCTTCCCGGGCAAACTTCCGTTTCCGGTGATGCACGTCGACACCCAGTGGAAGTTCAAGGAAATGTACGCGTTCCGCGACCGCATGGTTGAAGAACTCGGCCTTGACCTGCTGGTGCACGTCAACCCTGACGGGGTTGCGCAGGGCATCAACCCGCTGACCCACGGCAGTGCCAAGCACACCGACATCATGAAAACCGAAGGTCTCAAGCAGGCCCTCGACAAGTACGGTTTCGATGCCGCTTTCGGTGGTGCCCGTCGTGACGAAGAGAAATCCCGTGCCAAAGAGCGCGTGTATTCCTTCCGCGACACCAAGCACCGCTGGGACCCGAAAAACCAGCGTCCGGAGCTGTGGAACGTCTACAACGGCAACGTCAACAAGGGCGAATCGATCCGCGTGTTCCCGTTGTCGAACTGGACCGAACTGGACATCTGGCAGTACATCTACCTCGAAGGCATCCCGATTGTGCCGCTGTATTTCGCCGCCGAGCGCGACGTTATCGAGATGAACGGCACCTGGATCATGATCGACGACGAACGCCTGCTCAATCACCTGAGCGATGAAGACAAGGCGCGCATCGTCAAGAAGAAGGTCCGTTTCCGTACGCTCGGCGACTACCCGCTGACCGGTGCGGTCGAGTCCGAGGCGACCAGCCTGACCGACATCATTCAGGAAATGCTCCTGACGCGAACTTCCGAACGTCAGGGCCGGGTCATCGACCACGATGGCGCAGGCTCGATGGAAGAAAAGAAACGTCAGGGTTATTTCTAAGGGGTTGTCATGTCGCACGTATCTGATTTGATCAGCGAGGACATCCTCGCCTACCTGGGCCAGCACGAACGCAAGGAAATGCTGCGCTTTCTGACCTGTGGCAACGTCGATGACGGCAAGAGCACCCTGATCGGGCGCCTGCTGCACGACTCCAAGATGATCTACGAAGATCACCTGGAAGCCATTACCCGCGACTCGAAAAAAGTCGGCACCACCGGCGATGACATCGACCTGGCCTTGCTGGTCGACGGCCTGCAGGCCGAGCGTGAGCAGGGCATCACCATCGATGTCGCTTACCGTTACTTCTCCACCGCCAAACGCAAATTCATCATCGCCGACACCCCCGGCCATGAGCAGTACACCCGCAACATGGCAACCGGTGCGTCCACCTGTGACCTGGCGATCATCCTGGTCGACGCCCGTTACGGCGTGCAGACCCAGACCCGTCGCCACAGCTTTATTGCTTCGTTGCTGGGCATCAAACACATCGTGGTTGCCATCAACAAGATGGACCTCAATGGCTTCGACGAAAAAGTCTTCGAGTCGATCAAGGCCGATTACCTGAAGTTCGCCGAAGGCATCGCCTTCAAGCCGACCACCATGGCCTTCGTGCCGATGTCGGCGCTCAAGGGCGACAACGTGGTGAACAAGTCCGAGCGCTCGCCGTGGTACACCGGCCAGTCGTTGATGGAAATTCTTGAAACCGTCGAAATCGCCAGCGACCGCAACTACACCGACCTGCGTTTCCCAGTGCAGTACGTCAACCGTCCGAACCTGAACTTCCGTGGCTTTGCAGGCACCCTGGCCAGCGGCGTCGTGCACAAGGGCGACGAAGTCGTTGTGCTGCCGTCGGGCAAGAGCAGCCGCGTGAAATCCATCGTCACCTTCGAAGGTGAGCTGGAGCATGCAGGTCCGGGTCAGGCAGTGACACTGACCATGGAAGACGAAATCGACATCTCCCGCGGCGATCTGTTGGTGCACGCCGACAACCAGCCGCAAGTGACTGACGCCTTCGACGCCATGCTGGTGTGGATGGCCGAAGAACCGATGCTACCGGGCAAGAAATACGACATCAAACGCGCCACGACGTACGTGCCGGGTTCGATCACCAGCATCGTCAACCGCGTTGACGTGAACACCCTGGAAGAAGGTCCGGCCAGCGCCTTGCAGCTGAACGAGATCGGTCGGGTCAAGATCAGCCTCGATGCGGCCATCGCGCTGGATGGTTACGCGAGTAACCGCACCACCGGTTCGTTCATCGTCATTGATCGTTTGACCAATGGCACCGTCGCCGCCGGGATGATCATCGCTCAGCCAGTGGCGCATGGCAGCAGCACGCACCATGGCAAACTCGCTCACGTCGCCACCGAAGAACGCGCGCAGCGCTTCGGCCAGCAACCGGCCACCGTGTTGTTCAGCGGCCTGTCGGGCGCTGGCAAAAGCACCCTGGCTTACGCGGTTGAACGCAAACTGTTCGACATGGGCCGTGCGGTGTTTGTGCTGGATGGCCAGAACCTGCGTCATGACCTGAACAAAGGTCTGCCACAGGATCGCGCCGGGCGTACCGAGAACTGGCGTCGTGCGGCGCACGTTGCGCGTCAGTTCAACGAAGCCGGTCTGTTGACCCTGGCTGCATTCGTTGCGCCAAATGCTGAAGGTCGTGAGCAGGCCAGGGAGCTGATCGGCAAGGAGCGTTTGCTGACTGTTTACGTCCAGGCCTCGCCGACCGTTTGTGCTGAACGTGATCCGCAAGGGTTGTACGCCGCTGGTGGCGACAACATCCCGGGCGACTCCTTCCCGTACGATGTGCCGCTGGACGCTGACCTTGTGGTCGACACCCAATCGCTGTCGCTGGAAGAAAGCGTCAAGCAGGTGCTGGATCTGCTGCGTAGTCGCGGCGCGATCTAAGCGTTAGCCGGTCATAAAAAACCCGCCGATGAGTGATCATCGGCGGGTTTTTTTGTGCCCTTGGAATCGTTTTCGCTGGCAAGCCAGCTCCTACAGTTGAGCGTATTTCCCTTGTAGGAGCTGGCTTGCCAGCGAAGAGGCCCGAACAGGCACTCTATTGCTTAGGTGGATACTCGCGATGCATCTGCTCCAGCAACGCATCCTTGTCCAGCCACAACTGGTTGATCCACCCCTGAAACTGCAATCGATACTCCCCATCCTGGTCGTAGTTCTTGCCTATAAACTGCGGCGGAATCTTCAGTTCCTGAAAATGCACGACAACATCCTTCACATTCCCGCAGAGCAAATCCCAATACCCCGGACGCCCGCCCGGATAGTGAATCGTTACGTTGACGATGGACTCCAGCTGCTCACCCATCGCATCCAGCACAAACGCAATGCCGCCAGCCTTGGGTTTGAGCAAATACTTGAACGGTGATTTCTGCTGCGCATGTTTGCCTTCGGTGAAGCGGGTGCCCTCAACGAAGTTGAAAATCCCCACCGGGTTGTTGCGAAACTTTGCGCAGGTCTTGCGGGTGGTTTCCAGGTCTTTGCCTTTTTTCTCCGGGTGCTTTTCCAGATACGCCTTGGAGTAGCGCTTCATGAACGGAAAGCCCAGCGTCCACCACGCCAGACCAATCACCGGCACCCAGATCAGTTCTTGCTTGAGGAAAAACTTCAGCGGCTGGATGCGTCGGTTGAGCACGTATTGCAGCACCATGATGTCGACCCAGCTCTGGTGGTTGCTGGTGATCAGGTACGAGTGCTGATAGTCCAGACCTTCCAGGCCGCTGAGGTGCCAGCGGGTGCGGCAAACCAGGTTCATCCAGGCTTTGTTGTTGCTGATCCAGGCCTCATGGGTGTGGTTCATCAGCCAGAGTGTGAAGCGTTGGGTAATGGCGAACGGCAGCGCCTTGAAAATCGCCACGCAGAACAGAAACGAGCACAGCACAATGGTATTGAGGACCAGCAACAACGATGCAATCACGCCGCGCGCGGCGGCAGGCAGGAGATCCAGCATTTAAACATCCATAGGTCGGTTGGCTGCCTGGATCGCGGTCAATGCGATCGTGTAGACGATGTCATCGACTTGCGCACCGCGCGGCAAGTCGTTCACCGGTTTGCGCAGGCCTTGCAGCATCGGGCCGAGGCTCACGCAATCGGCACTGCGCTGCACGGCTTTGTGGGTGGTGTTGCCGGTGTTCAGATCGGGGAACACGAACACCGTGGCGCGACCGGCGACCTGGCTGTTGGGTGCCAATTGCCGGGCCACGGTTTCGTTGGCAGCGGCGTCGTATTGCAACGGGCCGTCAATCAACAGCGAGTTTTGCTGTTCGTGGGCGAGCAACGTTGCTTCGCGCACTTTCTCGACTTCTTCGCCACTGGCGGACTCACCGCTGGAATAGCTGATCATCGCCACACGCGGGGTGATGCCGAACGCGGCGGCCGAGTCGGCGCTTTGCAGGGCGATTTCGGCCAGTTCGCTGGCACTCGGATGCGGGTTCATCACGCAGTCGCCGTAGACCAGTACTTCTTCCGGAAACAGCATGAAGAACACGGACGACACCAGGGTGCAGCCCGGCGCGGTCTTGATCAATTGCAGGGCCGGGCGAATGGTGTTGGCGGTGGAGTGAATGACGCCGGACACGAGGCCGTCGACTTCATCCAGCGCCAGCATCATGGTGCCGATCACCACGGTGTCTTCCAGTTGCTGCTCAGCCATTGGCGCGTTGAGGCTTTTGCTCTTGCGTAGCGCAACCATCGGCTCGATGTAGCGTTCGCGGACCAAGTCCGGGTCAAGAATCTCCAGCCCCGGTGGCAACTCGATACCCTGAGCGCGAGCCACGGCTTCGACGTCCGCCGGTTTGGCCAGCAGCACGCAACGGGCAATGCCACGCGCCTGACAAATCGCCGCCGCTTGCACGGTCAGCGGCTCGCTGCCTTCTGGCAGCACAATGCGTTTGTTGGCCGCCTGGGCGCGCTGGATCAATTGGTAGCGGAATACGGCGGGCGACAGGCGCATCTCACGCGGGGTGCCGCAGCGCTGGTGCAGCCAGTTGGCATCGAGGTGGCTGGCGACGAAATCGGTGATGATCTCCGCGCGTTCGCGGTCGTCGATCGGGATTTCCTTGTTCAAACCGTTCAACTGATTGGCGGTGTCGTAGGAGCCGGTGCTCACCGACAGCACCGGCAAACCCGCCTGCAACGCGCCACGGCACAGGTCCATGATGCGCGGGTCGGGCAGGGTGTCGCTGGTCAGCAGCAGCCCGGCCAGGGGTACGCCGTTCATGGCGGCGAGGCTGACGGCGAGGATGATGTCGTCGCGATCACCGGGCGTCACCACCAGCACGCCGGGCTTGAGCAGCTCCACGGTGTTACGCATGGTGCGGGCGCATATGATGATGTTGGTCATGCGCCGGGTTTCGTAATCTCCGGCATTAAGGATTTGTGCGCCCATCAAATCCGCAACATCGCGAGTGCGCGGGGCGTTCAATTCCGGCCGGAACGGAATGCAGCCCAGCAGTCGGAAATCACCGCTGCGCAGCAATGGCGAGTGTTCCTTCAAGCGCGTGGCGAAGACGTCCATGCTTTCGTCGGTCTTGACCTTGTTAAGGATCACGCCGAGGACTTTCGGGTCTTTCGGCCCGCCGAACAATTGCGCCTGCAATTCCACGCGACCGGAGAGTTCGGTCAGGGCTTCGCTTTCCGGTGCGGAGACCAGAATCACGTCGGCATCCAGGCTCTTGGCCAAATGCAGATTGACCCGCGCGGCGTAGCTGGCGCTGCGGGTCGGGACCATGCCTTCGACGACCAGCACATCCTTGCCGACGGCGGCTTGCTGATAAAGCGTGATGATTTCTTCGAGCAGCTCATCCAGCTGACCATCGCCGAGCATGCGCTCGACATGTGCCAGGCCCAGCGGCTGAGGCGGCTTCAAGCCGTGGGTGCGGGCCACCAGTTCGGTGGAGCGTTCCGGTCCGGTGTCACCCGGATGTGGCTGGGCAATCGGTTTGAAAAAACCGACCTTGAGGCCCGCACGCTCAAGCGTGCGTACCAGCCCGAGGCTGATGGAGGTCAGACCCACACCAAAGTCGGTGGGTGCAATAAAAAAAGTTTGCATGCGGATTCTCTAAAGGTGCATGGCAATGGTGACGATCTATGTCTGGTCGTCTACCGAAATTCAGTCGTCAAGGTTATCGCTAACCGGGCCTTGTGCGCACCAACCGCATTCAAAGGGCTGGCCTATTTTTTCAATACGTTGCGCGGGGTCCAGGACCCAGGCGCGCGATTGCCACGGTGGCTGGTGGCGCAGGTGCTGGGTGTGGCCGCAGGAAAGCTCGGCCACCCAATGCCCGTCCTCATCCTGATGGAATCCGGTGACCGTTACGCCAGGCGCCTCGAACCTTCTGTCCGGGTTGTGTTCGCTTTCGGACGATTGCTTCGCTAAACTTGGCCTTTCTTCATTCTTATGCAAAAGGTCTCGCCCCATGCTGATCGCCGCCAATAAGGCTGTCTCCATCGACTATACCCTGACCAACGACGCTGGTGAGGTCATCGACAGCTCCGCCGGTGGCGCGCCGCTGGTCTACCTGCAAGGCGCAGGTAACATCATCCCGGGCCTGGAAAAGGCACTGGAAGGCAAAACCGTCGGCGACGAGTTGACCGTAGCCGTTGAACCTGAAGATGCCTACGGCGAATACGCTGCCGAACTGGTCAGCACCCTGAGCCGCAGCATGTTCGAAGGCGTCGATGAACTGGAAGTGGGCATGCAGTTCCACGCTTCCGCTCCGGACGGCCAGATGCAGATCGTCACCATTCGCGATCTGGACGGCGACGAAGTCACCGTTGACGGCAACCACCCATTGGCCGGTCAGCGCCTGAATTTCCAGGTCAAGATCATCGACATCCGTGATGCTAGCCAGGAAGAAATCGCTCATGGTCACGTCCATGGCGAAGGTGGCCATCACCACTGATTTTCTGCGCTAAGCTCAGAGAACTGGAGAGGCGCCCGAGGGCGCCTTTTTAGTCCGCGGCTGTCCTTGGTGGCATACCAAGTGGCTGTTTCGAGAAGAACACGGGAATTTGGAGTTCGTCATGAGTGCTTTTCACGACCTTAAGTTGACAGCCTTGGATGGACAGGAACTACCGCTGGCGCCCTTCAAGGGGCAAGTCGTGCTGGTGGTCAATGTCGCCTCCAAATGTGGCTTGACCCCACAGTACGCGGCGCTGGAGAACCTTTACCAGCAATACAAAGGTAAAGGTTTCAGCGTGCTGGGCTTGCCTTGCAACCAGTTTGCCGGGCAGGAGCCAGGTTCCGAGAAGGAGATTCAGGAGTTTTGCAGCCTCAACTATGGCGTGACCTTTCCGTTGTCCAGCAAGCTGGAAGTCAACGGTCATGAGCGTCATCAGTTGTATCGCCTGCTGGCGGGCGAGGGTGCGGAATTCCCGGGTGACATTACCTGGAACTTCGAAAAATTCCTGCTGGGCAAGGACGGTCGTGTGCTGGCGCGGTTCTCGCCTCGAACGTCGCCGGATGATCCGACCGTCGTTCATGCCATCGAAAAAGCACTGAGCTGACATCCTCCTTGTAGGAGCTGGCTTGCCAGCGAACGCGGCGTATCTGACACACCGCATCGCCTGATTCGCCAGCAAGCCGGCTCCTACAATATTTACGAACTTTTAGGCCTTAATCACTGCAATCAATAGTGCTATTCAATACGCTGCGCTCCCCATATTATCGTCGTCATAAAATCATTCCCCGTGGAGCGTCCCATGCCCGTCAAAGCCCTGTTCAAACCGTTCCATCTCGGCACCCTTGAACTGCCGACCCGTGTCGTCATGGCGCCGATGACCCGTTCGTTTTCGCCGGGTGGCGTGCCCAACTCCAAAGTGATCGAGTACTACCGTCGTCGCGCTGCTGCCGGTGTGGGTTTGATCATCACCGAAGGCACGACCGTCGGTCACAAGGCCTCGAACGGCTACCCGAACGTACCGCACTTCTACGGAGAAGCGGCGCTGGCCGGCTGGAAGAAAGTCGTCGACGCCGTACATGCCGAAGGCGGCAAGATCGTTCCACAACTGTGGCATGTCGGCAGTGTGCGCCGTATCGGCACCGAACCGGACGCCAGCGTTCCGGGTTACGGCCCGTCGGAAAAATTGAAAGACGGTCAGGTCGTGGTTCACGGCATGACCAGGCAAGACATCCAGGACGTGATCGCCGCGTTCGCCCAAGCCGCCAAAGATGCCCAGAGCATTGGCATGGACGGCGTGGAAATCCACGGCGCCCACGGTTATCTGGTCGACCAGTTCTTCTGGGAAGGCAGCAACCAGCGCACCGACGAGTACGGTGGCGATCTGGCGAACCGTTCACGGTTCGCGATCGAGCTGATTCAAGCCGTGCGCGCGGCGGTCGGCGAAGGTTTCCCGATCATCTTCCGCTTCTCCCAATGGAAGCAGCAGGATTACACCGCGCGTCTGGTGCAAACCCCGCAAGCACTGGGTGAATTCCTCAAGCCGTTGTCCGATGCCGGCGTGGACATTTTCCACTGCTCGACACGCCGTTTCTGGGAGCCTGAATTCGACGGCTCCGAGCTGAATCTGGCGGGCTGGACCCGCAAACTCACTGGCAAACCGACCATCACCGTGGGCAGCGTTGGCCTGGATGGCGAGTTCCTGCAATTCATGGTCAACACCG
The DNA here is from genome assembly GCF_056401975.1 of Pseudomonas sp. P4_C8. Classification (NCBI taxonomy): domain Bacteria; kingdom Pseudomonadati; phylum Pseudomonadota; class Gammaproteobacteria; order Pseudomonadales; family Pseudomonadaceae; genus Pseudomonas; species Pseudomonas sp. P4_C8. The sequence continues at coordinate 49,104 of NZ_JBFUIH010000014.1, read as the reverse complement.
ACAAGATCGCCCAACCGGCCAGCCTGGAAAAACTGCTGGAGCGTTTGAACAACGAGGAGTTTGACCTGGTGGCTGTGGGTCGTGCGTTGTTGGTCGATCCGGACTGGGCGCAGAAAGTGCGCGACGGGCGTGAAGAAGACATCCTGCCATTCAGCCGCGAGGCATTGATGAGCTTGGTTTAAGCGGCGCCTGGAAGGGCCTCTTCGCGAGCAGGCTCGCTCCCACAGTGGTTCTGTGTCGTTCACAAATCCAATGTGGGAGCGAGCCTGCTCGCGAAGACGGACACAATGTCACCGAAGAGTCAGGATAAGGTCTGTGCCTCAGGTACCACCACTTCCCGGACACAAGCCCCCCGCAACTGCCCCTCAAACTGCTCGATAATCGCCGCCCAACCCTGCCTGCTCGCATGTTGGCGCGCATTCAACCGCACGCAACGCAACGTCTCGCGCTCTTCCAGCAGCCACACTGCCGCCTCGCAGAACGCCTCTTCATCCCCCGGCATTGCCAGCACGCCGCTGTAGCCATGGCGAATATGCTGGGCCGCAGCCGCCTGGTCGTACGCGACCACACCCAATCCCGACGCCAGTGCTTCAAGCACCACGTTGCCAAAGGTTTCGGTCATGCTCGGAAACAAAAATACATCGCCTGACGCATAGTGACTGGCCAACGCTTCGCCCCGTTGTGAACCGCAGAAAACCGCCTCGGGCAGTTCCTGCTCCAGCGCCGTTCGTTGCGGGCCGTCGCCGATCACGATCAAGCGTAGGTTGCGCTGTGGATAAGTGGATTTCAGCACGTCGAAACTGCGCTTGAGCAAGCCCAGGTTTTTCTCGGGTGCCAAGCGCCCGACATGAATGACTGCAATGTCATCTTCGGCCAATCCCCACTGTTCGCGCAGCGATATCAGCCTTTTGCTCGGATGAAACAATTGGCTGTCGACACCCCGAGAGAGCAATGCCAAACGCTCGAATTGCCGACGCTCAAGCTCCATCCGCTGGCTGGGGCTCGGCACCAGTGTCAGGGTCGAGCGGTTGTGGAACCAGCGCAGGTAGTGAGTCAGCAATCGGGTCAGGACCCCCAGCCCGTATTGGCTGGAGTATTGCTGAAAGTTGGTGTGAAAACCGCTGACCACCGAGATCCCCAGCCGCCGTGCTGCGCGTAACGCCGACAAGCCCAGTGGCCCTTCGGTGGCGATGTACAGCACGTCCGGGCGATGCCGCGTCCAGCGCCTTAGCAGCTTGTGCATAGACGACTGGCCCCATTGCAAACCGGGATAACCTGGCAGCGGCCAGCCGCGACACAACAGCAAATCATCGTCACTGCTCAACAGCTGATCACACACCTGACGTGGCCGCACCAATTCCACCTGATGCCCACGCGCGCGCAAGCCATCGCACAAGCGACCAAGGGTATTGGCCACGCCGTTGATTTCCGGTGGGAATGTTTCAGTGATCAGGGTGATATGCAGAGCTGTCGTCATGACCTCAGTGTCGGCTGAGGCCATGTCTTGGTTATTTCAGAGCGATGATGGATTTGTGACGATCGCCGGCTTTACGTCGACGTATTTTTGTCGGCTGGTTCAGGTGGAGGATGAGCAACAGAACGCGCGATTTCCGACAGAGATTTATAATCAGGAGCTGCATGCGGCGAGTCCCAGGTTCGCTGACCCAGAGGCAGTATCCACTTAATCAGATCTGACCAGACCGCTTCAGGAGGGAGGTAGTCAGGTTCGTCTGCCCAGACCTGAATGCCCGCACCCGCCATAGTTGGAATATTCGGAGGAATCACCGTTATTTCCCTTCCTGCCTCGGCGATGAAGTAGTTGGGACGCCAAACATCATAGATTCCATGAGGCGAATGTTTGGGGTGGATTACATTCTCCCAATCCTTGCGAATGATGAAGTAAAAGTCGCCGTGAGAGTTCTTCACGGTGTAGCCGGCATCAACTAATTCCTTCGCACTCATCTCGTTACGACCGCCAATCGAACCCCACAGGCTCCAGCATTCGATTTCTACTGTTTTGTCCAGATTGATAGCCGCATTTCGATTGACGGCTCCGTCGTTCCAGACCCGCGCGATTTTGCCGTTTTCCTGGACAAGCTTGGCAAGGTCGTTGACGAAGAATCTCACGGCATCCTCTGAGGTCGCGTTGGGATTGCCGGATTCTTGACGCGCATACTGCGCTAATTGTGGCGTGTTGTTGTGGCTGATTGGACTGAGAAAATACTCGTCAGCCCCCAAATGCAGATAGCGGCTGTTCGGGAACATGTTGAGCAGATCGCTGACCAGAGTTTTGAGAAAGTCTCGAGCAGCTTGGATGCTGAAGTCGAGCGCCTTCGAAACAATCGTGCCGTTCGAGAGCTCAAGTTGAAACTCTGGCCTGTTACGCAGAATCCAATTCATATGCCCGGGTGTTTCAATCTCAGGGATGACGTCAATGTGATAAGAGGCAGCGGTGTCGAGAATGTCCGTGAGTTGCGCTGCAGTCCAGGCTTCGGGGCTGGCGATGTCGCAGAAGGAAGGGAAGTTTACCCGTACCCCCTCGTTATCCGTCAGGTGCAAATGCAGCGTATTGAGTTGGTTCCAGGCCATCTCGCGTAACAGGTTTTTCATCCATTCGACACTGTAATACTTGCGTCCCACATCAATCATTACCGAGCGTTCGGCGTAGACCGGGGCATCGATGATTACCGCTGCAGTGAGTGTCGAAGAAACCCAGGCTGCTTTAGTCAGGGTCGTCAATGCCCGGGCCATGGCCTTTAGCGTTGCTGCGTAGACTTGAACAGTTTCCAGGATATCGATCCGGTAACACTCACTTTGCCCATTGGGAGGGATCGGTACGCTCCCCGTGATTGGCGCCGTCAGTGTCAGGTCTACATCACCAGCATGCTGAGTTCTTTCGGACTTGAGAAGAATGGTGGGCGGTTTTTCAAGTCCGGCTGCCCCTGCGAACCCGAAAGCTAAACGCGTTGCCAAGGGCCGCAGGTTTTCGCTTTGGATAAAAATTATCGTGCTCGCACTGATAGTAAATGGAACGCCGTTTACTTCGTCCGCAGCATTCAGGACAGCAGGGCTGAAGCTGGTCCATGGAAAGCGCTTATCGTCGAGGGTGGGGGGAAGTCGTCTTGATTTGTTATTCATTGGTCTGATCTCCAAGTGACAAGGAAGGATTCGACCCGGACAACTTGGATATTCTCAACGCGGGTGAGCCAACGTTCTATTAGCTATAGAAATCAGTTTGCTGACTACTGTCAGAAATAACAGGTCGGAAGACTCACTCATGAAAAAACATGGCAGTGACCCATCAAACGGCCCCGAGAGAACTGGTGCAATTTTCAATGCTGCAATGGCGATCGGTCACTTTTCCAACGCTTCCGCGCCGCGCTCACGCACCCAGAACAACGTCGCCCCGGCCACGGCGGCCGGCATCATCAGGATGTTCACCACCGGGATCAGCAGCACCAGATACACGCTGCCGCCAAAGCTCATGCTCTGCCAGCGTTTCTGCCGCAGCCAGGCGAGCATTTCGTTCCAGCCCAGCTTGTGGTTGTCCGCCGGATAGTCGATGTACTGGATCGCCATCATCCACACCCCGAACAGCAGCCACAGCGGTGCGGCAATGATGTTCACCACCGGGATAAAGGACAGGATGAACAGCCCGATTGCCCGTGGCAGGAAATAGCCGAGTTTGCGCATCTCCCGGGCCAGGGTGCGCGGGATCATGGCGGTCAGCTCGCCCCAGCTGAAGGCCGGGAAATCGTCGGTGCCACGCACCACCACTTCGACTTTTTCCGCGAGGAAGCCGTTGAAAGGCGCGGCGATGACGTTGGCGAGCATGGTGAAGGTAAAAAACACCATCAACACCACCAGCACCACAAAAATCGGCCAGAGGATGTAGTTGAGAAAACTCAGCCAGTCGGGCAGGGTCGGCATCAGCGTATCGACCCACAGGCTGAATTGATGGCCGGCCAGATAAATCAATCCGACGAACAGCACCAGGTTGATTGCCAGCGGCAATAACACGAATAAACGCAGGCTGGGGCTCAGAACCAGCTTGAGGCCTTCGCGCAGGTATTGCGGTCCGGACAGGACAGGTGCGGGCATAACGTGCTCCGGGCAGAGGTAATCGCGCCGACCTTACCGGCTTTGCCAGAAGGGGGAAAGCGCGGCAGTGGAATCGACATTCACTGTAACAAAGACGTCTTTATAGTCTCGGCAGTGGGATAGAGACCACCTATGAGCTGGATTGTTAAACCGTATTTCCTTAATCTTCGCCCCCTCGATACGCTGCACCCAATCTTTTTGCAGGACTGTCGTTCTCAAACCTTCCCCAAGGTCAACCACGGTCCTTTTTTATTCCCGCCGGCAACCCGGCGTTCCGCGCCCGGTGTTCAGGGCCGGTCAACAGGAGCAGGTCATGTCTGAAGCCCGTCATTCGCGAGTGATTATTCTCGGTTCCGGCCCTGCCGGTTACAGCGCTGCGGTCTATGCCGCCCGTGCCAACCTCAAGCCACTGCTGATCACCGGCATGCAAGCCGGCGGTCAACTGACCACCACCACCGAAGTCGACAACTGGCCGGGCGACGTCCACGGTCTGACCGGCCCGGCGTTGATGGAGCGCATGAAAGAACACGCCGAGCGCTTTGAAACCGAGATCGTTTTCGATCACATCAATGCCGTGGACTTCGCTTCCAAGCCGTACACCCTGGTCGGCGACAGCGCGACGTACACCTGCGATGCTCTGATCATCGCGACCGGCGCCAGCGCTCGTTACCTGGGCCTGCCGTCCGAAGAAGCGTTCATGGGCAAAGGCGTTTCGGCCTGCGCGACCTGCGACGGTTTCTTCTATCGCAACAAGCCTGTGGCTGTGGTCGGCGGCGGCAACACCGCTGTTGAAGAAGCCCTGTACCTGGCCAACATCGCCAGCAAGGTGACCCTGATCCACCGTCGCGAAACCTTCCGCGCCGAGAAGATCCTGATCGACAAGCTCAATGCCCGGGTTGCCGAAGGCAAGATCGAGCTGAAATTGAACTCGAACCTGGACGAAGTACTGGGCGACAACATGGGCGTGACCGGTGCTCGCCTGAAGAACAACGACGGCAGCTTCGACGAGCTGAAAGTCGACGGCGTGTTCATCGCCATCGGCCACACCCCGAACACCTCGTTGTTCGAAGGTCAGCTGACGTTGAAAGACGGCTACCTGGTGGTGCAAGGCGGCCGTGAAGGCAATGCGACGGCGACCAGCGTCGAAGGTATCTTTGCCGCCGGTGACGTGGCTGACCACGTTTACCGTCAAGCCATCACCTCGGCTGGCGCTGGTTGCATGGCAGCACTGGACACTGAGCGTTACCTGGACGACCTGCAGAACGCCAAGTTCTGAGATCGTTGAAATGAAAAAAACCGGCTTTCAGCCGGTTTTTTTGTGCTCGCGATAGCGGTGTATCAATCGACATCAATGTTGAATGATAAATTGCCATCGTCGGAACGCCGCCCGGAGCCGGCTCGCTCCCACAGGGGAAGTGTGGGACCTTCAGCCCTTGAGCCGCTCTTGGACATAGTCCATCACCTTCAGCGATTTATAGATCGCATTGGCCGCCACTCGACCAAACGGCCCGCCATTCCAGTCCAACAGGTAAGGCTTGAACAACTCATGGCGCGTACTTTCTCCGCACACGGCTTCGGCAATCACCCTGCCGCCGATTGAGCCGGTATTCAAACCGTGACCACCAAAAGAAGTGCAGGCCCAGACGCCCGGTTCCAGTAGCCCGAGGTTGGGCATTTTATTGGTGGAGTAACCCATCAGGCCGGACCAGGCCAATTCGATTTTTGCCGGAGCCAGTTGCGGATAAACCGACACCATGTCGGCCTTGAGCATCGCTGCCAGGGCTTGCTCATTCTGTTCGTTGCGGGTGGTAATGCGTCCGCCCCAAAGCAGGCGATCACCTTCGACGATGCGATAGTAGTCCGAAGCTCGACGGTCATCGGAGAAGGCCGCACCGGAGTCGAGGACGTTTTTGATCGAGTCGCCCAAGTGTTCGGTCAACACCACGTAGGTGGCGATGGGCAGGTAAGCGCGGCTGAGTTTTTGCAGCTCAGGGCCGCCATAACCGCCCGCGCAAAACACCAGATCTTTGCAGCTTACGGTGCCACGCGCGGTCTTGACGATTTTGTCGTTACCTTCCCGATGCCAGGCGAGCATTTTCGATTGCTCGAAAATTCTGCCACCAGCCGTTTCAATGGCATGGGCCAGGCCCAGGCAATAATTGAGCGGGTGGAAGTGCATGGCGTTCGGATCTTCGACGCCTTGGAAATAGCGCAAGGTGTGAGCCCGTTCGCGGACCTGGGCGGTATCGAGGTAGTTGAGTTCATAACCGAAGTCGCGGCGCATGGTTTCGATGTGGTTTTTCACACCAGCGCCGTCGTCGTAGCGCTTGACCCGAATCGTGCCAGCGGATGGCGCGCAACCGGGCAAAGCCAGTTCGATAATATTGCGGCGGACGATCTCCACACCTTCGGCCGACATCTGGAATAGCGCCCTGGCGTGTTCCAGCCCAAGTTTCTTGCGAATCGCTCCAGACCCCTCAGCCCAACCCGGTGAGACCACGCCGCCATTGCGGCCGGACGCGCCCCAGGCCACCTGATTGGCTTCAAGGATGATCACGTGCTTGCCGCGACGGGTCAGCTCTAGGGCAGCAGTGAGACCGGCGATACCGGCACCGATGATGCACACATCGCAGGTTTCGTTGGTGTTCAATTCTGGCCTGGCTGCGCGTGGCAGCGAGGTTTGGGAATACCAGGTGTTGGGGAAGGACATAGTCAATCCTTGAGAAATGGCCAGTAAATTATGCGTACGTCAAACATTGTGGGAGCGAGCCTGCTCGCGAAAAAACGCAAGGGCGACGCGGGCATTCAGCAAAGCCGTGTCATCGTTGACGTCCATCGCGAGCAGGCTCGCTCCCACAGTGGACAGGCGTACTACTTGAGAGTCGAGTAATCCACGCCGTACCACTTGTCCGACAGCTTGGTCAGCGTGCCGTCCTTGTGCATGTCGCCGATGATTTCACCCAGCTTGGCTTTTAGCTCCGGGTCACCCTTGTCGGTGGCAACGGCCAGCGGTTCGAAAAACACCACCGAGTTGTCGACGGCGCGCAGTGGGTAGCCTTTCTTGACAGCGGCATCCAGGGTGCTGCGTTGCGTGAGGATTGCGTCCAGCCGGGTGCCATCGCCCAGGCGCAGATCGTCGAGCGGGCCGACGGAGCCGGCGTAGGTCTTCATTTTTTCGGTTTTTACGTCGTAGACAACTGGCGGTACGTCAGTGGTTTCGATGGCCAGCGCCTGGCTGAAATAGTCTTCTGACGTAGTGCCGCCTTCGACGCCGATGGTTTTGCCATTGAGTGCTTTGTGGTCGGAGACCGTGGATTTGTTGTGCACCGCAAACACATAAGGCACGTAGTAATAAGTCCCGGGGAAATCGAGAATCCGCGCACGACTCTTCGTCGCGGTCATCGAGCCCACAGAAACATCCCAGCGGCCATTCCACTTGCCTGCGGTAATCACATCCCAGTCGGGTGTGATGAATTTGGCCTCGACGCCGAGACGCTTGGCAATTTCCTTGGACACATCGATATCAAAACCGTCGATTTCATTCTTGTCGTTGATGAATCCCTGCGGTGGCCAGGTCGCCGACGTGGCAACGGTCAACGTCTTGCTGCTCTGGATTTTGTCTAGCACGGCACCGGCATTGGCGACGCCGACAAACAACAGTGACAAGGAGGCTGCGAGGGTGATTGCGTGTTTCTTACTGAGCATGTCCATCTCCACTTCTCGTTATTGTTATGCGGGGGTAAAGCGCTTCTCAGTGACCGATGATTTGCGACAGAAATTTCTGCGCGCGTTCGGTCTGCGGGTTGTTGAAAAACTCGGCAGGGGTGGCTTGTTCGATGACCTGTCCCTGATCCATGAACAGCACCCGGTCGGCTACCTTGCTGGCAAAACCCATTTCGTGGGTCACGCAGATCATGGTCATGCCGTCGGTGGCCAACTCGCTCATGACGTCCAGCACTTCGTGGACCATTTCCGGGTCCAGCGCGGAGGTCGGTTCGTCGAACAGCATCACTTTGGGATTCATGCACAGCGCCCGGGCAATCGCCACGCGCTGCTGCTGACCGCCGGACAGTTGCGAGGGGTACTTGTCGGCATGCTCGGCAATTCGTACGCGTTCGAGATAAACCTGCGCGCGTTTTTTTGCTTCGGCGGATGCCACGCCCTGTACCAGTTGCGGGGCCAGCGTCAGGTTGTCCATCACACTCAAGTGCGGGAACAGGTTGAAGCTCTGAAACACCATGCCGATTTCGCTGCGTACGGCGCTGACACTTTCCGCTTCGCTGGTGAGGGTGATGCCGTTGACTTGTATGTGGCCTTTCTGAAAATTTTCCAGGTGATTGATGCAACGAATCATCGTCGATTTACCCGAGCCTGACGGCCCGCACACCACCAGAATTTCGCCGGTGGCGACGTTCAGGTCGACATCGCGCAAGGCGTGAAAATTGCCGTACCACTTGTTCAGGCCAGTGATCGAAATCATCGCGGGGCCAGGTTTTACAGCCGCGACCAGGTCGAGTTGTTCAGCGGTATTGGTTCGAGTCATCGCGTATCAGCCCCTTGCCGTGGAACGGTTGACCCGTTTTTCGATTCGCGCCTGCACCCGTTCGAGAATGAACGACAGCGCCCAGTAGATCATCGCCGCAGTGATCAACATCTCCAGGTGGCGGAAGTCTGCCCGACCCTGGGTCTTGGCCAGGTACATCAGTTCCCAGACGCCGATCACCGACACCAGCGAACTGTCCTTTAGCATGGCGATAAACTGATTGCCGGTCGGCGGAATAATCACCCGCAAGGCCTGGGGCATGATCACGCGGCTGAGGGTTTTGAACGGGCTGATGTTCAGGGCACGCGAAGCTTCCCACTGGCCGACCGGAATGCTCTGGATACCGGCACGGAAAATTTCGGTCATGTAGGCGCCATAGCACAGCGACAGCGCAAGGATGCCGGCCGGCACCGCGTCAACCACATAGCCGAGTTGCGGCAGGCCCAGGTAAATCAGGTAGATCTGAATCAGCAGCGGCACGCCGCGAAAGAACGAGGTGTAGAACGAGGCGAGGGCATTGGCCAAGCCATTGTTCGACAACTTGGCCACTGCGCCGATCAACGCCAGCACAAACGCGATCACAATGGCCAAGGCGGAGATGTACAAGGTGGTGGCAGCGCCCTGGAGGATCAGGAAGCCGACTTTGTCGAGAATGAAACTGTAGGAGAGGTCGAAGGTATCGAAGAAAGCGAGAAACAGGATCAGCAGCTCGACCCACACCACGGTGGTTTGCACCTTGAACTTCAAGCGCCCGAGGACATGGAAGTTCAGCGTGCCCAGTGCCGCAATACCAAGGCCGATGGCGATGTTGCGAGCGGTGAGGCTGTCCGGGGCATTGCCTAGCAGCGGTTGCAGAAAATGGCTTAGGGCGCTGTTGCCCAGGTTCATCAGGTAGGAGCCGAGGAACAGCACCACGGCGACGGCGAGCAGGAATTGAGGATCGTTGGACTTTTTCTTATAAATTATATTGTCGTGATACATGACTGCCTCAATGTGTAGGTGGTGATGATCTCGCTAAGTAAAGGGGGTTTTAGTCAGTATTGCGGTGCGGATTCGGGGACAACAAGCGAACTTAATTCGCTATGTCAGTCCCTGAACTCATTTGCTATCAAGACAGTTTGGCGAGGCATGCCTCAAGGATGTCCATCCCTTCCTCCAGCACCGCCGCTTCGGTGGTCAATGGCGCCAACAGTCGGATGATGTGGCGCGACTTGCCGCTGGGCATCAACAGCAAACCGGCGTCTCGTGCCAATGCCAATAGTTGCGTCAACTGGGCCGACGCCGGCGTGCCATCGGCATTGATCAGCTCGATGCCGCGCATCGCACCCACGCCGGTCAAACGACCCAGATACGGTGAAAGTTTGCTGTCGCGCCAGGCTTCGTAACGGCTGACAATCGCTTCTTCCTGCTGCGCGCCCCAGGCTTGCAAGTTGGCATCCGTCATTTCATCCAGCGTCGCCAGCGCGGCGGCGCAGGCGATGGGATTGCCCGAATAAGTCCCGCCCAGACCGCCCTTGGGCAAGGTGTCGAGCAACGCTTTACGCCCGACCACCGCACCGAGTGGCACGCCGCCGGCAATGCTTTTGCCCAGCAGGATCAAGTCTGGCTCGATGCCCAGTCGCGAGAACGCAAAACGCTGGCCGGTGCGGCCGAAACCGGACTGGATTTCATCAGCGATCAACAGGATGTTCTTTTCATCGCAGAACTTTCGCAGCGCTTGGGCAAATTCCACGTCCATCGTCAGGAAGCCCGCTTCGCCTTGCACCGGTTCGACGATAAAACACGCCACGTCATCGACGTCGATCTCGACGCTGAACAGTCGGTCCATGGCCTTCAAGGCGTCGGCGCAAGTTACGCCGTTGTCTTTGCTCGGATACGGCAAGTGAAACACCGGGCCCGGCAGCACGCCGACTTTCTGTTTGTAGGGGGCGACCTTGCCGTTGAGGTTGAGGGTGGCGAGGGTACGGCCGTGGAAGGCACCGTCGAAGGCGATCACGGCGGTGCGGCCGGTTGCACCACGGACGATCTTCAGGGCATTTTCCGCCGCTTCCGCGCCGCTGTTGGTGAGTATGCCGCTGACCGGGTAGTCCACCGGAATGAACGCAGTCAGGCGATCCATCAGCTCGATGTAAGGCACATGCGGGGCGGCGTTGAATGCGTAGTGGGTCAGTCGCGTGGCTTGTTCGCGAATGGCTTCGACGATGCGCGGGTGGCAATGGCCGAGGTTCAGTACGCCGATGCCGCCGACGAAGTCGATGTAACGCTTGCCATCGGTGTCCCAGACCTCGGCATTTTTGCCGTGGCTGAGCGTGACAGGATGAACGATGTTGATCGACTGGCTGATGGATTCGCTGCTCATGGATGACCGACTCTGAAGAAGGGATGCTTCTTTTTATCTAAGCCGTGAGCAGCGTTACCCGGCAAACGAAATAAAGTTGCCGGGTCAATCTTAAAAGTCGGGATGTGGTGTGCCGCGACTGTAGGAGCACGCGGGCGGCGTTCCGACTTGCCGGCGATGGCGTCCTTGAGATCGTTATCGCCGGCAAGCCGTGCTCCTGCATTTTATTCAGCGGTGAGTCAGTGGTTTCTGAGTGAACTTCACCCCGGCCAGGCCATTGGCAATCAAAGCGCGGATATTGCCGTGGTCGCTGCCATCAGGCGTTGCGACCACCGAACGGTAATGCTCGCCAAACGCCAGCAGCGCTTCTTCATCGCTCAGACCTTCCAGCAGCGCCAGACCCAGGGTCTTGCACGAACCTTCGTTCTGACCGGCCGCGTTTTCCACGCCACCGTTGTTGAAAGCCTGCGGTTGATAGTCGTAACCGGCGGCGATGAAGGCCAGGGTATCGGCAAAGACGTGTTCGCCGCTCTTGAGGCTGGCGCGCAGGGTATTCAAATCACTCATTGGGTTTTCCTTTGGCAAACGCCGCTTGTTGTTCGGCGCTGGCTTCTTGCTGGTATTGGGCTTTCCATTCGGCGTACGGCATGCCGTAAACCACTTCGCGGGCGTCATCGAGGCTGACGTCGATCTGGCGTTCGTCTGCGGCGGCCTTGTACCACTTGGACAGGCAGTTGCGGCAGAAACCGGAGAGGTTCATCAGGTCGATGTTCTGTACATCCTTGCGGCTGTCCAGGTGGGCCACCAGCCGGCGAAAGGCGGCGGCTTCAAGTTCCAGGCGTTGTTGATCGGTCATGGGGGCCTCTGTTCGGTCATTTCGTGGCGCGGATGATAAAAGTCTGGCGAACAATGCGCCAGACGCGGTCAGCGGCTTGCCGCGAGCGTAATCGACACCGATTCGGCGAATCGCAGCGCGTGAGGTTTGTCGACCTCAACCTCGGCGTACAGCACCGACTCGTTGGCCATCACCAAGTCCAGCAACTCCTGAGTCAACCGTTCGAGCAGGGCGAAACGATTGCCCTCTACGTGGGCGATGATTGCCTTGGTGATGGTGCGGTAGTTCAGCGCGTGATCAATGTCGTTGTCACGCACCGCTTCCTGGGCCGCATACAGGATGGTCAGGTTGATCAGCACATCCTGTTTGTTGAGGATTTCATCCTCGTTGATTCCGATGTAGGTCCGCAGGCACAGGTCCTTGACCCGGATGCGTGCCATTCCTGGTTGAAGTTGTGGCATTACGACGTGCTCCGTCCAATCAATTGCAGGAACTCCTGGCGGGTGTTGCTAGACTCGCGGAAGGCGCCGAGCATCACCGAGGTGTTCATGGTCGAATTCTGTTTCTCGACACCGCGCATCATCATGCACATGTGCCGGGCTTCGATGACCACCGCGACGCCGGCGGCATTGGTCACCTGTTGCACCGCCTCGGCGATTTGCCGGGTGAGGTTTTCCTGGATTTGCAGGCGACGGGCGAACATGTCCACCAGCCGCGCAATTTTCGACAGGCCCAGCACCTTGCCCGTTGGAATATAAGCCACATGGGCCTTGCCGATGAAGGGCAGCAGGTGATGTTCACAGAGCGAGTACAACTCGATGTTGTCGACAATGATCATTTCATCGTTGTCGGAGGCGAACAGCGCGCCGTTGACGATCTCTTCGACACTTTGTTCGTAGCCATGACAGAGGTACTGCATGGCTTTGGCCGCCCGCACCGGGGTGTCGATCAGGCCTTCGCGATCCGGGTTCTCACCGAGACCGATGAGAATCTCGCGGTAGCTCTGGGACAGGGCGTTCTGGGGCAGGGTTAGCGTCATGGAGCATCCTCGCGGGGCATCTTATTTGATGTGCCGTCCGCCGTTGACGGTCAGGGTGGTGCCGGTGACATAAGGGTTGTCGAGCAAATAGCGCAGGCTCTGGTAGATCACTTCGCTGCCGGGTTCGATGCCCAGCGCGGATTTGGCCAGCGCCTTGGCGCGGTAAACCGCGTCATCCTCGGGGTTGAACATTAGCAGGGCGGGCGCGATTCCGTTGACCTTGATTGTTGGCGCGTATTTCGCAGCGAAGGATAGGGTGAGGCTGTCGAGCCCGGCTTTGCTGGCGCAGTAGCCAATGTGCTGGCTGCTGCCTTTGCGGGTCACGTCATCGCTGATGTGCACAATGTCCGCAGGGTGTGAGCGTTGCAGCAAGTCCCCACAGTGCAGGTTGATCAGGTAAGGCGCAAGCATGTGCACGCTGAACATGCGGGTGAAGGCGGCGGCGTCGGTGTCCGGCGTTTCGGTCAGCCATTCGGAGGCGTTATGGACAATCGCCCGCAGGCTATTAGTGTGGGTTTTCAGGGCGGTGATGAATGCGAGGATCCCGGCTTCAGTGGAGAAGTCGGCAAACACCGCGGTGGCGCCCAGATCGCGCAACGTCTGGACACCGGGACGTTCGCTGCGGTAGCTGAAGATTACCCGCTGGCCGTCTTCAATCAAACGCTGCGCACAATGCAGGCCAACACGCTGGCCGGCACCGGTGATGAGGATGGGGGCTGCGGAAGAAGTCATGAATGGCTCGCGTCGCGGTAAGAGCAAAACTATACCAGCGCGCGGCGGCATTCACCTACCGTGGGGCTCACCCCAACATTGGGATCATTGATTTCGTGGGAGGGGCTCGGAGGGCAGCGGCCGTGGTACCGCGCTGTTCAGCCAGTTGGCCAGCAGACGGGTCGACAATGGAATGAAGAAGTAGACCATCAACGGCGTCAGGCACAGCGTGCTGATGAACACCCGTGGCAGCAGGCTCATTTCGCTCAGCAAAGGCCCGAGGACAAAATTGAACAACAGGGACACCGGAAAGAATGCCAACCAGATTGCCACCGCCTGTTTCCAGCGTGGCGGGCGCTGACCGACCGCGCCGAACCAGCCCTCAATTCCGCTGACGCGATGTTCCGTGTTGTGGCCAAACAGGTCGCTGCCGCGCGCCAGCCAGGCCGTGCGCGACGCAGAGTGTTCCCAAGCGTGCAGGGTCTGCTCGTCGGCAAAGCGGAAAATAATCTGAAATTCGTCATCGTCCGGCGGCGGAGCGAGCACGCCAGAGCCGAGATAGCCGGGAAAATCGGTGGCCAATTGTTCGCCTTCGCGCAACCAGACCATCAGGTCCTGATAGCGCCCTTCGGCAACGCGACGCGCAACCATCAGCGTGACGGGTGAGGTAGACATTGTGTATCTCCATATGACAGTTGCGTTACTCCGGGTAGGAGTTTCGCCAGGCGCAACACCGGGGTGGTGGGCTGCGCTTTGAGACAAGCAAGGATTATTCCTGATTTTGGCCAATACACCAGCATGAGCGTCGATTATCAAGGTGTTGAATAGTCGGCGGGAGAGTTAGAATGGGATCCAATTTCATCCGTGGACGTCGACTATCCGATGCCTGTCCTGACTGACGTTACTTCTACCCCGCAATCGGATCTGTCCCTGGATCGGGAAGAGCTCTTTCCTATTCGTGAGGTAGCGCGTCTGACGGGCATCAACCCGGTTACGCTGCGCGCCTGGGAGCGGCGTCATGGTTTGATCCAGCCTACTCGCACCGAAAGTGGGCATCGTCTGTACTCAATGCACGATATCGAGAAGGTTCGTAGCATCCTCGACTGGATCGACCGCGGCGTTGCGGTCAGCAAAGTCGGCAAGATCCTGGCCAAGACCGAGCCACTCAAAGTGCTGGCGCAGATCATTCCCACCGAACTCGTGCACGCCGACTACGCTCAGTGGCAGCAACAGGTCCAGGTTGCGGTGAAGGCCTTTGATGAAGTTCAACTGGATCAAATCTATGGGCAGATTTTCTCCAGTTATCCGCTGTCGGTAGTGTTTCAGGACATTTTTCTTCCGCTCTGGAAACAACTGTTGCATCGCCATGAAGCATTCGGCCAGACCAGCGAGTGGCTGTTTCTGGACGCCTTTCTACGTTCTCGCGTGTTGCAACGGCTGATGATGGCGCGGGTCATGCAACCGCGTCGGATCATTGTCTGTGCGATGGCCGATCAATGCCGTGAACTCGACGTGCTGCTCACGGCGCTGTTCCTGAGCAGTGTTGACTCGGCTATTCAGTTATTGGCGATTGGACAGCCTTTCGACGAGTTGACCCTGGTCTGCGAGCGGGTCAAACCCAATGCTTTGGTTTTGGTGTCCAATAATTCGCCGGCCCCTGAATTACCACGACGGCTCAATCGTCTGGCGATGAGCCTGGATTGTCAGTTGATGCTTGCCGGGGATAAGTCGGAACTGGCTCAGGAAAGCCTGGCCGGATCATCGATCGGGTGTCTGGGGAACGACGGAAGGGTAATGCGCCAGCGTCTGAAACAGTTCCTGGCGGGAAACCTTGAAACCTGAAATTCAGATGTGCAGCGCGGGGTGTGTCAGGCGATGTTGCTGAAGGATGTACTGGCGCAGACGCTCGGTTTCGTCCTTGTCAGACTGACTCAATTCGTAGGCGAAGAAACCTTGCTCGGTTTCACGCTCAAAGGTACCGCGCAAAGCAATCCGTTCGTAGCCTGACGGGCTGAACCACAAGGCGAAGTGTTTGGGTGGCTTGGTCTTGTTGCGGACTTCCAGCAAAACTCCTTTGAACGAGATTTCGTGCACATACATTGTGCCTGGCTGGCCTTTGGCATTCTCCAGCGCCACCGGTTCTTCAAGTGCCAGGCGCCAAGGACGAACCATTGGCCCGTCCTCGTAAATGCTTGGCACGCCCAAACGCAAATGCAGCGCATGAAACTCGTCTTCCACCAGGTGCAGCGGAAAGGTCATTTGCTGATTTTCGAAGTTGGCATGAATGGTGACTTGCTCATGAGCCGCGAGGCGCGTGAGCAAATCACGTATCTGCGAACCACTATTAACGAGCAGGCTCGACGTCGCATCCCGCACATTGAGCTGTGGGTTATGTTGCATTGTCTGGATGAAATCCAGTTCGTCCTGAGTCAGGAGTGCGTCGCGCTGCATGGCATGCTCGAAAGGTATAGATACAAAGTCATTGGTGATTGTAGTTAATGACCATTAATTCACCGTTTTGTTTTTGCCGTTCGTCGCTTCAGCGCAGAAAGTTCGGCGTGTGCTTCGGCCAACTGGGCTTCCAGTTGCACCACACGTTGTTGCGCTTTGACTTGGGCCGTGACGTCCTTCTGTACACCGACGAAGTAAGTCTGCCCGTCGTTCGGGTTTTTCACCGTCGACAGCGAGAGTTCATTCCAGAATGGGGTGCCGTCCTTGCGGTAGTTCCTGAGGATTTCCCTGCAGTATCCTTCCCTGTTCAACGCTTCGCGAATGGTGGCAAGCGCTGCCTGATCCCGGTCGCCGGCCTGTAAGAAGCGGCAATCCTGATAGAGGATTTCTTCATTGGTGTACCCCGTCAGACGTTCGAATGCCGGGTTGACGTAAATCAGGATGTTGTCCTGCTCGCCTTCCTTTTCGGCAATCACGATGCCGTCGTTAGAAGCATTGATCACCATTTGCAGCAGCTGAGCATTGATCATCGGAGAATCCTTTCCGCAGTGATTGAGTGCTGCATTCTAAAAGAACAATGCAGGTCCTGCTGTTAATATCCGGTTTTCACTCAGTTTCAGGATCAGATAGATGAAAGTCGCCATCCTTTCCGGCTCGGTTTACGGCACGGCCGAAGAAGTCGCCCGTCACGCCGCGAGTATTTTGAAGACCGCCGGTTTCGAAACAATGCACAACCCACGCGCGTCGCTGGCCGATGTCCTGGCTTTCGAACCGCAAGCGTTTCTGGCGGTGACGTCGACCACCGGCATGGGTGAATTGCCGGACAACCTGCAACCCTTGTATTCGATGATTCGTGATCAGTTGCCCGCTGCCTGGCGCGGTCTGCCGGGAGCGGTCATCGGCCTGGGCGATGCGAGCTATGGCGATACCTTCTGTGGCGGCGGCGAGCAGATGCGTGAATTGTTCAGTGAACTGGGTCTGCGTGAAGTGCTGCCCATGCTGCGCCTGGACGCCAGCGAAACTGTGACCCCCGAAACCGATGCCGAGCCCTGGCTGGCAGATTTGGTCAGCGCATTGCAGTGAAAATCGGGTTCGTCATGGTTCTGATGAAATTGCTGAATATGGTTATTGGCGTCGGTCCTTTGACATGGATCCAGACTCATTGCGCCACTGACTCGCTAGGCCATCAAGCTGGCTGCCAATGCAACTACACGAAGACCGGGGGCTGACTAGACTGCTGTGACGACAGCAGAACAATAAGAATAGGAGGTCATGCCGTGAATGTTGCCCCCGTCCAGTCGCCCCACAGTGTCAAAGGTAAAGTCAGTGCCGCCGAGTGGCAGACCCGAGTCGATTTGGCGGCCTGCTATCGTCTGGTCGCCGCGCATGGCTGGGACGATCTGATCTTTACGCACATCTCGGCCAAAGTGCCCGGTACCGAAGATTTTCTGATCAACCCGTTTGGGCTGATGTTTCATGAGATCACGGCATCGAGCCTGGTCAAGGTTGATCAGGCCGGCAACAAGTTGATGGACAGTCCATACGACATCAACCCGGCGGGTTACACCATTCACAGCGCCGTGCATGAAGTTCGCCACGATGTGGTTTGCGTGCTGCACACTCATACTGCTGCCGGCGTTGCGGTCTCGGCGCAAAAGCAGGGCATTCTGCCAATCAGTCAGCAATCCTTGTTTGTCCTGTCCAGCCTGGCTTACCACGCGTATGAAGGCGTTGCGCTGAACCATGAAGAGAAGGCGCGCCTGCAAGCCGACCTCGGTGAAAACAATTTCCTGATGCTGCACAACCACGGTTTGCTGACCTGTGGCAGCACCATCGCCGACACGTTCCTGATGATGTTCACCTTCCAGCGCGCCTGCGATATTCAGGTGCTGGCACAGAACGGCGGCGCCGAACTGATCGCTATCGAACCGCAGATTCTGGACGGCGCCAAGGCGATGATCGCCGGCGTGACCAAAAGTACTCAAGGGATGGGTGGCGCGTTGGCCTGGCCAGCGCTGCTACGTAAACTCGATCAACAAAACCCGGGTTATAAACTCTAATGCCACTCGCCGAGATCCCCCTGTGTGTCTGGCGCAAACGCGGCCAGACGTTTGTATTCCATGGCCAGACTATCCGCTATTGGACGGCCGGGCAGGGTGAGCCGCTGTTGCTCATCCACGGCTTCCCGACCGCCAGTTGGGATTGGCATTACCTGTGGCAACCACTGGCCCAGCGCTATCGAGTAATTGCTTGCGACATGCTTGGCTTCGGCGATTCGGCCAAACCGGTGAACCATGAATACAGCCTGATCGAACAGGCCGACTTGCAACAGGCGTTGCTGGCGCATTTGAGTGTCACGCAACCGGTGCACGTATTGGCCCACGATTATGGCGACAGCGTGGCGCAGGAACTGTTGGCCCGACATTACGAAACCTGCATTCACATCGCCAGTTGTGTGTTCCTCAATGGTGGCCTGTTTCCGGAAACCCATCGTCCGCTGCTGGCGCAAAAATTGTTGCTCAGCCCCTTGGGCTGGATGATTGGCCGCGCTTTCACGCGTGACGCGCTGGTGAAGAGTTTTCGGCGGATTTTCGGGCGGATGACCCGGCCGACCGAAAGTGAGATGGATGATTTCTGGGGGCTGATCAACAGCAATCAAGGTTCGCGGATCATGCACAAGCTCATCACGTATATTCCAGAGCGGCGTGTCCAGCGCGAGCGTTGGGTCGGCGCCATGCAGCGCGGTGAAGTGCCGCTGCGCGTCATTGATGGCGAGGTCGATCCGATTTCCGGTGCACATATGGTCGCGCGCTATCGCGAACTGATCCCCAATCCGGACACGATCCTGCTGGCCGAAATTGGCCATTACCCCCAGATCGAAGCGCCGGGGCAGGTACTCAAGCACTATCTGGAGTTTCGTGATCGGCAGGCATTACCCCCGCGCAGGGCTGCCTGTTCCTGATTATCCCCCAGCCTTATCGGGCACCATTCAGCCCGACCCTTGTTCATTGTGACCAGCAGCGCCGTGCCTGACACTCGGGTTCATCGTCCCTTGGCCTGCTGGAGTTCCCCCATGAATGAGTCTGTGCGCTTCGAAGATAAAGTCGTGATCGTCACCGGTGCAGGCGGCGGCCTGGGGCGGGCACATGCGCTGCTGTTCGCCAAACAGGGCGCCAAAGTGTTGGTCAACGACCTCGGCGGCTCAGCGCAAGGTGAGGGCGCCAACGCGTCGGCAGCAGACCGCGTAGTGGCCGAAATTCGCGAGGCCGGCGGGACTGCCGAGGCCAACCACGACTCCGTCACTGACGGCGATAAAATCGTCCAGCACGCGCTCGATGTTTTCGGTCGTATCGATGTAGTGGTCAACAACGCCGGGATCCTGCGCGACAAGACTTTCCACAAAATGGAGGATGCCGACTGGGATCTGGTTTACCGCGTCCACGTCGAAGGCGCCTACAAAGTCACCCGTGCCGCCTGGCCGCACATGCGTGAGCAAAACTACGGCCGCGTGATCTTCACTGCGTCGACATCGGGCATTTACGGCAACTTCGGCCAGTCCAACTATGGTATGGCCAAACTCGGCCTCTACGGCCTGACTCGCACACTCGCCATCGAAGGCCGCAAGAACAACATCCAGGTCAACGCCATCGCGCCTACCGGCGGCACTCGCATGACCGAAGGCCTGATCCCGCCGCAAGTATTCGAGCAACTCAAACCGGAACTGGTCAGCCCGCTGGTGGTGTATTTGGCCAGTGAAAATTGCAAAGAGACTTCCGGGTTGTTTGAAGTTGGCGGCGGCTGGATGGGCAAGGTGCGTTGGGAGCGCAGCCTGGGTGCCGGGTTTGATCCGCGGGTGGGGTTCTCACCGGAAGACGTGGCGGCGCAGTGGGAGCAGATTTGTGATTTTGAGGGGGCAGCGCATCCGAAGGACAATATTGAAGCGCTGAAGGAAATGATGGGGAATCTGCAGAAGTATTCGCTTTAATGGAAGCCAGCAAGGTCACCGTTCTGACCTTGCTGGTTGTTAATGTTCAGAGCGTTTTAGTTTGCTGTGGCTATCAAGGAAAATATTTGCGAACCAATGCCGCCAGACTTGCTGCCGTTTGCGCATCCATGATCCCGTCGTAATTTTCAGGGCGGAAGTGCAACTGAAAGGCTCGAACAAGTTGTGCGAAACCTTGATCGGTTGATGCATTTGAAACGTCATAGCCATAGGTTCTGAACAGTTTCAGCAATTCGGCTCGGGCAGGAATGCCGGTTTCGTTGTATTGCTGCAAATAGGTGTCGCGGGTGGCATCGTCGAACCAGGCGCCAACGCCTTTCAAATAAAGTGCATGCCAAGGGAATTTCGGCCCTGGGTCACTCTTGCGACCGACCGCAACATCAGAGTGGCCCAGGACTTGGGTCGGGCTGATATCCGGGTAGCGTTGAAGAATGTTCAGCGCCAACTCCTCAATGGCGGCAATTTGGTCTGGCTGATACGGCGGGAAATTGAATACCCCTTGGCTGAACGTCGCCAGGTTAACGATTTCAACGCCAATAGACGTATCGTTCAGATTGCTTCGGTTACCCCACTGACTGACGCCCGCATGCCAGGCGCGCCGGGTTTCGTCGACAAGACTGAAGACTTCCTGCGTGGTGTGGCCTGCGTTCAAGTAGCTCGGATCGGTGATGTCCGGAACCAGATAGTGTGCGCTGACATTCGGGCCGGTCAATGCATTGACTGAACTGGAGAAGTTACCGGCCGTGTAGTGGAAAATCAGAAAGCGTACGCGGCTGTTGGAACTCTGAGTAGAATGAAGTTTGTTGTAGATGATAGGTTTCATGAAAGATTGCTCGTTAATAGTTAAGTTAAAGTCAGCGCACCCTAGGCGTGGATGAATGACCTGTAATTAACATTAATGGCGGGGGCGCTTCGCGTGTTTACAGAAGCCTGTAGTCGCTTTCCGAAGAATGCGTAGGCAGTAGAAGTCTGGGTTGAGGAGTGGCAGCTTTGAAAGTGGAGCCAGGCACGTCTGCCTGCTCCACTGTTTTATCGCTATTCTTCTATTTTAAAGCCAGGTTTTCCGTTGGCGGCTCGCCATTGCTTTATAGCTTCTAATACGCCGGCAGGGCTGTCTTCGACACCCGGTTCGGGGTAGTACAGGATGCCTGTTCCGTTTGGATGTTCTGAAGTGCTTACGATGTTGTCAACAATTGCGTCATGTTCTTCTTCCGAAGAAAACCCTCCTTGGAAAAGGCGATTAATAAGGGTTGCGTATTCGGATTCTGAATAGTCTTCAAATTTGCTTTTAAGTATCATGCTTTATTTCTCCTTTTTCGAGTGGGTTTCGATGTGTTGCTTTGGTGTCAGCACACGCAGATTATCTAGATCGTAGACCGCGCCGCCCTCACTGATCGGTTTGACATGATGTATCTCAAATTTTTTCCGTCCGCCCACTTGTTCTGAGGGCAATGCACTCGGCGATAAACCATCTCTCACATCAGTTTTGTTGAGTTGTGTGAATTGATCAAATAGAAGTTGTTCGTTTGCGACAGCCTTCCAGAATTCTCTGCGAAATGCTTTGAAACTTGAAAACTCCCTCCCTCGAAGTTTATCCGCGACCTGCATAGGAATCGGTGCTCCTTCCTGCGTCGAGGCCGTCCCTATCCAATTTCCCGAAACCGACTGTCCGGAACCACCTGCAACACCCGGTTCGTTCCGTCGATCCCTGAACATTGTAAAAATCGGGGGGATACCCGATTCAGCCGGGAAGACGGTGATAAAGCCACCAAAGCTGTACAAATCCAGCTCTGGAAATTCATCGAGCCTTCCTTCCAAGGCGGTTAGGGTTGTGCCGTCATAAACGGCAATGTTCGGCTCGCTTGCGGGGAGGGTGGTTGACCGGTTGTTCGGCTTGACGATTGGCGTCCAGGTCATGCCTATGGACGGGGCGTCCGGGTCGTAAGACCTATATGTATTAACGGCTGGATCGAAAGTGGCGAGTCGCACCGGGACGTTGCCAGGTATCGTTGTGTCGTTAGTGGCAGCAACAAAGAACTCGGTTGTGTTCCCCACTGTTTTGGAGCCAATTGCTACCGGCAGCCTGACTTCTCCATTGACTTGGGCAATTGCATACAAGTCGTCAAGATTGCCCTGTACGAAATCCGAGAGCGGGATACTCAAGGCTTGGAGGTCGTTGGGCTGGTACTCCGAAAGCGCAAGGCTCCAGGCATGGAAGTCGTCCGGGACGAGATCCGAAAGCGGGGTGCTCAGTTGACGGCTTTCACCGTCAGCCAGCGGAGAAGGAAACAGAAGCGCCGCAAATCCGACTAGTACAGCGCTTGCCGCTGCGGTGCTCGCTGTTGTTACTGCGGCAACTGCGGTGTGCAGTGCGGACCTGACGGCTTGGGTTGTCGCTACACCAATGGCGAGACGACCCGCTGCCAAGGTGAATACCGGACCCGCTGCGGCAGACTGTCCTGATATGGGAAACGGCCGACTGGCTTTGGCGGCTTCCCACGCTTTGAACATCGCAACCATCGCTCTGAATCGTGCGAGCTCTTGCGCATGTTTTTTGGCTTCGGCCTCCTTCCTTTCTTTTTCCTCCTGTTCTTCGCGCGCCTTTTCTTCCTGCCGTTTGACCTCGGCTTGTGCTTCGAGAAGAGCCCGTTCCGCAGCGACCTGCCGAGCTGCCGCTTCTGCTGCAATCCGCGCCTGCTCAACCGCCAATTGCCGTGCGCTTTCCAAAGCGGCAAGTCTTGCTTGCTCTCGAGCCTGTTCGGCTGCCAATTGCCGTGCGCTTTCCAATGCGGCAAGTCGTGCTTGCTCTTGAGCCTGTTCCTCTGCCACTCGGCGCGCACTTTCCAGCGCAGCAAGTCGCGCTTGCTCACGAGCTCTTGCCGCAGCCTCCTCGTTTATGCGCGCCAGTTCAGCCGCCACTCGATGAGCTTCGCGCTCCGCTTCTAGTTGTCGTTGTTCTTGCGCTTGAGTAGCGACAAGAAGGTTCTGCACATGTATTTGTTGGGTATGTAAAAGTTGAATCTGCTCTGTTAGGAAGTTTGCAGAGTAAGCGGCTTTATAGGAGGCCACCCACCTTGCATAAACGGGCCCGTAAGGTGTTACAGGTCTTTCAAGCGTTTGAGCTTTGGCTAAATAATCACCAATTGTTTTGCCGATTGGGCTGTGTCCATAGAAGGAATTAGCTACTGAGATTTGAGTGTGTAGTTCAGCTGTTTTTTGTTGGATTAATAGATTTCTGATGTTGAGTTCGTGTTGATACGCTTGTGTTGGGCTCGTTATTGATATCGGATGTTGAGCTCTCAGGTTTGCCAGATCAATTTCTGTCGATCCTGGTAAGTTCTGAAGTTTTGCACTGTGTTCGGCTTTTACGGAGCTCTCCGTAACTTTAATATTATCCCGGGTTTCGCGCCGAAGTTGTTCGTTTAGTGTGAGGCCGGAGCCAATTCCTCCGGGGCGAGTCGGCGGGACGCGAAATCCACCTCCTATTGGGTTTGTTCCAGGCTTTGGTTGTTTACCAACATAAGTTGTCGGTAATTCAATTTTCCCATGTTCTCCGGCAACATGTGAGGTCGGCGGGGGAGCTTGTTTCTCTGACATATCGTTCTTCCATGAGTGGTTGTCGCTCGCTGAAGAAAAAGCTTATGTCAGGGGTGAAAATGTTGGGTCTGTGAAACGTGTAGGCGTTTTCTTTTTGGATAGTAAGTAGTTGCTGCTTCTATCCAGATCGAAAGATTTTTCCCGCGTTAAATTCAGAAATTTTTGTGTCTTGCCCATAAAAAAGGCCGCTGCAAACGCAGCGGCCAAAGTAAGACGTTGGATCAGGAGCTACAAATCAACGTCAGTGAACACAGGGCGATCAATCGATAGAGCGTCGATTCATCTGAAATCTGTCACCAATGGAGTGGACTGATCTCACACCATCGCTTCGTGCTATCCGGCTGTTCACCGTGAAAGCCCGGCAAGAATAAGTCGCTGAGCCCAAAGGAAAAATAGCGATTCGCGACATGCAGTGTTGCAGTCTGAGCAACAGTCCCGTGTTGTCATGACCTGTAGCAGCTGCCGAAGGTTCGGGCCGCGTTCGGACGTCCGCCTGCGTAGCAGTCGTAAACATTCCCTATGAAATCACCTGAGATTCGCAAGGGTCAATTGACGACTGCTGCGCAGCCGGACGCAGCCTCGCGTTGCTCGGCAGCTGCTACAAGTCGGCATTCACCTCACCCATGCATCTGGCTGATAACCCTCCATCCAGCCCATCCATGCCCCGCGCAAACCCGCGTCCCGTCTGGCCATTCATCCTTTAGAGGTACACCACGAATACCTCCTTGGTGCGCTTATCGCTCCCGGGTTGCGGCAGTAGGGTGGGGCCTTCTGTCACTCACCGGGGAAGACGCATGACAAAAACAACAATGCGCGCCATCTTCACACCGCAAGCGCTGGCCGCTACGGTTGCCTTGGGTTGCTGTGCCCAGGCGCAGGCTGTTTCATTCAATATCGGGGAGATCGAGGGGACGTTTGACTCCTCACTGTCCGTCGGCGCGAGTTGGGGCATGCGCGATGCCGATGATTCTTTGGTGGGCATTGTCAACGGCGGGACCGGACAGTCATCGACCGGTGATGACGGGCGGCAGAACTTCTCGAAAGGCGAAACCTTTTCCAAAATCTTCAAAGGCATTCACGACCTCGAACTGAAGTATGGCGACACCGGTGTATTCGTCCGTGGCAAGTACTGGTACGACTTCGAGTTGGAGGACGAAACTCGCCCGTTCAAGCCAATCAGCGACCACGGCCGCAAGGAAGGCGCCAAGTCCGCAGGCTCGCAAATCCTCGACGCCTTCGTTTATCACAACTACTCCATCGCCGAACTTCCGGGCAGCGTGCGCGCCGGTAAGCAAGTGGTGAGCTGGGGTGAAAGTACCTTCATCGGCAACTCGATCAACAGCATCAACCCGGTTGACGTTTCTGCGTTTCGTCGTCCGGGTGCCGAGATCAAGGAAGGCCTGATTCCGGTGAACATGCTGTACGTCTCCCAAGGCCTGACGGATCAGCTCTCGGTCGACGGGTTCTACCAACTGGAGTGGGACCAGACCGTTCTCGACAACTGCGGCACGTTCTTCGCTGTCGACGTAGCGGCGGATGGTTGCAACAACAACTACACCGTCGGCAGCCCCGCGATTGCGCCGTTGGCGCCGGTGGCAGCCGCGTTTGGCCAGCCGATTCTAGTGACCCGCGAAGGTGTGGTCGTTCCCCGTGGCGGCGACCGCGATGCGAGGGATTCCGGGCAGTGGGGCATGGCCTTGCGCTGGCTCGGCGATGACACCGAGTACGGCCTGTATTTCATCAACTACCACAGCCGCACACCAACGGTCGGTACCGTCACGGCCGGCGCATCGACACTGGCCAGCCTGCCGGGCATGGTCGCCGTCGCCAACCGTCTGGCACCGGGGAGCGGCGCGGGTCTGGCCCAAAGTGTGATGCTGGGTCGCGGTCAGTATTACCTCGATTACCCGGAAGACATTCGTCTCTATGGCGCGAGCTTCGCTACGACATTACCGACCGGCACCGCATGGAGCGGCGAGATCAGCTATCGCCCGAACGCTCCGGTACAGGTCAACACCAACGACCTGACCCTGGCCTTGCTTAACCCGATTGCCGGCGGTGCTGCATCGCCCATCGCCACGACGCCTGGCGGCGACAACAAAGGCTACCGCCGCAAGGAAGTCACGCAAATCCAGAGCACCATGACGCAGTTCTTCGACCAGGTACTGGGTGCGCAACGACTGACCGTGGTCGGTGAAGCGGCAGCGGTATTCGTCGGTGGTCTGGAGCGGCGCAGCGAACTGCGTTATGGCCGCGACTCGGTCTACGGCCAGTACGGCTTCGCCGGTGAAACCGAAGGTTTCGTGACCTCGACCTCTTGGGGCTACCGCGCCCGGGCAATCCTTGACTACGCCAACGTGATCGGCGGGATCAACCTCAAACCCAACTTGTCTTGGGCGCACGACGTCGCTGGCTATGGCCCCAACGGGCTGTTCAACAAAGGCGTCAAGGCGGTCAGCGTCGGTGTCGATGCCGACTACCGCAACACCTATACCGCGAGCCTGAGTTACACCGACTTCTTTGGCGGTGACTTCAACGTCCTCGAAGACCGCGACTTCGTGGCGCTGAGCTTCGGCGTGAACTTCTGATCTGGCTGAGAAGGATGATTTCAATGCACAAGATGATTCTGCAATGCGGCGCCCTGGCCCTGAGCTTGCTGGCTGCCAACGTGATGGCGGCAGTCTCGCCGGAAGAAGCCAACAAACTGGGTACCAGCCTTACGCCGCTGGGCGCCGAGAAGGCTGGCAACGCCGACGGCTCGATCCCTGCCTGGACCGGCGGCATCCCGAAAAACGCTGGCGCCGTTGACAGCAAAGGCTTCCTGTCTGACCCGTTCGCCAGCGAAAAACCGCTGTTTGTCATCACCGCCGCGACCGTCGACAAGTACAAGGACAAGTTGTCAGAAGGCCAGGTGGCGATGTTCAAGCGTTATCCGGAAACCTACAGGATTCCGGTTTACCCGACCCATCGCACCGTGGCTGTGCCGCCGGAAATTTTCGAGTCGGCCAAGCGCAGTGCGCTGAATGTGACCACCATCAACGACGGTAACGGCCTGGCTGGCTTTACCGGTAATCGTTACTACGCGTTCCCGATTCCCAAGAACGGTGTCGAAGTGCTGTGGAACCACATCACCCGTTACCACGGTGGCAACGTCAAACGCATCATCACCCAGGTGACCCCGCAAACGAACGGCAGCTACACGCCGATCCGCTTCGAGGAAGAAATTGCCGTCCCGCAACTGATCAAGGATCTGGACGGGGACAAAGCCGGCAACGTGTTGACCTTTTTCAAACAGTCGGTCACCGCGCCAGCGCGCCTGGCGGGTAACGTGCTGCTGGTGCACGAAACCCTCGATCAGGTGACGGAACCGCGTCTGGCGTGGATCTACAATGCCGGTCAGCGTCGTGTGCGTCGCGCCCCGCAAGTGGCCTATGACGGACCGGGCACCGCCGCTGACGGTCTGCGCACGTCTGACAACTTTGACCTGTTCTCCGGTGCACCGGATCGCTACGACTGGAAACTGGTTGGCAAGAAGGAAATGTACATCCCCTACAACAGCTACAAACTCGACTCGCCGAGCCTCAAATACGACGACATCGTCAAGGCCGGCCACATCAACCAGGACCTGACCCGTTATGAACTGCACCGCGTCTGGGAAGTGATCGGCACGGTCAAGCCGAGCGAGCGCCACATCTACGCCAAGCGCCACATGTACATCGACGAAGACAGCTGGCAAGCAGCGCTGGTGGATCACTACGACGGTCGCGGTCAACTGTGGCGAGTGGCTGAGGGGCATGCTCAGTACTATTACGATCACCAGGCCCAGGCTTATACGCTGGAAGCGCTCTACGACATTATTGCCGGCCGATACATCGCGCTGGGAATGAAGAACGAAGAGAAACACAGTTTCGAGTTTGGCTTCGTAGCCAAGGCTGCCGACTACACGCCATCGGCGTTGCGTGCCGAGGGTGTCCGGTAAAACGGTTGATACAGACGCAGGGCAAAAGGCGACCGCTGCGGCGATGTCGATCAGTCAAGGAGCAAAACCTGTGGGAGCGAGCCTGCTCGCGATGGCGGACTGTCAGGCAACGTAAGTGTTGACTGTACCGCCGTCATCGCGAGCAGGCTCACTCCCACAAGGATTGCGGCGTTCAACGCCTTGACTGATCGACAGTGACCGCACGGTCGCCTTTTTTTATGGGCACCAATCAGCGTGCTGAATACTTCTCAACAAGCGGGTTAGACAGGTCTAGGGTTGCCCCACAATTATAAAAAGGCACGCCGTAATGACCGCCATGACTCCGTGTCTGGACCGATCTGGATTTTTGCCCCGTCTGTCTTCGCATCACCTGTCGCGTGATCGCTTGAGCGAGCCGTTGCTGGCGTCGTCCGCGCGGGTGAAATTAATTTGCGCTCCCGCCGGCAGTGGCAAGTCGGCGCTGCTCGCCGACTGCCTGTTGCAGGCACCTCCGCAGTGCCGGGTGTGCTGGTTGCCACTGTCGGGTGTCGCCATGAGCGTGGAGGACTTTCGTCAGCGTCTGGCGGAGTCACTGGGGCTGGCGTCATCGGAAGAGGCCGCGATGCTCCGCGCGCTGGCTCGTTTGCAATCGCCGACCTGGCTGTTTCTTGACGATTATTGCCGCGTGCCGAACCCGGGACTCGATCAACTGCTCGATCGCATGCTGGCCGTCAGCAACCCGATGTTGAGCTGGTGGATGGGGACCCGCCGTCGCCCGCAATGCAATTGGCCACGATTGTTGCTCGATGACGAACTGTTCGAATGTGAGTGCTCCGCGCTGGCCTTCAATCAGGCTGAAATCGCCTCGCTGTTGCACCACCTGACGCCAGCCGATGCCAATACCGCCGCCAGCAAGATCATCCAGCGCAGCGGCGGCTGGTGCGCCGGGGTTCGCGTGGCGCTGCTGCAAAAGTGCGACTGGTCACGCAACGACTCACTGCACGGTCGACCGGACACGTTGCTCGATTACCTTGAACATGAACTGTTCACCTCCCTGA
Source organism: Pseudomonas sp. P4_C8 (assembly GCF_056401975.1). NCBI lineage: Bacteria > Pseudomonadati > Pseudomonadota > Gammaproteobacteria > Pseudomonadales > Pseudomonadaceae > Pseudomonas > Pseudomonas sp. P4_C8. The sequence goes on along the minus strand of NZ_JBFUIH010000014.1, from coordinate 20,470 downwards.
CCCCGGAATTGACCGAGGTCTGGCGGGTGCTCGCGCATTTGCCACGATTTAATGCACGGCTGTGCGATCACCTGTTTGGCGCGGGTGAGGGCGCGCAATGCCTCAAGACCTTGCAGGAACTGGGGTGCTTTATCGAACCCTGGCAAGATTCCACCGACTGGCTACGGGTTTTCCCGCCGCTTACGCAATTGATGCGCGATGAACAATGGCCTGCCGGGCGCTCCTGGCATCGTCGTGCCTGCCAGTGGTTCGCCACTGAACTTGACTGGAAAGCAGCGTTTGAACAGGCATTGCTGGCTGAAGAATTCGAAGTCGCCGTGAGCTTGTTGCAGCACTTCAGTTTCGAGCACTTGTTCGAGGAACAGACCGTCGTGCTGTTATTGCGTTTGTATGAGCATCAAGGCGAAGAGCTTATGTTCGGCTCACCGCAACTGGTCGGCTTGATCACGGCGGCCTCGTTGTTTGCCGGGCGATTCGAGCAAGCTGCCGAATGCATCGAACAGTTGTCGCGATTCACTCCGCAGCCTTCGGCGATTCTGCAGCGGCAACTGGTTGCACGGTGGCAGGCGCAACAGGGGTGGCTCCTGCATTTGCAGGGGCGGATGGACGGTTCGCGCGCACATTTTCTCGATGCGTTGAACGACCTCGGCCCCGAGCTCTGGACGGTGCGCGTGATGTGCTTGTCGGGGTTGACTCAGCAGGCATTGTTGCGGGGCGAGCTTGATGTGGCGCAAGCGTTGAATCGTGAGGCGTTGTGCCTGGCGCGTGCGCAGGACTCGCTGGTGTTCGAAGGGCTCCTGGAGCTCGATCATGCGCAATTGCTTGAACAGCGCGGCGCTCCCCAGCGCGCGGAAAGCCTGCTCGCCATCATCCATGAATTACTGAGTCAGCCAGTCGAGCGACCGGTGCCATTGCTCGGTCGAATCGCGTTACGTCGGGGCCGGCTTGCATTGTGCCAAGGGCACGATGAGCGCGCCGAGGCATTTTTTCAGGTCGGTCTGCAGCAGTGCTTACGCAGTCACGACAAGCGCGTGCTGTACGGCTTTCTTGGTCTGGCACAAGTGGCGGCAAATCAGCGCGATTATGCCCAGGCGTTCGTCCTGCTGCGCGACGCAGAGAGACTGATGCAGCAACGGCATGTTCCAGACACGGTTTATCGAGGCGTGCTGCTGCAAGTCAGTAGCCATTTCTGGTTGCAACAGGGGCGCGCCGAACTGGCGTGCGAAGCCTTGAGCCGGGTACTCAAGCACTATCGCGGGCCGCAGGCGCGGCAGGCGCCACCGGCCACACTTGAGCTGATCCCGCGCATCGAGTATTTGTTGATCCTCGCCCGAACTCGCTCAGAGCTGGATGCAATCGATGCAGCAGCACAGATTGAATCATTGATGAGACAAGCGCAGACGCGTGGAATGTGGGCGCTCGCTACCGAATTAGAACTGGCTTTGGCCGAAGTGTTTTGGCTTGGCGGTCAAACCACGAAGGCCAGTGACGTGTTGCAGGAGGGCGTACGTAACGTGGCCCGGTATCAAACATTCCAGGCGTTAAATGAGTTAAACCTGCGTCAGCCCTTGTGGTTGCACGATGAGCAGACTTCGCTGTTGTCTTGCAATGAACTTTGCAGTCGTGCAGATGCAACGGAAACATTAAGTCAGCGTGAGCTGCAAGTTCTAAAGCTGATTGCGCTTGGTCATTCAAATCAAGAAATTGCCGATGCACTGTTTATATCGTTGCATACCGTTAAAACCCATAGCCGGCGCATACATGGAAAGTTACGGGTTGAACGCAGGACGCAAGCGGTGGCGAAGGCAAAGTTGTTGGGGTTGTGGGATTGATTCAGGTGATCAATCAAGTCCCGGGCTTGATGTTCAAGATCTGGATTTTTACATGTGGTTTGAATTGTAAATAGTTGGTATTGCTAAGTGGTTTTGGTGTTTTTTGGTCTTGGGTTAATTTGGGCGGTGCGATTTTTTCGTTCCGTCATTTTTATTAACCAAGGGCAGCAATATGAACGTCATGAACAAATACATACCCGTAACTAATGGCAGTCGTCCGCAGTGGCTTGAACGTGCCGATGTTAGCGAGCAACTTAATTATGTCGAACTGGAACAACAGCTGATTACAAGTCAGGCCGAACTGGATAAACAACTGGGAACACACGCCAGTCTGCAGACCTACGCAAAAAGTATTGCCAGTCAGGTACTGCAACTGGAGTTTGGCAGCACGCTGGATCCCGACGACCTGATGACCTCCAGCCGTTACAGCTTCAATGTGGCCGGGCGTCGAGTCATGCAGGAGGACAAACGCTCCCTGACGGATTTGCTCCCGTGCGGGCTGCACGAGGAAGGTGAGCGGGGAAGCATCACATTTGAGGGTGAAGGCCTTCCTCCGGGATTGAACCAGCAATGGCTGGAGCAGACGTTGGCCGAGGATGTGCGCGCCGCCTACGGTGCCGCATTCCGGGATCTGTTCCAGCGCAATGGGGTGCTCACCGCCATGAACAGTGTCACCCGGGATCAATTGCTGCTGAGTGCATTTGCCGCGAAGCTCCAGGGTCATCTCGACGACAACAGTCTCCAACGGGTTCAACGTGCTGTGGACGGGGATGCGAACTTGATCATCGCGCCATTGCAGTTGCGTGACGATAGCCGGCCACTCCTGGGGCTGGTTGCCGTCGGCAGCCGCAGCCCCAGCCAGGACGACTGGCTTCTGTATGCTCCGGATTCGCCTGGCGGGCAGGACTGGTACAAGCTATCGACGCTAAGACAAGTGAGTGTTGATATTGGCGGTTGGACGCAAACATCCGAGGGGCGAGACTACTTGTTGTGGCGCTCCCACTCACTGGATCGCGAGGCAATCGGCGGTTATCTGAAACAAGTCTTGAAACTGCCCAATCTATGGCGTGGCGTGGCACTCGCGCCTACCCCTTACACGGGGGACGAAGTGCTGAACACCCTTGTTTATAATCATCGGGCCTGGCTGGTGGCTCAAGAAGAACACCACACGCCCTATGGTTATCGGACCGCTACAGACCAGCAGCGCCAGAACTTTACCCGGATGACTTGCGAACTTCGGGCACTGAAAACAATTGAAGTGCGTGAGGGCGGATTTGTCAGCTACGAGCGTTTTTGCCACCAGTTGATCAAACGACAGATTGAAGAAGTGCTCTTGTCCAGAGGTGAACAAGTCGCTGTCGACCCTCACCGGATTTTTGTGGAAATCGAACGGGGTCAACAGATGACACTGACCCGGCTGATTGCCGACGAGGTGCATTTTTACTCTAATAACGCCGATAGAGACGGCTACCCGCGTTTCACGGTAGCGACTGACCATCCACCCATTAACCAACTCTCTATTCACCAAGTTGCCGGATGGTCGAGAACGCTGCGTCCGGGCGAGAAGTACATCGACATGTTGCGTGCAACCTACATCGACCGCTCCAATGGCTATTTCAAGCAGCAGTTATACATGGGGATCATGCAGCGCCAGATGCGTGTGGCAGTCACGCAGGCGCTGTTCACCGGTCGGTTGGTGAAGGAACACGTCGATGAACTGATGAAGGTTGTTGCGGCGTTCGATCATCCGCAAGCGACCAGCCCGGAGGGCGAGGCGCCTGACGAGGTGCGCCACAGTGCGCTGTACAAACTTCATCTGAGGGGACGTTTAGTCGTAGGGGTATTCGTCTTCAGGCTGCATGTTGCCGGGAAGATTGTGGAATATCTGTATACCCCGGATGCTCCGGATGGACGCGAGCTGAGGCCGTTCGAGGACTTCGTGGGAGCGGTGAAAACCCACGGCCTCGGCGACTACTTCTACGATCGGGTGTTTGGGAAATATCAGCCGCAGGTTGGTACTTATCTGACGGATCTCGAGCAGGTTGCCAATTTTATCGAGGCGCCGACACTGGGGCGTAACAGTCGGATCACGGATTTGTACTGGTGCTATTACGACGTGTTGACCAAAGTCATTTCTGATGTCGACGAGAAAACGCAAAGCCTTGAAGAGATCATCACCGGCCTGGTGTACAACGCCGTGGTATCGGCGGTGAGCGTCATCGCCATTGTCTACGCCCCCGTCGGTATCGCATTGAGTGTCGCCTTGCTGACTCAGAATCTGGTGCAAGGTGTTCACGCCTATACCGAGGGCAATCGGTCCAAGGCCCTGAGTCATTTCGCGAAGGCGGTGATTGAGTTGGCGACCCTGGGCAAGGCAGGTTATGGGCTGTCGAAGGCTACCAAATTGCAGAAAGACCTGATCGGATTGCTGGGTGATGTGTATACCGTCGAGAAACTGTTCTCTGATATAACCGGGCAACCGCGATTGCATGAGCGGGCGCTGGAGGTCATTCAGGAAATTCTCGACGACCCTGAGAGCATCACCAGTAAAACCACCATCAGCTAGTGGCAATGACTGATCGCCGATGTCGCGTCTGACTCAACGACTGACATCGTCGGCTTGATACCCCATCCGCCAACTCACGGCCCGCGTCGCCGCCAGCAGTCGTTGCGCCGCCGGGCCGTTTTCGTCGGCGTGAAACAACGAGGTCGGGCCGACAATGGTCATCACCGCTGCCACGTTCCCGACCGCATTGAAGACCGGTGCCGACAACGCGTCGACCCCCGGCATCAGCAAGCCATGCACATGATGCAGACCGCGTTCGCGGATCTGTTCGCATAACGCCGAATAGGCTTGATCGTCCGCCAGCGCATGGGCGGTTGCGGTTTGCAGTTCCTGATCGCGCAAGTCCACGGTTTCCCGTTTCGGCAGAAAAGCACCAAACACCAGACCGGTAGATGAACTGAGCAACGGCAACACCGACCCCAATTGCGTCACCACCGTCACCGCGCGCACGGCGGGTTCGATGTGCACCACGGTCGCACCCTGATTGCCCCACACCGCCAGAAAGCAGGTTTCGTTCAGTTCATCGCGCAACTCGGCCAAGGGCAGGGCGCCGACTTTCAGCACGTCCATACTGTTGAGTGCCGCCAGCCCCACGCGCAACGCTTCACGGCCCAGGCCGTAATGGTTGGTGGCGGTGTTTTGTTCGGCAAAACCGCTGGCGATCAGCGCCTGCAAATAGCGGTGAACCTTGCTCGCCGGCATCTGCACGTGTTCGGCCAGGCGCGAAAGCGAGGTCGAGGGCGACAACTCGGCCAAAGCCTTGAGAATATCGGTGCCGACCTCGGCCGAGCGGACTTTTTGTTTGTCGTTGTTGCGCGGCGTTTCCATGGAGGCGGTCTGATCCCGGGACGAATGGGCGTCTTTATAGCTTGACGGTCAATACCAATCAAATTACGTTATGCGTAATCAGATTACGATAAAAATAACCCGGGCGTGCCGAACCTCTGCAACAGAGTGACAGGTCATCGCCTTCTCCCTGTTCAGGAGGCTCCATGAACCCTGATTCAACCGCGTCAGCGCTGGCTTATCAGTCTGGCTTCGGCAACGAGTTCAGCAGTGAAGCGTTGCCTGGCGCATTGCCCGTCGGCCAGAACTCCCCGCAAAAAGCCCCGTATGGCCTCTACACCGAATTGTTCTCCGGCACTGCGTTCACCATGGCCCGCAGTGAAGCGCGGCGTACCTGGATGTACCGCATTCAGCCATCGGCCAATCACCCGGCGTTCGTCAAACTGGATCGGCAACTGGCCGGCGGCCCCTTGGGTGAAGTGACCCCCAACCGTCTGCGCTGGAATCCGTTGGAGATCCCGAGCGAGCCCACCGATTTCATCGATGGTCTGGTAAGTATGGCCGCCAACTCGGGTGCGGAAAAACCGGCGGGAATCAGCATCCATAGCTATCGCGCCAACCGCTCCATGGAGCGTGTGTTCTTCAATGCCGACGGCGAACTGCTGCTGGTGCCGGAGCTCGGCCGTTTGCGCATCGCCACCGAACTCGGTGTGCTGGAGCTTGCGCCGCTGGAAATCGCCGTGCTGCCGCGCGGGCTGAAATTTCGCGTCGAACTGCTCGACCCGCAAGCCCGCGGTTACATCGCCGAGAACCACGGTGCACCGCTGCGTCTGCCAGACCTGGGGCCGATCGGCAGCAATGGCCTGGCCAACCCGCGAGACTTCCTGACGCCGGTTGCGCGCTACGAAAACCTCAAACAACCGACCACGCTGGTGCAGAAATTCCTTGGCCAGTTGTGGGGCTGCGAGCTGGATCATTCACCGCTCAACGTGGTCGCCTGGCACGGCAATAACGTGCCGTACAAATATGACCTGCGCCGTTTCAACACCATCGGCACGGTCAGTTTCGATCATCCGGACCCGTCGATTTTCACCGTCCTCACGTCGCCAACCAGTGTGCATGGCCTGGCCAATCTGGATTTCGTGATCTTCCCGCCACGCTGGATGGTCGCCGAGAAAACCTTCCGTCCACCTTGGTTCCACCGCAACCTGATGAACGAATTCATGGGGCTGATCAAAGGCGAGTACGACGCCAAGGCCGAAGGCTTCGTGCCCGGCGGTGCGTCCTTGCACAGTTGCATGAGCGCTCATGGCCCTGATGGCGAAACCTGCACCAAGGCGATCAACGCGGAACTGGCACCGGCGAAAATCGACAACACCATGGCTTTCATGTTCGAGACCAGCCAGGTATTGCGCCCGAGCCGTTTCGCACTGGATTGCCTGCAACTGCAAACTAATTACGATGCCTGCTGGGCCACGTTGCCCGCCACTTTCGACCCGACCCGGAGATAACCCATGACTCAGACAACCATCACTCGTAGCTGGGTTGCCTCCGCCAACGGCCATGCCGATTTCCCGCTGCAAAACCTGCCATTGGGTGTATTCAGCGTAAACGGCTCTGCCCCGCGCAGCGGCGTGGCGATTGGCGAGCATATTTTTGATCTGGAAGCGGCGCTGGAAGCGGGCCTGTTCGATGGCGCCGCTCGTACCGCTGTTGAAGCGACCCGTGGCGGTCAGTTGAATGCGTTCTTCGAGTTGGGCCGCGATGCTCGTGTTGCCCTGCGTGAGCGCTTGATCGAACTGTTCAAAGAAGGCAGCACCCTGCACGGCAAGATTGAAGCCCAGGGCGCAAAACTGCTGCCGTTGGCGGCCCATTGCGCGATGCATCTGCCAGCGAAAATCAACGATTACACCGACTTCTATGTGGGCATCGAACACGCGCAAAACGTCGGCAAACTGTTCCGCCCCGACAACCCGCTGCTGCCGAACTACAAGTACGTGCCCATCGGTTACCACGGTCGCGCCTCGACCATCCGTCCGTCCGGCACCGACGTTCGCCGTCCTAAAGGGCAGACCTTGCCGGCCGGTCAGACCGAGCCGACATTTGGTCCGTGCGCACGTCTGGATTACGAACTGGAACTGGGCATCTGGATAGGTCAGGGCAACGAGATGGGCGACTCGATCGCCATCGGTGACGCCGCCGATCACATCGCCGGTTTCTGCCTGCTCAATGACTGGTCGGCGCGGGATATCCAGGCTTGGGAGTACCAGCCGCTTGGCCCGTTCCTGTCGAAAAGTTTCATCACCAGCATCTCGCCATGGGTCGTCACCGCCGAAGCGCTGGAACCGTTCCGTCGTGCGCAACCGGCACGTCCTGAAGGCGATCCGCAGCCGCTGCCGTACCTGTTCGACAAGCGCGATCAAGCCGCTGGCGGTTTCGACATCGAACTGGAAGTGCTGCTGCTTACCGAAGGCCTGCGCGAGCAAAACCTGCCGGCCCATCGCCTGACGCTCAGCAACACCCAGCACATGTACTGGACCGTGGCGCAAATGGTTGCGCACCACAGCGTCAACGGCTGCCAGTTGCAGGCCGGCGACCTGTTCGGTTCGGGCACCTTGTCGGGGCCGGAAAACGGTCAGTTCGGCAGCCTGCTGGAAATCACCGAGGGCGGTAAAAAGCCGATTGAGCTGGCGTCGGGCGAGGTGCGTAAATTCCTGGAAGACGGCGATGAAATCATCCTGCGTGCCCGTTGCAGCCGCGAGGGTTTTGCCTCCATCGGCTTTGGTGAATGCCGCGGCAAAGTACTGCCGGCGCGTTAAGAGGATTGGGTGATGGAACTCTATACCTACTACCGTTCGACCTCGTCTTATCGGGTGCGTATCGCGTTGGCGCTCAAAGGCCTGGATTACCAGGCCCTGCCGGTCAACTTGATTGCGCCGCCAGGTGGCGAACACCGCCAGCCGGCGTACCTGGGCATCAACCCGCAAGGCCGAGTGCCGGCCTTGCGCACGGATGAAGGCGATCTGTTGATTCAGTCGCCGGCGATCATCGAGTACCTGGAAGAACGTTATCCACAGGTGCCGCTGCTCTCCAAAGACCTTGTCGCCCGCGCTCACGAGCGCGGCGCGGCGGCGGTGATTGGTTGCGACGTGCATCCGCTGCACAACGTCAGCGTGCTCAACAAGCTGCGCCAACTGGGTCATGACGAAGCGCAAGTGGTCGAGTGGATCGGGCACTGGATCAGCCAGGGGCTGGCGACGGTGGAACAGTTGATCGGGGAGTGCGGTTATTGCTTTGGCGACGAACCGGGATTGGCGGATGTCTACCTGATCCCGCAGCTGTACGCGGCCGAGCGATTCAACATCTCCCTTGAGGCGTATCCACGGATTCGCCGGGTGGCGGCGCTGGCGGCCACACATGATAAACCGCGTCGCCTGAATCGCGGGCAAGCCCGGCTCCCACAAGGTGCGATGGCAGACATAAATACGGGGCATGCCGAAATCAAAATGTGGGAGCGAGCCTGCTCGCGATAGCGGTCTGACTGTCACTTTAAAGATGTCTGTCCTGCCGTCATCGCGAGCAGGCTCGCTCCCACAGGTTTCAGTGAACGATGGCGTTGGGTGGCAGGTGTCCCAGGCGCTCAGTCAGGCGAATCCGCTGGATCGGGTCGTCGCTGAGTAACAGCGCATGCTCCAGGTCGAAGCGTTCGGCATTCGGGCAGTCCAGTCGTTGATAAAGGCTGGCCCGGGCCAGGTAATCGGCGGCGTTGGCGTTGCCCAGTTCCAGCACACGTTCGGCGTCGATCAGGGCGCCAATGTAGTCATCGTGGGAGAGGTGCAGTTGACGCAAGTTTCGCGACAGGCGTTGCAGCATCTGCACCGGATCAGCCGTCAGTAAATGGTCTGCGCTGAGTTTCATGTTCGGGCCGTACTGGCGTTGCAGCAGTTCCCGGCAGTCGTTGGGGTACAACCGACGCCCGCCACAGGGGTCGAGCAAGTGGTCGGCGCCCGGAACCCGCAGCAGGAAATGCCCGGGGAAATTGACCCCGACCATCGGGATTTCCAGGCGCTTGGCCAACTCCAGCGCAATCAGCCCAAGAGACAGCGGCTGGCCGCGTCGCAGTTCCAGCACTTTATTGAGCAAGGCCACTTGTGGGCGTAGCGGTGTGAAGTCGTCCTGGGCGAACCCCAGATCATTCATCCGTCGCAACAATGGCTGAGCCAGTTCGCTGACCGGTAACATCGGCAAGCCAAAGCTGACCTTCTGTGTCAGGTCGTTGAAGTCGGCCAGCACCACCTCGGGATTCAGCTTGGTATCGTGCTCGGCCGCCATCCACAGCGCCGCTTCGAACAGCGCGGGCGGTGAACGTTGCAGGCAATCGAAGAAGCATTGGCGGGGCGTCATCAAAATCTCCGGCGAATGCCTCGTTTTAGCCCCGTCTCCGGCATTCGTCCAGTGCTGCACACATGCGGTTTCAGGTTATGTCCGAAAGGCTGCAAATTAACGTCGCTTATTCCGGTGCGCTTCTGCAATTTTTAGGCGCAAGCCTATACTGGCGACTACAAGAAGTGATTCGGGAGCCCCACGATGTTCGCTCTCATGCAAAGCACTCGCCTTGAATCGCTACATCTAAGCGTCGACTCGGTCACCGGGTTGAAGGCGGTCATTGCCATTCATAACAGCCGGCTTGGGCCTGCCCTGGGCGGTTGTCGTTACCTTGCCTACCCCAGCGACGAATCGGCGGTCGAGGATGCCATACGCCTTGCGCAAGGCATGAGTTACAAGGCTGCTCTCGCCGGGCTGGCCCAGGGCGGCGGTGTGGCGGTGATTGTTCGCCCGGTTCATGTGGAAAATCGTGCCGCGCTGTTCGAAGCCTTCGGGCGCTGTATTAACCAGCTCGACGGTCGCTATATCACCGCCATCGACAGCGGCACTTCTGTGGCCGATATGGATTGCATCGCCCAACAGACCCAACACGTCACCAGCACCACATCGGCGGGCGACCCTGCGCCGCATGCCGCCATGGGCGTGTTCACCGGCATTCGAGCGACCGCGATGGCCCGTCTGGGTAGCGATAATCTGGAAGGCCTGCGTGTGGCTATTCAAGGTTTGGGCAATGTCGGTTATGCACTCGCCGAACAACTGCACGCGGCGGGCGCGGAACTGCTGGTCAGCGATATTGACCACGGCAAAGTGCAACTGGCGATGGAGCAGCTGGGCGCTCACCCGATTGCCAACGAGGCACTGCTCAGCACTCCATGCGACATCCTCGCGCCGTGCGGACTGGGGGGCGTGCTCAACAGCCACAGCGTGACGCAGCTGCGCTGCTCGGCGGTGGCCGGCTCGGCGAACAATCAACTGACACACCTTGAAGTCGCCGATCAACTGGAACGGCGGGGCATTCTGTATGCACCGGATTACGTGATCAATTCGGGCGGGCTGATCTACGTTTCGCTTAAACACCGCGGCGAAGAGCTCACGACCATCACTGCTCACCTGTCGAAAATCGCCTCACGCCTGACCGAAGTCTTCGCCCATGCCCAAGCGGAAAAACGTTCGCCTGCGCGGGTGGCGGACGAATTGGCAGAGAAGGTCTTGTACCGCTGAGTCGTTCTGTTATCCCAGACATGAAAAAGGCCCTGAGTCAGTCGACTCAGGGCCTATTCAATTCGGGCGCTGCTTACTTCGGCGTCTTGGCCGCTTTGGCTGGCTTGGTCGGCTCAGCGGCTTCAATGGCCTCGACAGGTTCAGCCTGCTCAACCACTTCAACCGGCGCATTCAGCAGTTCGGACAACGCATCCGGCTGGCTCTTGAATGCCTTGGCGAACACATCGCGATTTTTCGCCATATAGATCCCGGCTTCTTCCACTTGCTGCTCGGTCAGGGACGGAACGGCTTTTTGTAACACTTCAGCCAGCAACTCGGCCAGTTCGAGCATTTTGTCATGACGGTCAGCTTCGGCTTTATCCATGAACAAGCGCTCCAGATCTCGGCTGCTGCGGTATACCACTTCGACGGCCATTCACCACCTCACATGCCTTCACATTGGTTGTCTGTTTCGACTACTGTATTTATATACAGCGAAAAGGATAAGCGAATCCCTGCGTTTTGGGTAGTGGCTTTTTAATGTAGACCGAAATTGGCGTTTGTCAGCTAAACCGCGGCGCTCCCTTCGCGAGCAGGTTCGCTCCCACAAGGATCACCGATAACCTGTAGGAGCCGGCGGTGCGACGATTCGACTTGCCCGTGATGGCGTCAGTGAAAGCACTACAAAAGTGTCCAGCAACAACTCATCACCATCTCACCCAAAGCCTCTGGCCTTTTTTCTGCATGCAGAACAACCGTCACGTCCATCCCGCATCATCCGCTCAAACCGAGCTAAGGAAGCATCATCGTGAAAATCAACTGGGCCGAGAACCTGCGGCAGAACGTGCATCAACTGGCCGAGTCCCTGGGCAACCTGTTCGTCGAGACTTTCCACTACCTGGCGCTGTTCGCCATTGGTGCAGTGACCGCGTGGGCTGCGGTGATGGAGTTTCTGGGGATGATCGAGGCAGGACACATCAAGATCGACGACATCTTGCTGCTGTTCATCTACCTGGAATTGGGGGCGATGGTCGGAATTTATTTCAAGACCAATCACATGCCGGTGCGATTCCTGATTTACGTGGCGATCACCGCATTGACGCGGCTGCTGATCTCGAATGTCTCGCACCACAACCCGCCGGATGTCGGGATCATCTACCTGTGCGGCGGGATTTTGCTGCTGGCGTTTTCGATTCTGGTGGTGCGTTACGCCTCGTCGCAATTTCCTTCGGTGAAGATCGAACACCCGCAACGCAAGGTTGGTGCGGGTTCCAGTGAACATCCCGAAGTGGAGAAAGGCGAGCTTTAAAGCCTGATGGCAGGTCGGTGCTGGCCTTTGAGCGGGGGCGGCGGCAGGGAGCGATTGTCGCCGTCGGTCATGGTTTCGAGGATGGCCATGGCGCAGCGGCCTTGCTCGATAGCGATGCCGAATTGAATGCTTTGCACCAGCCGATTGAGGCGTTTGGGGTCATTGCGCTGCTCGGCGCTGATCATGCGTTTGGCGACCACGCGGCCGCCGTTGGAGAGGGTCAGCATGATGCTGCCATCCAGACCTTGAATGCTCAGGTTGATCTGGTATTCCGGTGCAAAGGCATCGGTAATAACCTGGAAGGGGTTGTCCATGATGCGTCACCGCCTGATTGAACGTGCAGTTATTGACCGGCCATGATCGAGTTGGTTCGCAACTCCAGACCATCGGCAGATCGCTCGCTGAGGTTTCAACGGTCCTTTTGCCTCACCGGTGACGTAGCAAGGGGCATGCCGGAAAAATTGTCGAACAATAATCACGGCAAAAAAGCGGCGGGCACGATGGTCCGCCTTCTTTTTGCCGGCCCGTTTCAGGGCATGAATGAATAGATGATCGCAGACAGTGCAATCAGACCGATCAACGTCGAAACATCAGCACTCCACCCAGCTCACCGCCAGGCCGCCCCGTGAAGTCTCTTTGTATTTGTCATGCATGTCGGCGCCGGTATCGCGCATGGTGCGGATCACCCGGTCCAGGGAAATGAAGTGTTTACCGTCGCCGCGCAGGGCCATTTGCGTGGCGTTGATCGCCTTCACAGCGGCAATCGCATTACGCTCGATGCAAGGCACTTGCACCAGGCCGCCGACCGGGTCGCAGGTCAGGCCGAGGTTGTGCTCCAGGCCGATTTCGGCAGCGTTTTCCAATTGCTCTGGGGTAGCGCCGAGCACGTCGGCCAGACCGGCGGCGGCCATCGCGCAGGCCGAACCGACTTCGCCCTGGCAACCGACTTCAGCGCCAGAGATCGAGGCGTTTTTCTTGCACAGAATGCCGACCGCCGCCGCACCCAGAAAGAACGCAACCACGTCATCGTCCGACGCGTCCGGATTGAATTTCATGTAGTAATGCAGCACCGCCGGAATGATCCCCGCCGCACCGTTGGTCGGTGCCGTGACCATACGCCCGCCCGCCGCGTTTTCCTCGTTCACCGCGAGGGCGAACAGGTTGACCCACTCCATGGCCGACAGGGTGGATGTGATGACATTCGGCTTGCCGATTTCCAACAGGCTGCGGTGCAGTTTTGCGGCGCGACGCGGAACGTTCAGGCCGCCCGGCAGGATGCCTTCGTGGCGCAGACCTTGTTCGACACACTCGCGCATCACCGACCAGATGTGCAGCAAGCCCTGGCGGATCTCGGCTTCGCTGCGCCAGGCCAATTCGTTGGCCATCATCAATTCAGAAACCCGCAGGCCGTGCTGATTGCAGAGTCGCAGCAATTCGGCAGCGCTGGAGAAATCGTACGGCAGCACCACATCACTGCTGGGCGCAATGCCGGACTCGGCTTGCGCCGCTTCGACGATGAAACCGCCGCCGATCGAGTAGTACGTTTGCTCGTAGAGTTCGCCGGTTTCGCCAAAGGCGGTCAGAGACATCGCGTTGGGGTGGTAGGGCAGGCTCTCGTCCAGCAGCAGGAGATCGCGCTGCCAGTTGAAGGCGATGGTCGTTTTGCCGGCCAGGGACAATTCGCCGGTTTCACGCAGGGTCTGGATGCGGCTGTCGATAGACGTGGGGTCGATGCTGTCCGGCCATTCGCCCATCAGGCCCATGACACAGGCACGGTCGGTCGCGTGGCCGACGCCGGTGGCGGAAAGCGAGCCATACAAGCGGATTTCCACCCGGCGTACGGCGTCCAGCAAACCTTGGTCCATCAATGCCTGGGCGAAGGTCGCAGCCGCGCGCATCGGGCCGACGGTGTGGGAACTAGACGGACCGATGCCAACTTTGAAGAGATCGAAAACACTGATAGCCATGCTAAAGCCTATACACGCAATGGGAGAGAAATCGCTGCCATTTTTGTAGGACAAGCGCAATGTCGGCGATACTGACAACCTCGGTCCTACGTGACCAACGAAACTTCCTAAGACAGCCTTTAGCAGGACTAAACGATGAGCCGTCAATTGCATGCCCAGACCTATGTCTGGCTGCACGTGTTTTCCTGTGCCGCGCGGCACTTGTCGTTCACCCGTTGCGCCGAAGAACTGCACATCACGCCGGGGGCGGTCAGTCAGCAAATTCGGCAGCTGGAAGAGCGTTTGGGCTTTCGCTTGTTTCACCGTCGTGCCCGGGGTGTGGAACTGAGCGCTGAAGGCCAGCGCCTGGCCATTACGGTCAACGAGGCTTACGGCAGTATCGATGCAGAGTTGCGCCGTCTGGACGCCGGAATGATCAGCGGAATTTTGCGAGTACGCTCGATTCCGTCATTCCTGAGCAAATGGCTGACCCCGCGCCTGCCACGCTTGCAGCAGCGCTTTCCGGACATTCAGTTGCGCCTGGTGGCCGAGGACAGCAGCGTGCCGCTGCACGAGGGCGACTTCGATTTGGCCATTGACCTGAACGATGGCAGTTACCCCGGCCTGTTATCCACAGCCTTGCTCGACGAGCAGATCTTCCCGGTCTGTGCCCCAAGCCTGCTACGAGGCCGACCGCCGCTACATGGCCCGGCGGACCTGATGCATTTCCCGTTGTTGCACGACATCACCGCCTGGCGCGGCAGCTATGAATACGCGGAATGGGAGTTCTATCTCGATGCCATTGGCTTCGAGGGTGCTGACGTGCGACGCGGGCATACCTTCAATCGCAATCACCTGACCATCGAAGCGGCCATTGCCGGGATGGGCGTGGCGATTGCACGCCGCACGTTGCTCAACGATGAGCTGGAACGGGGGGCATTGATCGTGCCGTTCGGGTTGGCGGTGCCCAATCACAAGCGCTACATGTTGCTGTATGCGCCGGGGGCTTTGAGCCATCCGGGCGTGCGCGCGGTGCATGACTGGCTGGTGGAGGAAGCGGTGATCTTTCGAAGTTTGCATCCGCTGGCAGAGCAGCAGATGTGAGTAATTGTGACAAAGAAGTGAAGCGACCCAACTCCCGACCTTAGCAGCGCTTTTAGCCGTTGTCCGGCTTTTTTTGCGATTAGATATTTATCTTTTTTAAGGGGTTGAATTGTTCAGCGTACAGACCGATTGTGTAGTTAAGAGGTCACGGTGATGACGCCCAAGGGCTTAGCTGACCGGCCTCTCGCGAGCTAGCTGAAATAAGGGATGAACTATGCAAATCCAAGTCAACAGCGATAACCATATTCAAAGCAGCATCCGACTGGAGGAGTGGGTACGTACTACCATTGAGAGCACGCTCGAACGTTATGAAGAGGACCTGACCCGCGTCGAGGTTCACCTGCGGGACGAAAACGGCGACAAGCCCGGACCGCATGACATCCGCTGCCAATTGGAAGCGAGGCCAAAAGGCCACCAACCGATTTCTGTCACCCATAAAGCCGCCAATCTGGAACTGGCGATCGACGGTGCGGCCGAAAAACTCGAACATGCACTGGAACACCTGTTCGGCAAACTGCGGGGCAAACCACGTGCCGCGGTGGTGCCGTTCGAGCGAGCCGCAGCCGATGCGCTGCTGGAAGACGAGTTTCTCGAAAACGAACAGGCTGCACAGAACGGCTGACGCCGATTCACTTTTATCTTTCCACCACTGACAACGGGCCTGCTGATGCAGGCCCGTTCTTGTTTCAGGAGGAGCGTCATCGTTCATCGCGAGCAGGAATTTCAATGTGGGAGCGAGCCTGCTCGCGATGGCGGCATGACAGGCACCGACTATCTTCAGGATTACCGCAAAAACGCCTGCCGATACTCCCCTGGCGTCCCACCCAACGCCTGCCGAAACCGATTGGTGAAATGGCTGGCACTGGCAAACCCGCACGCCAATGCAATCTCCCCCAACGGCTGCGACGTCAAACGCAATAACTCCTGCGCCCGGCTCAGTCTGCGTGCCAGTACATATTGATGCGGCGGCAAGCCAAAACTCTCCCTGAACATCCGCGCAAAGTGGTATTCCGACAACGCGCACAGCGCGGCTAGTTGCCCAAGGCTGATGGCCTCGGCCAACTGGTTATCGATGAAGTCCACCAACTGCCGCCGTTGATGCGCCGCCAATCCACCCTTGAGCCGCAATCCCTCGCGCATGCCCACTTGGCCAAGTAAAACGTGGCTGAGCATTTCGTGGGCCAGGCTGCTCGTGAGCAGGCGTTCGCCGGGTTCGTCCCAGTTGAGGGTGAGCATGTGCCGAAAGCGTCGCGCCTGCGCCGGATCGTCGAGAAAGGTCCCTTCGCGCAATTGCAGTTCGCGGGGTTCGCGGTCCAGCAGCGTGACGCAGCCGAGGGCGAATTGTTCGGGGCTGAAATACAGGTGGGCCAGGCGAATGTCGCCGTTGATCACCCAGCCCGATTGATGCTCGGCGGGCAGGATGCACAGCTTGTCCGGGCCGCCCTTGGTGCCGGGCTGATCGCGGCGAAAGGTGCCGGTGCCGCCAGCGATGTAACACGACAGCGTGTGGTGGCTCGGCGCTTCGTAGTCCTGGGCGTCGTGGTGGTTGCTCCACAAGGCTGCAGCCATGCCGTCACCGAGTTCGGCGCTGTGCTCCAGGCGAGCATTGGGCGAACGGTTAAGGGCTTGAAAGACTTGCAGGGTTTCCAGTGCGGGCATGATCGCTCTCCAACGCCTTGCATCCTACTCTGTAGACGTTGGCCTGCCAGCCTCTGCGCTGACAAAAGCGCAAGATTATGCAAGTGCGCAGATATGTCAGATTCTTCAGTACCTCGAGTAATTTGTTTTTTTTAATCTAAAAACTGTCAGAAGTGTCAGTTGTTTCAAGAGGCTGAAATACTTATTTTGCCTGCTCTATTAATAACTTATCGGGTGTGCACAATGTCGACTGACTCAGTGAATGAAATTGTTAGTTTCTGGACAGAGCGCTTTGATCGGATTGAACCCGGATCTCATCACTCACAAGAGTTGGAGTATTTTAAGATCGAAGCAAGTCCCACATTGGAAAATATTACAAGTACGTTTTTATGCAGAGAAGCCAGGTCGGAGGAAGTTGTCGCTGGCTGGGTAAAGGGAAATGTTATTGATTTTTCCGGTGATCCTGTTACTGAAGGGCTGGATTTGGAGCTCCGGATTACTCTAAAGCGTAAAGAATTAAAGTCGCGTATCTTGCGAGTTAGGTTTTACTTGAAGGACACGGCCGTGGTTCAGTTTTTCTCTCAAACAGATGATCGTTTTCTGGGGGAGGTCAATGCGACGCCGGGTATAGTTGATTTTACAGTGCCTGATATTACCAGACATGAAATCGGGCGAGTGTCGATATATTACACAGCCAGCTTTGGAGGGCCGCTTTTGGATACTGTTGAAGGATTTGGCTGGGACCCAACGGATTGAGTCTGGGCACTGGAATCTATGGATGCCGTTTGATGCTCACTGTTGACGGCATTCATTTGTGGCATTGACCGCCACACGACGTTCCGATGTCGCTGCCCCCCCCCAATCTAAAAAGCGCAAGTTTATGCAAGTGCGATACAAGCCAGCGCAGGACACTGAACCTCTATTGAGGAGTGTTTGCCATGAACCTGTCGTTGTACTTGCTGACTGTGCTGATCTGGGGCACCACTTGGATTGCCTTGAAATGGCAGCTGGGCGTAGTGGCGATTCCGGTATCGATTGTCTATCGCTTCGGTCTCGCGGCGTTGGTGCTGTTTGCCCTGCTGCTGTTGAGTCGGCGCCTGCAAGTGATGAACCGTCGCGGGCATTTGATCTGCCTGGCGCAAGGGTTGTGCCTGTTCTGCGTCAACTTCATGTGCTTCCTGACCGCCAGCCAGTGGATTCCCAGCGGTTTGGTCGCCGTGGTGTTTTCTACCGCCACCCTGTGGAACGCACTGAATGCGCGGGTGTTCTTCGGCCAGAAAATCGCCCGCAACGTGCTGATGGGTGGCGCTCTGGGCTTGTTCGGGCTTGGCTTGTTGTTCTGGCCTGAACTGGCCGGACACACCGCCAGCCCGCAAACCTTGCTCGGCCTGGGCCTGGCGCTGCTCGGAACCCTGTGCTTCTCGGCGGGCAACATGTTGTCGAGCCTGCAACAGAAAGCCGGGCTGAAGCCGCTGACCACCAACGCCTGGGGCATGGCCTATGGTGCGGCAATGTTGTCGGTGTGGTGCCTGGTCAAAGGCATTCCGTTCGACATCGAATGGAGTTCGCGTTACATCGGCTCACTGCTGTACCTGGTCATTCCGGGCTCAGTGATTGGTTTCACCGCTTACCTGACACTGGTCGGTCGCATGGGGCCAGAGCGCGCGGCGTATTGCACCGTGTTGTTCCCGGTGGTGGCGCTGAACGTCTCGGCGTTTGTCGAAGGCTATCAATGGACCGCACCGGCACTGGTCGGTTTGGTGTTGGTGATGTTGGGCAACGTGCTGGTGTTTCGTAAGCCCAAGGCGCCGATGGCGCAAGGCACTGGCAAGCTCGCTTGAAAGGCTTGGGACGAGCGTTGAGGCCACTCAGCGCTCGGTCCTGAGGGCTACGAATATCATCAGCGGAAGTATGAAATCGACAATATGCCGAGCCCAGTCCTTGGCGTTCCAGACTTGTGATTCGTCCATGTTGAACCATTCGACACCGATCACTTGCAAACAGACGTAATAGACAAATATGGCGATCAGTAATCCGATGATTGAAAACTTTTTGGCCTCATGGAAAACCTCGGCAGGGGCGCTTATGTTTCGGTAAAGGTGATAGGCACCTACCAGACAAAAAGCCGTGTAGATAACTTCCAGGGTAATAATGAACCAGTAGATCCGGTGGTGGAGCATGGGCGAGGTGATAGCCCTGTAGCTCAGGTTCAGGTTTTCCCGAGTGGTGTCCATGCTCAGGATATGACCGACATATTCATAGTTGGATGAGTAGTCGGTGAAGTTGCTGTACATAACCAAAAGACCAAAAAAGCTTATATAAGCCATTAGTGAAAACTTGCAGTATCTGATGGTTTTGTCGGTGGTGAGGTTGTTCAAGATCTATGTACTCCATTGCTGTTTTTCCGTAGGGTCGGATAAGAAGTCTGGAGTGTATAGCGCTTAACTTTTTTTCGTCGCTGGACTGAATTGCAAGTTGTGTAACAAACGGGCAGATACGTTAAAAGTATCTGCCCGTTTTAGTTAGCCTTTCCAGACTTGCGGGTTGACCAGATCTTGCGGTCGCTCGCCCAGCAAGGCGCTGCGCAGGTTGGCCAACGCGCGATTGGCCATGGCTTCACGGGTTTCGTGAGTGGCAGAACCGATATGCGGCAATGTCACCGCGTTTTTCAGTTGGAACAGCGGCGACTCGGCCAGCGGTTCTTTTTCGTAGACGTCCAGGCCGGCGCCGCGAATGCGGTTGTTTTGCAGCGCTTCAATCAGGGCCGGTTCGTCGACGACCGGGCCGCGGGCAATGTTGATCAGGATTGCGCTCGGCTTCATCAGCGCCAGTTCGCGGTGGCTGATCAGGTGTTTGGTTTTTTCACTGAGCGGCACGACCAGACAGACGAAGTCGGCTTCGGCCAGCAGTTGATCCAGCGTGCGGAACTGGGCGCCGAGTTCTTGTTCCAGCTCGGTCTTGTGGCTGTTACCGCTGTAAATGATCGGCATGTTGAAGCCCAAACGACCGCGACGGGCAATGGCCGCGCCGATGTTGCCCATGCCGACAATGCCCAGGGTTTTGCCATGCACATCGGTGCCGAACAGCGGTGCGCCGACGGTGGCTTGCCATTGGCCGGCCTTGGTCCAGGCGTCCAGTTCGGCAACGCGTCGGGCGCTGCTCATCAGCAGGGAGAAAGCCAGGTCGGCGGTGCTTTCGGTGAGTACGTCGGGAGTGTTGGTGAGCATGATCCCGCGTTCGTTGAAGTAGGCAACATCGTAGTTGTCGTAGCCGACCGAGACGCTGGAGACCACTTCCAGTTTGGCGGCGTTTTCCAGTTGCGCGCGACCGAGTTTGCGACCGACACCGATCAAGCCGTGGGCGTGGGGCAGGGCTTCGTTGAATTGGGCATTGATGTCGCCGTTTTTCGGGTTCGGCACGATGACGTCGAAGTCTTGTTGCAGGCGCTCAACCATTTCAGGGGTGACGCGGCTGAAGGCGAGGACGGTCTTTTTCATGGGAGGAGGGCTCGTCGGGCGTGGAGAATGCCAAGCACGCTAACATTCTTCCCCGACATTGTGCGAGTCCCCGGATTACCGGGCATACCCCATTCAAAACTTTGGGAGTGAGCTTCTGCCGGGGTGTACGCCGTCCAAAACTGTAGGAGTGAGCCTGCTCGCGATAGCGGTCTGACATTCATATTGATGTCGACTGACACTCCGCC
>NZ_JBFUIH010000013.1:0-114455 GCF_056401975.1 Pseudomonas sp. P4_C8 | reverse complement strand
ACCTTAAACAGTGGTTATTTGGTAACGCTCGCTTCTTGCTGCGACAGCTTGAAGGCGCGAGGGCTGAAATGGCCTTGGCGGTGAACGCCTATAACCTGAAAAGAGCGATTAACGTGCTGGGCGTGCGTCAGATGATGGCGCTGATGGACTGAAAAGCCTTTTTTCGTCTGCTGTGAGCACAAAAGCAAACGCCCCGAACAAGTCGGGGCGTTTGCTGGAACCACCATCAGTGTGTTTTCACACAGTCTGTCTCGGCGGGTTTTTATGCAACTCAAACACTAAAGGTCTTAGTTCACCTTAGCGTTCAACTCACCCTTCAAATACCGCTGATACATCCCTTCCAGCGAGATCGGCTTGATCTTCGAAGCATTACCAGCAGTACCAAACTGGTTGTAACGGTCGATACACACGTCACGCATCGCCGTCACAGTCGCACCGAAGAACTTACGCGGATCAAACTCGCTAGGATTGGTAGCCATCAAACGACGCATCGCACCAGTGGAAGCCAAACGCAGGTCAGTATCGATGTTGACCTTGCGCACGCCGTGCTTGATGCCTTCAACGATTTCTTCAACCGGCACGCCGTAGGTTTCTTTGATGTCGCCGCCGTACTGGTTGATGATCGCCAGCCACTCTTGCGGAACCGAAGACGAACCGTGCATCACCAGGTGGGTGTTCGGGATACGTTTGTGGATTTCTTTGATGCGGTCGATGGCCAGCACGTCGCCGGTAGGTGGCTTGGTGAACTTGTACGCGCCGTGGCTGGTGCCGATGGCGATAGCCAGGGCGTCGACCTGGGTGCGTTTGACGAAGTCAGCAGCTTCTTCCGGGTCGGTCAGCATTTGGCTGTGATCCAGAACGCCTTCGGCGCCGATGCCGTCTTCTTCACCGGCCATGCCGGTTTCCAGCGAACCCAGGCAGCCCAGCTCGCCTTCTACCGAGACGCCGCAGGCGTGAGCCATGGCCACGGTTTGTTGGGTAACACGGACGTTGTAGTCGTAGTCCGTCGGGGTCTTGCCGTCTTCGCCCAGGGAACCGTCCATCATTACCGAGCTGAAGCCCAGTTGGATGGAGCGCTGGCAGACGTCAGGGCTGGTGCCGTGGTCCTGGTGCATGCACACCGGGATGTGTGGGAATTCTTCGATTGCCGCGAGGATCAGGTGACGCAGGAACGGGGCGCCGGCGTATTTGCGAGCACCGGCCGAAGCCTGGACGATCACCGGGGAGTCAGTCTTGTCAGCGGCTTCCATGATGGCGCGCATCTGCTCAAGGTTGTTGACGTTGAAGGCTGGAACGCCGTAGCCGAACTCGGCTGCGTGGTCCAGCATCTGGCGCATGCTGATAAGTGCCATTGTGTATGTCTCTCCCGGTTTGGGTCGTTAATCGTGCCAGCCTGCCGTAGCGGCGGCGGCTATTCAAGTTATTGCAGATCGGGGGTTGGTCCGGGCTGCGAATTCGGTCAATGCGTATTGGCTAACACATCCCCTGCAGGAGCCGGCTTGCCGGCGAAGGCGTCCGCCGGGACACCACATGCCTCAAGGGCCTCTTCGCTGGCAAGCCAGCTCCTACAGGGGTTGCGTCGAGCCGTTATTACTCGGCTTTACAACCGCGGCCGATCAAATCATTGGTGGCGACCCAGTACACCAGGCCTTCCTCACCTTTTACGTGAAACGCCAGCATGTCGTTGCTGTACAGCGAACCTTCCGCTCCCGGCTCCAGCGTCAGGCGATAGACCTGATCAGACCCGCCGAGACGCACGTCGACTTCCTTGCGGCTGTCGTCGGTGTAGCGCCACAGCACTTTGGCCTGACTGTCGCAGGTCCAGGTGGTCCAGTTATCCACAGGTGCAGACGACTGGAACAGGTTCAACTGAGCGCAACCGGCCAGCAACGCCAGCGCCGTAACGGCGATAAAACCTTTCATCCATCTTCCTCGACTGACGGCGCACGCCGCCAGCCCTGAGTAATGAGTCAGACCCGTCAAGGACAGCCCTGTTCCTTGGCGGGTGTCCGTGTCTCGTATTTATCCAGGCCATCCGGCCCGGAACGCTTGTTGAGCACAGGATTGGTTTCCGCTTGCCAGTCGGCCTGGTAGCAGCCTTTTTCCTGGGTCTGCGGCGCAGGCTCCGGCGTGGCTTTCGGGTTACTCCCGCAAGCCGCCAGCAGGCCCGCTGCAATCAGCAGCGTTAACGTCTTGACCATGTAAACACTCCTTTGCCTGGTCAAATGCGCGGCCTCAGGCCTTGGCCCGGCTTTCCAGGACTTCAACGGCAGGCAGCACCTTGCCTTCGACGAATTCAAGGAACGCGCCGCCACCGGTAGAAATGTAGGAGATCTGCTCGGCCACGCCATATTTATCGATGGCGGCCAGAGTGTCGCCGCCACCAGCGATGGAGAACGCCGAGCTTTCTGCGATGGCCTGGGCCAGCACTTTGGTGCCGTTACCGAACTGGTCGAATTCGAACACGCCCACCGGGCCGTTCCACAGGATGGTCTTGGACGACTTCAGCAGCTCGGCGAAATTCGCCGCGGTCTGTGGGCCGATGTCCAGAATCATGTCGTCTGCGGCCACATCAGCGATCAGCTTGACGGTCGCGGTGGCGCTCTCGGCGAATTCCTTCGCAACGACTACGTCGACCGGCAGTGGCACGCTGACTTTGGCGGCGATGGCGCGAGCGGTGTCCAGCAGGTCCGGTTCGTACAGTGATTTGCCAACCGGGTGACCGGCAGCCGCCAGGAAGGTGTTGGCAATGCCGCCGCCGACGATCAGCTGGTTGCAGATCTGGCTCAGGCTGTTCAGTACGTCGAGCTTGGTCGAGACCTTGGAGCCGGCAACGATGGCGGCCATTGGCTGAGCCGGGGCGCCGAGGGCTTTGCCCAGTGCGTCCAGTTCGGCAGCCAGCAATGGGCCTGCGGCGGCCACTTTGGCGAACTTGGCCACGCCGTGGGTCGAACCCTCGGCACGGTGAGCAGTGCCGAAGGCGTCCATCACGAACACGTCGCACAGGGCGGCGTATTGCTGGGCCAGTTCGTCAGCGTTCTTTTTCTCGCCTTTGTTGAAGCGCACGTTTTCGAACAGCACGATGTCGCCGGCTTTGACGTCGACGCCGCCCAGATAGTCAGCGACCAGCGGCACTTCGCGGCCCAGGGCCTTGCTCAGGTAGTCGGCGACCGGCTTGAGGCTGTTCTCAGCCGAGAACTCACCTTCGGTCGGACGGCCAAGGTGCGAGCAGACCATCACGGCCGCGCCTTTCTCCAGGGCCAGCTTGATGGTCGGCAGCGAGGCCAGGATTCGCGCATCGCTGGTGACAACACCGTCCTTGACTGGGACGTTGAGGTCTTCGCGGATCAGTACGCGCTTACCTTGCAGATCGAGGTCGGACATCTTCAACACGGTCATGGGTCGCAATTCCTGAGTTACGGTTTTTTAATGGCTGTTTGCAGATAGTGTTCTGCAACGTCCAGCATTCGGTTGGCAAAACCCCATTCGTTGTCGAACCAGGCCAGGATGTTCACCAGCCGTGGGCCGGAAACTCGGGTCTGACTGGCATCGACGATCGCCGAATGTGGGTCATGGTTAAAATCACAACTGGCGTGAGGCAACTCGGTATAGGCCAGCAAGCCTTTGAGCGGGCCAGTAGTGGCGGCCTCGCGCAGAATCCGGTTGACCTCGGTGGCGTCGGTGTCGCTGACGGTCTGCATCGTAATATCGAGGCAAGACACGTTAACCGTCGGCACGCGTACGGCTTTGGCCTGAATTCGCCCGGCAAGTTCCGGAAGCAGGCGTTCGATGCCTCGCGCCAGACCGGTGGACACCGGAATCACCGACTGGAACGCCGAACGGGTGCGGCGCAGGTCTTCATGGTGATAGGCATCAATGACCGGCTGATCGTTCATCGCCGAGTGAATGGTGGTGATCGACACGTATTCCAGACCGATGGCCTGATCCAGCAGACGCAACAGCGGCACGCCACAGTTGGTGGTGCAGGACGCGTTGGACACCAGCAGTTCGTTGCCGGTCAGGCAATCCTGGTTCACGCCGTAGACGATGGTGGCGTCGACATCCGCCTCGCTGGCCATCGGCTGGGAAAACAGCACACGTGGCGCGCCAGCGTCGAGGAACCGCTGGCCGTCTTCACGGGTGTGATAAGCGCCGGAGCATTCCAGCACCAGATCGACGCCCAGCGACGCCCAATCGATGCCTTCGGGGGTGGCACTGCGCAGGACCTTCACGCAGTCGCCATTAATATGCAGACAATCGCCGTCGACTTTCACTTCACCGGGAAAACGCCCGTGAGTGGAGTCGAAGCGTGTCAGGTATTCGATGCTGGCCATGTCAGCCAGATCGTTGATCGCGACAATTTCAAACCCGGCCTTTTCGCCTCGCTCAAACAACGCACGCAAGACGCAACGACCAATCCGGCCGTAGCCGTTGAGTGCAACTTTGTAAGGACGCGGTTGAGGCATGGGGTTCTCGATAGACGCAGTCAGACGAAATCTCGTTAACAACACAACCCCTGTAGGAGCTGGCTTGCCAGCGAAGAGGCCATTAGTCTCTGCATTGCCGTTGGCTGCACAGACGTCTTCGCTGGCAAGCCAGCTCCTACAAGGGATTGCGGTGGTCATGAAACCACCGCGTTGTGCTTAGTCTTCCAACAGCTCTTCAGCCTGACCCAGGATGTTTTCCAGGGTGAAGCCGAACTCTTCGAACAAGGCTGGCGCAGGCGCCGACTCGCCGTAGGTGGTCATGCCGATCACGCGGCCTTCCAGGCCCACGTACTTGTACCAGTAGTCCGCGTGGGAGGCTTCGATGGCGATACGGGCGCTGACCTGCAACGGCAGAACCGCTTGCTTGTAGCCAGCATCCTGAGCATCGAACACGCTGGTGCACGGCATCGAAACAACGCGCACTTTATGACCTTGTTCGGTCAGCTTGTCGTAAGCCTGAACCGCCAGGCCCACTTCGGAACCAGTGGAGATCAGGATCAGCTCAGGCTCACCGATGCAGTCCTTCAACACGTAACCGCCACGGGCGATTTCGGCGATCTGGATCGCATTGCGGGTTTGGTGCTGCAGGTTCTGACGCGAGAAGATCAGCGCCGACGGGCCGTCTTTACGCTCCAGCGCGTACTTCCAGCACACCGCCGATTCAACGGCATCGGCCGGGCGCCAGGTGTCGAGGTTCGGCGTGCAACGCAGGCTCGCCAGTTGCTCGATTGGCTGGTGAGTCGGGCCGTCTTCGCCCAGACCGATGGAGTCGTGGGTGTAGACGTGGATCACACGCTGCTTCATCAGGGCCGACATGCGCACTGCGTTGCGGGCGTATTCCATGAACATCAGGAAGGTCGCGCCGTAAGGCACCAGGCCGCCGTGCAAGGCAACGCCGTTCATGATGGCGGTCATGCCGAACTCGCGCACGCCGTAGTACATGTAGTTGCCGCTGGCGTCTTCGGCGGTGACGCCTTTGCAACCTTTCCACAGGGTCAGGTTGGAGCCGGCCAGGTCAGCCGAGCCGCCGAGGAATTCCGGCAACATCGGACCGTAGGCATTCAGAGCATTCTGGCTGGCTTTACGGCTGGCGATGGTTTCGCCTTTGGCAGCCACTTCGGCGATGTAGGCGGCGGCCTTTTCGCTGAAGTCGGCTGGCAGGTCACCGCTCAGACGACGGATCAGTTCGTTGGCTTCGGTCGGGAACGCAGCGGAGTAAGCAGCGAAACGCTGATCCCACTCGGCTTCGGTCGCTTTGCCGGCTTCCTTGGCGTCCCACTCGGCGTAGATGTCAGCCGGGATTTCGAACGGACCGTGGTTCCACTTCAGTGCAGCGCGGGTCAAGGCGATTTCCGCGTCACCCAATGGGGCGCCGTGGCAGTCTTCTTTACCTTGCTTGTTCGGCGAACCGAAACCGATGGTGGTCTTGCAGCAGATCAGGGTTGGCTGATCGCTTTTGCGCGCGGTTTCGATTGCAGTCTTGATCTCTTCCGGATCATGACCGTCGACGTTGCGGATCACCTGCCAGTTGTAGGCTTCGAAACGCTTTGGCGTGTCGTCGGTGAACCAGCCTTCGACTTCGCCATCGATGGAGATGCCGTTGTCATCGTAGAAAGCGATCAGCTTGCCCAGGCCCAAAGTACCGGCCAGCGAACTGACTTCGTGGGAGATGCCTTCCATCATGCAGCCATCACCCAGGAACACATAGGTGTGGTGGTCGACGATGTTGTGACCAGGACGGTTGAACTGCGCCGCCATGACTTTTTCAGCCAGGGCAAAACCCACGGCGTTGGCCAGGCCCTGGCCCAGTGGACCGGTGGTGGTTTCAACGCCCGGGGTGTAGCCGAGTTCCGGATGGCCCGGGGTGCGGCTGTGCAATTGGCGGAACTGCTTCAGGTCATCGATCGACAGGTCGTAGCCGGTCAGGTGCAGCAGCGAGTAGATCAACATCGAACCGTGACCGTTGGACAGCACGAAGCGGTCACGGTCGGCGAACGATGGATTGCTCGGGTTGTGCTTCAGGTAGTCACGCCAAAGTACTTCGGCGATATCCGCCATACCCATAGGGGCACCGGGATGGCCGCTGTTGGCTTTTTGCACGGCATCCATGCTGAGGGCACGAATGGCGTTGGCACGCTCACGACGGCTTGGCATCGCTGTTCTCCTGCGGGTTCTGTAACGAGAGTGAATAAAACGAAATGGAAAAAAGGCGAGCATTTTCCCTCACCGGGCCGCCTCGGGGCAATGACAGATAGTCATCTGGAGGCGTTTTTCCATTTGATAACGACGGTTTCGACGGGTGAAACCTTTCCGCTGTCCGTTTGTTGACTGAACCTGACGTCGAGAAGTGCCATCTATCGAGCAATATCAAAACTTTTTGATATTGCTCTTGCAGGGATTTCTACCCGTCACTAGACTGCTGGCCCTATGAATTTACCCGTGCCTTCCATTCAACATGACAATTGCGACGAGCTGGCGGCCCTCTGCAAGGCCGGCGGCGATCCTCTGCGTCTGAATGTATTGCGTGCCCTGGCCAACGATTCGTTCGGCGTACTGGAACTGGCGCAGATCTTCGGCATCGGTCAGTCCGGCATGAGTCATCACCTCAAGGTATTGGCCCAGGCCGGCCTGGTGGCGACCCGCCGTGAAGGTAACGCGATTTTCTACCGTCGCGCCCTGCCCCATACCGACCTGCTGGGTGGCAAGTTGCACGCCGCGCTGCTGGAAGAAGTGGACAACCTGACCCTGCCGGCCGATGTGCAATCGCGGATCGGTCAGGTGCATGGGCAACGAGCGGCGGCCAGCCGGGACTTTTTCTCACGGGTCGCGGAGAAATTTCGCGCCCAGCAAGACTTGATCGCCGGCCTGCCGCAGTACCGCGAAAGCGTGGTGGCCTTGCTCGACAAGTTGAGTTTCAGCACAGGCGCCACGGCCATTGAAGTCGGCCCCGG
Organism: Pseudomonas sp. P4_C8; assembly: GCF_056401975.1. Classification (NCBI taxonomy): domain Bacteria; kingdom Pseudomonadati; phylum Pseudomonadota; class Gammaproteobacteria; order Pseudomonadales; family Pseudomonadaceae; genus Pseudomonas; species Pseudomonas sp. P4_C8. Next base: position 107,017 of record NZ_JBFUIH010000013.1, on the reverse strand, counting down.
TGACGGCGAGTTTCTGCCGGAACTGGCGCGCCGCTTCACTGAAGTCACCGCGCTGGACAACAGCCCGGCGATGCTCGAACTGGCCCGCCAGGTCTGTGAACGTGAAAAGCTGGCTAACGTCAGCCTGCAATTGGCCGATGCATTGAACGGTGTAAGCCTTCAAGCCGATTGCGTTGTACTGAACATGGTGCTGCACCATTTCGCCGCGCCGGCCGAAGCGCTCAAGCACATGGCCGACCTGCTGCATCCGGGCGGTAGCCTGCTCGTGACAGAGTTATGTAGCCACAACCAGAGTTGGGCCAGGGAGGCCTGCGGTGATCTCTGGATGGGGTTTGAACAGGACGATTTGGCCCGTTGGGCCACCGCTGCGGGACTCGTTCCCGGGGAAAGTCTCTATATAGGCTTACGTAATGGTTTCCAGATCCAGGTCCGCCACTTTCAGCGACCGACTGGCGACACTCACCATCGGTAAATTCAGGAAAACATCGAGATGAGCGAATACTCCCTCTTCACCTCCGAGTCCGTGTCTGAAGGACATCCGGACAAAATCGCCGACCAGATTTCCGATGCAGTGCTGGACGCCATCATTGCTGAAGACAAGTTCGCCCGTGTAGCGGTCGAGACCCTGGTAAAAACCGGCGTTGCAATCATCGCCGGTGAAGTGACCACGTCGGCCTGGGTCGATCTGGAAGACATCGTCCGTAACGTGATTCTCGACATCGGCTACAACAGCTCCAATGTCGGCTTTGACGGTGCGACCTGCGGCGTGATGAACATCATCGGCAAGCAGTCCCCCGACATCAACCAGGGTGTTGATCGTGCCAAGCCTGAAGACCAGGGCGCCGGCGACCAGGGCCTGATGTTCGGCTACGCCAGCAACGAAACCGACGTGCTGATGCCAGCACCGATCACCTTCTCGCACCAACTGGTTCAACGCCAGGCCGAAGCCCGTAAATCCGGCCTGCTGCCTTGGCTGCGTCCGGACGCCAAGTCGCAAGTGACTTGCCGTTACGAAGGCGGCAAGGTTGTCGGTATCGACGCCGTTGTACTGTCGACCCAGCACAACCCTGACGTGTCGTACAAAGACCTGCGCGAAGGCGTGATGGAGCTGATCGTCAAGCACGTACTGCCTGCCGAACTGCTGAGCAAGGACACCCAGTTCCACATCAACCCGACTGGCCAGTTCATCATCGGCGGCCCGGTTGGCGACTGCGGCCTGACCGGTCGCAAGATCATCGTCGACAGCTACGGCGGCATGGCCCGTCACGGCGGCGGCGCGTTCTCCGGTAAAGATCCATCGAAGGTTGACCGTTCGGCCGCCTACGCCGGTCGTTACGTGGCCAAGAACATCGTTGCTGCAGGTCTGGCCGAGCGCTGCGAGATTCAGGTTTCCTACGCGATCGGTGTTGCTCAGCCTACGTCGATCTCGTTGAACACCTTCGGTACCGGCAAAATCAGCGACGACAAAATCGTCAAACTGGTTCGCGAAATTTTTGACCTGCGTCCATACGCAATCACCACCATGCTCAACCTGCTGCACCCGATGTATCAGGAAACCGCTGCGTACGGCCACTTTGGTCGCACCCCGGCCACCAAGACCGTGGGCGACGATACATTCACCACGTTCACTTGGGAAAAAACCGACCGCGCCGACGACCTGCGTCTGGCTGCCGGTTTGTAAGATTTCCCCGGCGGTACCCAAAGCCCTGCACGGTTCGTCGTGCGGGGCTTTTTATTGTCTTTCGCTTTGCACCGTATCGCCGCCATCGCGAGCAGGTCGAATCGTCGAACCGTCGCTCCCACAGGGGTTTTGTGTACGCCACAGATTGAATGTGGGAGCGAGCCTGCTCGCGAAGAGGCCAGCCCGGTCGCCCTGAAACACCAGGCAAAACACCTACCCTTCCCGCCTGAAAATTTTGACTAGCCTTCAAGCACTCCACTTGAGCAAGGACGCTCACAATGCTTCTGCGCCTGTTTTCCGTTTTCTTCCTGACCTGGTTTTGCCTCAGCTCAAACGCAGCCGACTGCCCCGACTGGCCACCCGCCCGCGCCCTGGACGAAATTACCGCCCTGCAAAAACAAATCGACCGTTGGGACGACCGCTATCACCGGAGCGGACGCTCACTGGTCGCCGACGACATCTACGATCAGTCCCGCGCGCAATTGATCGAATGGCGTGAGTGTTTTGACTTGGGCAGTGCGCCCGAACCCTTGCGCACTGCCAGTGGCCAGACAGCCCATCCCATCGCCCACACTGGCCTGGACAAACTCCGTGATGAACAGGCCGTGGAAAACTGGCTGCGCGATCGCAAGGACCTCTGGATACAACCCAAGGTCGATGGTGTGGCCGTGACTTTGATCTATCGCGATGGCCTGCTACACCAAGCCATCAGCCGTGGCGACGGGGTGAACGGACAGGACTGGACGACCTCGGCACGATTGATCCCCAGCATTCCTCGGCAACTGGCCCAATCAGTGGATTTGCTGGTGCAAGGCGAACTCTATTGGCATCTGACTGACCACGTACAAGCCAAGAGCGGTAGCCTCAATGCCCGCTCCACCGTGGCCGGCCTGATGGCCCGCAAGACCATCACCCCTGAACACGCCACCGGCATCAGGCTGTTTGTCTGGGACTGGCCACAAGGCCCGGCCAATCTGCCCGAGCGTAACGCGACTCTGGATGAGCTGGGCTTCCCGAGCACTGCGCCCTACAGCCAACCGATCCAGACATTGGCTGATGCGCAACGTTGGCGCGATCACTGGTATCGCTCGTCCCTGCCGTTTGCCAGTGACGGTGTCGTCCTGCGCCAAAGTCAGCGCCCCTCGGCCGAACGCTGGCAAGCAAAAACACCCTACTGGGCCGTCGCCTGGAAATACCCGTTCGCTCAGGCGCTGGCGCAGGTGCGAACAGTCGAGTTCAAAATTGGGCGCACCGGTCGGATCACACCGGTGCTGAACCTGACACCAGTGACGCTCGATGACCGGCAGATCAAGCGCGTAAGTGTCAGCTCGCTGCGGCGCTGGGAGGAACTGGACATCCGTCCCGGCGATCAGGTGTCCATCAGCTTGGCGGGACTGACCATTCCCAGGCTCGACAGCGTTGTACTGCGCAACACCGAACGCCCCGAGTTGAATGTTCCGCTGGCAGCCGACTTCCATCTTTTGAGTTGCTGGAAGCCGACACCGGGGTGCGAAAGCCAATTCCTTGCGCGACTGGCCTGGCTCAGTGGCAAGCAGGGGCTGGCCTTACCCCATGTAGGCCCCGGAACATGGGAGAAACTTTTAGAAACAGGCCGTCTGAATGGCCTTCTGGATTGGTTGACCTTCGACGCTCAAGAGCTTGCTACCATTAACGGCTTCGGCGAACGCAGCAGTGCTCGTCTTTTAAACAGTTTCAACAGCGCTCGACAGCGTCCTTTCAGTCGTTGGTTGAAAGCCTTGGGTTTACCTCCGACGGGGCAGGCGCAGCTTGCCAATTCATGGCAGGAACTGGCGAATCGAAACACCAAACAATGGCAGGCTGAAGCCGGGATCGGCCCGGGACGTGCGGCCCAACTGAGCGCATTTTTTCGCGACCCGCAGGTCCTGGCCTTGAGTGAAACATTACGAGTTGCCGGAATTGACGGTTTCTAGAGACCGACAATGCCCGGCAGCCCGGGAACCCCTAGGTGCCGATGTGCTCAAACGCCCATCGCCACACTGACCCGCTTGCCTTTGCACATGGAGCTTTTATGAAATTTCTTTCACCGCTCGCCCTGCTGACCCTTTGCAGTGTGTTGGCCGCTCCACTGATGGCGGCTGAAGAAGCACCGGAGTTGACCGGCTGCGCGGCCAAGAAACAGGGCATCATCAACCAGATCGAACTGGCCAAGTCACATGGCAACGCCGACCAGCAAGCAGGCCTGGAAACCGCCCTGAGCGAAGTCACGGCTCATTGCACCGATGCTTCGCTGAAGAAAGAACGGGAAAACAAAGTCCTCAATGCCAAGCATGAAGTCAGCAAGCGTCAGGCAGACCTCGACAAAGCCATGAAGAAAGGTGACCCCGAGAAGATCAACAACCGAAAAGACAAACTCGCCGAGTCCCGCAAGGAATTGCAGGATGCGCTCGACGAGTTGGATAAATAAGGCGTTTTGCAGCGATCGCTCCCATGCTCTGCGTGGGGAACGATCGACCAGCCAAGCGAGAATCAATGATCCCGAAACTGTTTATGGCAAGCACTGCAGGCATCTTCAACTTTCTGCACCGCCGGCCCAAGGTTGCTGGCCTTGTAAGGCTGAACCTGGCTGGCGATCACCAATTCACCGGTGGCGGCTTCAAGGTTGCGGGACATTTCCTGAAAACGTGTCTGCTGTTGCCAGACATTGTCCTTGGCACTGGTGTGATCTTCTTCACGCACCTGTGGAAAATGTTTCCACGGTTCACGGGACAGCGCATCGAGCTTCACGGCACCGTTGGCGAATTTCGGGCCATCAAACGCAATGCGACCACGCAACATGCCGCCCAGGTCTTCACCGGTTTGGAGCATCTGCTTGAAGATCGCTTTGCGCTGACCCAGCGGCGAATTCGGGTCGACACCGCCACAAGCGGACAACATCAGGCACGCCAGCAATACAACAGAAAGTCTTTTAAAAATCATGGTGGCTTCAGGTCACGGGAAACGGCGGCCAGTATCCTCGTGTCATCGACAAAGACCAATAGCCCTATTATCAATACGGGTTGTTTGAGCGCATGGAGCACTCAGGCGACCGGCAAAGGAATTACTCCATGAACAGCCGTTTCAAGGCATGGCGTCACCACCTCGCGTGGACTCTTCCAATGGTGGCCGTACTCGCCGGCTGCACCGGCGGCGATAACAACAAGCCAAAAACCCACGCACTGGCCACCTATTCCAGAGCCACTTGGGAAGCGCTGCCAACGGTATCCGATAACGACCTGGTCGCCGGTTTCGGTTCGTGGCGCAGTGCCTGCAACCGACTCAAGGCCGACCCGGTCTGGGGCACGACCTGCGCGGCTTCCGCCAACGTGTCGCAAACCGCCCCTGATATCCGCAATTTTCTGAAACAAAATCTGGATGTCTATGGCCTGCGCGCCGCCAATGACAACCCCAATGGTTTGATCACCGGCTACTACGAGCCGGTCTACCCTGGCAGCCTGACCCAAACCACGACGGCAAACATCCCGGTCTATGGCGTACCCGAGGACATGATCATTGTCTCGCTGGACAGCCTCTATCCGGAACTCAAGGGCAAACGCCTGCGCGGTCGACTTGAAGGGCGAGTGCTCAAGCCTTACGACGATGCAGCAGCGATCGGGACCAAAGGGGCCAAGGCGCCGGTGGTTGCCTGGCTGACTGATCCGATGAACCTGCAATTCCTGCAAATCCAGGGTTCGGGGCGAATCCAGCTCGATGACGGTCGCCAACTGCGCATCGCTTACGCCGACCAGAACGGCCATCCGTATCGGCCCATTGGGCGCTGGCTGGTGGAGCAAGGCGAGCTGAAGAAAGAAGACGTGACCATGGGTGCGATCAGCACCTGGGCCAAGGCCAACCCGACACGCATTCCCGAGCTGCTTGCCAGCAACCCCAGCTATGTGTTTTTCACCCGCAACCCGGACAGCAACGAAGGGCCTCGCGGCTCATTGAATGTGCCGTTGACGGCGGGGTATAGCGCGGCAGTGGACCGCAAGGTGATTCCGCTGGGCAGCCTGTTGTGGCTATCCACCACTAAACCGGACGGCACTGCACTGGTTCGTCCGGTGGCGGCTCAAGATACCGGCGGCGCGATTGCCGGCGAGGTCCGTGCGGACCTGTTCTGGGGCACAGGTGAAGCGGCCGGGCAATTGGCCGGGGACATGAAGCAGCAAGGGCAGATCTGGATGCTGTGGCCTAAAGGTGCGGCGTTACCGCAAGTGCCTCAGGTGGCTGATGCGACCAACACTAAGCCCTGAGATCTGTAGTGCCGGTTAGATAGCTTTCGCGAGCAGGCTCGCTCCCACAATGGATCTTCAGTGATCCACCAGCCCCTGTGGGAGCGAGCCTGCTCGCGAAGGGGCCAGAAAAATCACTGAAGTTTTGTCAGACCGACACCACAAAGAAACTGACAATCAACCCCATCCCGACAAACCACACCAACGACCGCAAAGTCGCCCAGTCCGCCAGATAGCAAATGATGTACAGCAATCGACTGGTGATAAATAACACCGACAGCACGTTGATCGTCACCAGTTCGGCATTGCCGGCCAGGTGCGCCACGATCACCGCTGCGGCGAACGCCGGGGTCACTTCAAAACTGTTCTGTTGCGCTGCATACGCACGCCGGCCCAAACCCTCCAGCGAGTCGAGAAAATCCCGGGGATCATGGTTGTCTTTCAGTCTGAACCCGCCACTGATCTTGGCGACACCCGTGCCGATATACGGCAGGAAAATCACGATCAAAATGCACCACAGGGCAACCGTCATAGAGCAGTCCTTTCTTCAGTTTTAGGAATTCGGGTTTCGGTTAAAACTTCATCACCAATATGCCAATCATCACCAGTCCACACGCAAGCAGTCGTGGTCGACCAAAAGGTTCTTTCAGGTAACGCATGCCGAACAGCACCACCAGAATCACGCTGATCTCACGCAACGCTGCCGCTTCGGCAATCGAGCCCAGCTGCATAGCCCACAGCACCAGAGCGTAGCTGAACAACACACAGAATCCGACCGCCAGCCCCAGCCGCCACTGTTCACGCCAGAACAATCTGAATGCCGGGCGCTTGCGCACCAGCGCCAGCAACGGGAATGGCCAGGCACTGAACAACGTGACCCAGACCAGATAGTCCAGAGGATGTGACCAGCGCCGCAACGCCTGACCGTCGATGTAGGTGTAGCAACCGATGCACAAGCCGATCAGTGCCACCACGGGCAGCATTGACCATGGCAATCGCGCGCCACCACCGCCCTGCCACAGCAGGCACGCCATGCCGAACGGGATCAACAGAATTCCAAATATCTGCTGATTCGTCAGCACTTCCCCGGCAAAGATCAGCGTCAAGGCCAGCACCACCAGCGGCGACAAGCCACGCATCAGCGGATACACCAGGCCAAGGTCACCGACCCGATACGCTTGGATCAGCAGGTAACGGTAGAGCAATTCGAACGCCGCCGACGCCAGAATCCACGGCCAGATTTCGTTGGGTGGCACGCTCAAGAACGGCACCATCACGGCGACAAACAACAGCGCCACGCTGTCCATGCAGGCCACTACCAACAAGCGTTCCGCACTGAATTTGATCAGGGTATTCCACGCCGCGTGCAACAGCGCCGCTACTAACACCAGTGCTGTTGCAAGCACGGCACACTCCTTTATTTGTTTTTGTTCCCTGCGCAAAGCGCCCGGAGAATTGATTCGCCATAGATCAGCAGCTGTTTATACTGCAAGCGACCACGCCGCACTCAGTTGCGCACAGACTAATTCCAATAAATTCTGTCCATGCCCGCTCTCACCGAGAGCGGACATCGGCGTGCGTATGCCTGATCACAGCGACCTTGCTCGCCCTCGGCGTTGCCGCGTTCGGCATCGGCACCACTGAACTCGTCATCATGGGCCTGTTGCCCGATGTCGCTCGCCTGCAACTGCTGATCATCGATCAGGCTCACGCCCACATGGACAGCGTATTTCCTGTGGGAGCGAGCAAGATCGCGAAGAAGTTGACGCGGTACACCTGTCTTCACGCCTCTTTGCGCTTGCGCGGATCAGGTGCCTGATCCGCGCTTTTCTTCGGCGGCCCGCTCTCGCTGCGAATCTGTGCATGGCTGATCAAAGCAAAGATAAAGCTGCCACCAATGATATTCCCCGCCAGCGTCGGCCCGGCGAACACCAGCCAGAAATCTTTCCACGGCAACTCGCCGGCAAACACCAGGTACGACACCTCGGCGGAGCCGACCACGATATGGGTGAAATCACCCAGCGCCATAAGGTAGGTGATAAGAATGATGATCCCCATCTTTGCGCTCTCCATGGACGGAATCATCCAGACCATGGTGGCGATCATCCAGCCCGAGACGATGCCCTTGGCGAACATTTGGCCGGTGTGGTTTTCCATGACTTTGCGGCCGATTTCGAGAAAAGCCAGGTCGGTTTTGCTGTCGAAAATCGGCAGGTTCAGCATCACATAAGCCACCAGCAACGTACCGCACAGGTTGCCCACCAGCACCACCGTCCACAGGCGCAGCAACCGACCGAAGTTGTTGAATGTGGGCTTGGTCATGACCGGCAGCACGGCGGTCAGGGTGTTTTCGGTGAACAACTGTTGACGAGCGAGGATCACCGCGAGAAAACCGGCGCAGTAGCCAAAACTGGCGATCACTTTGAAGTGCTCGCCGTCCGGCAATCGTGAGTTGAGCAAACCCATGGCCATCAGCGACAGGCCCATGGTCAAGCCAGCGGCCAGCGCCGACCACCACAGGGCAGCGACACTGCGCTCGAGTTCCTGATCGCCTTGAGTGCGGATGATTTCGTGCAGCACCGCCGCACGGGGTGGCTGGTTTTTGTCGACTTCGTGCTGTTCTTCAGCCGAGAGGTTCGGGGTTTTGCCGTCTTTTGGGGTGTCCATAGCGTTCCGGAACCGGTGGCGTGTCATGTAGGTACGACACGCGTGGTTCGGAGCTGTTCAGTACTCGAATAAACGAAACCACTCCTGTAGGAGCCGAGCTTGCTCGCGATGGCGTCATTCGCATCACCGCCGAAACCGAAGTGAACCCATCGCGAGCAAGCTCGGCTCCTACAGGGCTCGCATTACGAGCCGGCCACATCATCCTGAAACTGATCTTTGACGTATTTGATCTCGGTACGACCATGCGGCGCCGGTAAGCCGTCTTCGCCCAAGTTGACGAACACCATCTTTTCCACGGTGAGGATGCTTTTGCGGGTGATCTTGTTACGCACTTCACACGTCAGGCTAATCGAGGTGCGACCGAACTCGGTGGCGGTGATGCCCAGCTCGATAATGTCGCCCTGGCGCGAGGCGCTGACGAAGTTGATTTCGGAAATGTACTTGGTGACGACGCGCTGGTTGCCCAGCTGGACGATGGCATAGATCGCCGCTTCTTCATCGATCCAGCGCAACAGGCTGCCGCCGAACAGCGTGCCGTTGGGGTTGAGGTCTTCAGGTTTTACCCATTTGCGGGTGTGGAAATTCATATTCACTCCTGAGCGTCTTGCGAAATGATGAGGGGCATCATGGCAGAGCCCGGGCTAGAGCTCTATTACGCATAGACTATGGTCTCGATTACCGTTCAGACATTGACCGACAGAAACGCTTTGGAAGATCAGCATAGCCCGCTATAATCGCCACCGTTTCAAAACGGTAACGATTCATTGATACCGTTTTCCCGCCACCTGTCCGAGGGGCGCTGCAGCAGGTTCGACCTGTCAGGCTCGGATGGGGCGTTGCTTGGCTGTGATCAGCCAGACACTAAACGCACAACGGCGCCCATTCGCATACATTACGAATGGAGGCTCTTCATGAGCGCTGTTATCACGCCTGCAGATTTTAACGATTACAAAGTGGCCGACATGTCCCTGGCTGCCTGGGGTCGTCGCGAAACCATCATCGCCGAATCCGAAATGCCTGCCCTGATGGGTCTGCGCCGCAAATACGCCGGTGAGCAGCCGCTCAAAGGCGCGAAAATCCTCGGCTGCATCCACATGACCATTCAGACTGCCGTGCTGATCGAAACCCTGGTTGCCCTGGGTGCCGAAGTGCGTTGGTCGTCCTGCAACATTTTCTCGACTCAAGACCAGGCTGCTGCCGCTATCGCTGCTGCCGGCATCGCGGTTTTCGCCTGGAAAGGCGAGACTGAAGAAGAGTACGAGTGGTGCCTGGAGCAAACCATCCTGAAGGATGGCGCGCCTTGGGATGCCAACATGATCCTCGACGACGGCGGCGACCTGACCGAGCTGCTGCACAAGAAATACCCGGCGATCCTGGACCGCGTCCACGGCGTCACTGAAGAAACCACCACCGGCGTTCACCGCCTGCTGGACATGCTGGCCAAGGGCGAGCTGAAAATCCCGGCCATCAACGTCAACGACTCTGTGACCAAGAGCAAGAACGACAACAAGTACGGCTGCCGTCACAGCCTGAACGACGCGATCAAGCGCGGCACTGACCACCTGCTGTCCGGCAAGCAAGCGCTGGTCATCGGTTACGGTGACGTGGGCAAGGGCTCCGCTCAGTCCCTGCGCCAGGAAGGCATGATCGTTAAAGTCTCCGAAGTTGACCCGATCTGCGCCATGCAAGCCTGCATGGACGGCTACGAGCTGGTTTCGCCGTTCATCGACGGCATCAACGACGGCACCGAAGCCAGCATCGACAAAGCACTGCTGGGCAAGATCGACCTGATCGTGACCACCACCGGCAACGTCAATGTTTGCGACTCGAACATGCTCAAAGCCCTGAAGAAGCGCGCTGTTGTATGCAACATCGGTCACTTCGACAACGAAATCGACACCGCTTTCATGCGTAAAAACTGGGCGTGGGAAGAAGTGAAGCCACAGGTTCACAAAATCCACCGTACCGGCCCGGGTGCTTTCGACGCTCAGAACGACGACTACCTGATCCTGCTGGCCGAAGGCCGTCTGGTTAACCTGGGTAACGCCACTGGCCACCCAAGCCGCATCATGGACGGTTCGTTCGCCAACCAGGTGCTGGCACAGATCTTCCTGTTCGGTCAGAAGTACGCCGACCTGTCGCCTGCCCAGAAAGCCGAGCGCCTGACCGTTGAAGTACTGCCGAAGAAACTCGACGAAGAAGTGGCCCTGGAAATGGTCCGCGGTTTCGGCGGCGTTGTGACTCAACTGACCAAGACCCAGGCCGACTACATCGGCGTGACCGTCGAAGGTCCGTTCAAGCCGCACGCTTACCGCTACTGATTCGCTGACCGGCGACGCGGTGTTCTGATACACCGCATCGCCTGATTCGCCAGCAAGCCGGCTCCTACAAAGGAAACGCGTACGACGCAATCCCTGTAGGAGCTGGCTTGCCAGCGAAGGCGTCGTAACGGACACACCGTTGGCTCTCGCGTTTCCAAGGATACGACCATGTCCCAAGACCGTCGCTACAGCTTCGAGTTCTTCCCTACGAAGACCGACGCTGGGCATGAAAAGCTGCTCGCCACTGCCCGTCAGCTGGCTACGTATAACCCCGATTTCTTCTCCTGCACCTATGGCGCTGGCGGTTCGACCCGTGATCGCACCCTCAACACCGTGTTGCAGCTCGAAAGCGAAGTCAAAGTCCCTGCCGCACCGCATATGTCTTGCGTGGGCGACAGCAAGGACGACTTGCGCGGCCTGCTGGCCCAGTACAAGGCTGCCGGCATCAAGCGTATCGTTGCCCTGCGCGGTGACCTGCCTTCGGGCATGGGCATGGCCAGCGGTGAAATGCGCCACGCCAACGACCTGGTCGAATTCATTCGTGAAGAGACCGGCGATCATTTCCACATCGAAGTCGCCGCTTACCCGGAAATGCATCCGCAAGCGCGTAATTACGAAGACGATATCGCCAATTTCGTGCGCAAGGCTAAATCTGGCGCCGACAGTGCGATCACCCAGTACTTCTTCAACGCTGACAGCTACTTCTACTTCGTCGAGCGTGTACGAGCGTTGGGCGTGAATATCCCGATCGTGCCGGGGATCATGCCGATCACCAACTACAGCAAACTGGCGCGTTTCTCTGACGCCTGCGGCGCGGAAATCCCGCGCTGGATCCGCAAACAGCTGGAAGCCTACGGCGACGACACCCAGAGCATTCAAGGCTTTGGTGAGCACGTCATCACCGAAATGTGCGAACGCCTGTTACAAGGTGGCGCACCGGGGCTGCACTTCTACACACTGAATCAGGCTGAAGCGAGCCTGGCAGTGTGGAACAACCTGAAGTTGCCGCGCTGAAACAGTGCAAAACCATGAAAAGGCTCTGGCGAAATCCAGGGCCTTTTTTATGGAATATGTCTTGTGTGAGAGCTTCTGGATCCAGTTTCTGGCTCTTTATGATTTCTCGTCGTAATCTCAAGCCATGCCCCTGATTTCGCAATGTCTGACAGTGCTGCTTTTTACTTGCCTGAGCTTCGCAGCCCGGGGCGAGAAGCTGCGCATTGTCACTGAGCCGTGGGCGCCTTACGTCTACGAGGAAAATGGCAAAGCCCTGGGGCTGGATTACGAAACCACAGCCATCGTCTTCAAACGCCTGGGGATCGAAGTGGAGTGGCAGTTCCTGCCGTGGAAACGCTGCCTGTCGATGCTCGAAACCGGCCAGGCGGATGGCGTGCTGGACATTTTCCACAGCGATGAGCGTGACGCGACCCTGCTCTATCCCATTGAACCGCTCTCGGATGTCGAGTTCGTGATGTTCTATTCCAACGACCGGCCTTATCCGTTTCGCACCCTGAACGACCTGAAAGGCCTGACCATCGGCACCTCGCCGGGCTATCTCTACAGCAAGGACTTCAGCGAATCGCCGCTGTTCACCCGTGAACCGGCGCCGACCCATGAAGCCAACTTTGGCAAGCTGATACGCGGGCGGATCGACCTGTTGATCACTGATCGCCGGGTCGGCCAGCACTTGCTCGATGAATTGGGTATCCGCGACAAGATCACTGAAAACCCGACCGTCATCAGCCACCAGAGTCAGTTTCTGGCAGTACGTAAAAATGCGGGCATGGATTTGCTGGTGCAACGTTTCGGTGCCGAGCTCAAGCGCTTCAAGCGCGAACCCGCCTACGCGGAGCTGAGCGCCCGTTACGGCGCGGAACCCGGTGCCGCCCTTAAAGCCGACACCGCCACCGCGACCACTGCAAAAACCGTTGAGCAGCAGGAAAGCGGCGCGCAGTGATTGCTCTGTTATACTCCGGCCTTCCCGCCAGGCTCACGCCCGGACGCTCGGACTTGTTAAAGGCATCTTGACCCCGCTACAGCGCAGCTCTTCAGCCCGCGCGAGCGCTCCAGACGAGCTTTCAAGGCCCAGCAGGACCGGACGGGATTGCGTTCTTCTTAAACGCCATTCGCGCCAGGCAAGACTCCCATTGGGCCAAGCCCTAACTAAAACAGGATTACTCATGTCCTTTGCTTCCCTCGGTCTCTCCGAGGCTTTAGTCCGCGCCATCGAGGCAGCGGGCTATACCGAGCCCACTCCGGTGCAACAGCGGGCCATTCCCGCCGTGTTGCAAGGTCGCGACCTGATGGTTGCGGCTCAGACAGGTACTGGTAAAACCGGTGGCTTCGCCCTTCCGATCCTGGAGCGGTTGTTCCCTAACGGTCACCCGGACAAATCCCAGCGTCATGGCCCGCGCCAACCGCGCGTATTGGTCCTGACCCCGACCCGCGAGCTCGCGGCTCAAGTACACGAGAGCTTCAAGGTCTATGCCCGTGACCTGAAGTTCGTCAGCGCCTGCATCTTCGGCGGCGTTGGCATGAACCCGCAGGTTCAGGCCATGTCCCGCGGTGTTGACGTACTGGTGGCCTGCCCTGGCCGCCTGCTCGACCTCGCCGGCCAAGGCAGCGTCGATTTGTCCCACGTGGAAATCCTCGTGCTCGACGAAGCTGACCGCATGCTCGACATGGGCTTTGTCCATGACGTGAAAAAGGTTTTGGCCCGTCTGCCAGCCAAACGGCAGAACCTGCTGTTCTCGGCGACGTTCTCCAAGGACATCACCGACCTCGCCGGCAAGCTGCTGCACAACCCGGAACGCATCGAAGTCACGCCACCGAACACCACGGTCGAGCGTATCGAACAGCGCGTGTTCCGTCTGGCCGCCAACCATAAGCGTTCGCTGCTGGCCCACCTGATCACCGCTGGCGCCTGGGAACAGGTGCTGGTGTTCACCCGCACCAAGCACGGCGCCAACCGCTTGGCCGAGTACCTGGACAAACACGGCCTCAGCGCCGTCGCGATCCACGGCAACAAGAGCCAGAACGCCCGCACCAAAGCCCTGGCCGATTTCAAGGCCGGTGAAGTGCGCATTCTGGTGGCCACCGACATCGCCGCTCGCGGCCTGGACATCGACCAGTTGCCACACGTGGTCAACTTCGAACTGCCAAACGTCGACGAAGACTACGTTCACCGCATTGGCCGTACTGGCCGTGCCGGTCGTTCGGGCGAAGCGATCTCGCTGGTCGCGCCGGACGAAGAGAAGTTGCTGAAAAGCATCGAGCGCATGACCAAGCAGAAGATTGCCGACGGCAACCTGATGGGCTTCGACTCAAGTGCAGTAGAAGCCGAGAAACCAGAAGTGCGCGAGCGTCCGGATGTGCGTAACCCGCGCAACCCACGTGGCCCGCGCGGCGACGGCCCGAACGGCACCGGTGGTGGTGGCGGTCGTAAAGACAAGGGCAAGGACAAGGGCGGCAAGGAAAAACCTGCCGCTACTGGCCGTGGCGATCGCCCGGCGCGTGAACACAAGCCACGCGAAGGCACCCCGGCTCGCGAGCAACAGCGCCCGGCCCCTCGCGCCGCTGCTGACCGCGCTCCGGACGAGTTCCTGGACGACGATATCGATAACTTCGGTAACCGCGTTGATTACGTCCCGCAAGCCAAACCGGCTCAGGGCCGTGGTCGCCGTCCGGGTGCTCCGGCACAAGGCACGGCTGCTGGCGCAGGTGCTCCGCGCACCGGCGGCAAGCCTCAGGGTCGCCAAAGCGGTCCGCGCAGCAGCGATGGCGCCACCACCGGCACGCCGCCGGCCAAACGCAGCGGCCCACGCAGCGGCGCTCCACGTGACGGTCAGGCCCGTCGCGAAGAAAGCCGCAACCGTCGCCCTGCTCGTGACGATCAGCCGCGTTCGGAACCCGCCGTGCAAAACCCGCGCAGTCCAGCGCCGAAGATCATTCACAAGGAGTCGAAAACCGATCGTTTCCCGACTCCTGAGCAACTTGATCAATTGCCAGGCCGTCCGCGTGGCGAAAAACCAGCGTTGCTGACCCGCAATCGCTGATTTATCGCTGCCATAAAAAATGCCCCTGATCGCGAGATCAGGGGCATTTTTTATGCACTAACGTAAAACTGTAGGAGCAAGGCTTGCCCGCGATGGGTTCACCTCGGTTTCGCAGGTGTTGCTAATAGTGCTATCGCGAGCGAGCTCGGCTCCTACCGTCTCAGCATTACTTCGCTTTCACACCTTCAAACGTCACGTACAGCTCGACCGCATCGGACGCTGGACCCAGGTTTTTTTGCTTGCCGAAATCGGAACGCTTGATGTCGAAGGTGCCCTCGAAACCGGCACGGTAGCCGCCCCATGGATCCTTGCCTTCACCCAGGAAAGTAGCCTTGACCACGATTGGCTTGGTCACGCCCAGGATAGTCAGGTCGCCGGCCACATCGGCAGTGTCTTTGCCAGCGGCATTTTTACCCGTTGGTGTGACGCTGGTGGAAACGAAGGTGGCTTTGGCAAACTTGCCCGAGTTCAGGAGATCATCATCGCCGGCTATGTGCTTGTCGCGCTCAGCATTGTTGGAGAAAACGCTGGCGGTGTTCACATTGAACTCGATCTTGCTGTCTTCAGGCTTGGCAGCGTCGAAGCTGAACTTGCCGTCGATGTCCTTGAAGGTACCGGTGATGAAGCTGTAGCCCAGATGGCTGATCTTGAAGTTGACGAAGGCGTGCTGGCCAGTTTTGTCGACAACGTAGTCAGCGGCCATTACGTTGGCGGACAGCAGAGCAGAACCGATTGCCAGAGCGGCGAGAGTCTTTTTCAACATGCTTTGTTTTCCTAGGGAGTCGAGGTTGAACTTCAGGCTTTGCGACCCAGCATTCGCTTGAGGGTCACATCACGGTCGATAAAGTGGTGCTTCAATGCTGCCAACGCATGGAGGCCGGAAAAAATTACCAGCACCCACGCCAGGTAGAGGTGAATCGCACCGGCGTTATCTGCCTGGTCCGGCAGTCCGGAAATCAGGGCAGGCACTTCAAACCAGTCAAACACCGGAATACCGGCACCTTCTGCGGTGGAAATCAGGTAACCGGCAATCATTACAGCGAACAGGCAGAGATACAGAAAGGCATGGCCGAAATGGGCACCCAGACGCGTCATGCGACTGTAGCTGGTCAAGGTCGGTGGTGGTGGGCTGACGAAACGCCACAATACCCGCAGCACCATGACGCCCAGCAAGATCAAACCAATGCTCTTATGCAGATCCGGCCCGTCTTTGCGCCATGGGTCGTAATAGTCGAGGCCAACCATCCACAGTCCGAGGGCGAATAAACCGAATACGGCCAGTGCCACGCCCCAGTGCATGATAATGCTGACCCAGCCGTAGCGGGAGGTAGAGTTACGTAGCTGCATTGCCTAGATCCCTGTAAGTGCTGGCCAAAGACTATCGGGTTATCTATCGAATTAAAGCTGAAGTTTTCGCTTTGAAATCTCGAGAAATACGATCAGGAGCTTGTAATGAGCGTGTTAAGGAAAGATTAAAGACTACTGCGTGAGAAAAAATGAAGTCCAACAGAAGAACACCTGCGCCCCAGGGTTTATTCGATTCCCGGTACTGGTTTTCTTCACCCATAAAAAAACGCGGCATCTCTGCCGCGTCTTTTTAATCCCGACGCTTACTGCGCCTTGGTAACCGTTGTCGGTGTCGCAGCGGGTTTAGCCGCTGGTTTCTTCACCGGAGCCTTTTTGGCTTCGGTTTTGGCTGCAGGCTTCTTCGCCGGAGCTTTAGCCGGTGCCTTTTTGGCAGGCTCGGCTTTCACTGGCGTTGCAGGCTTCGGTGCTTCGACCGGTGCCGGTGCAGCTACTGGAGCTGGAGCCGGTGCTGGTGGAGTGACAGGCTCAGGTGCCTTGACCGGCTCTGGCTTCTTGGCGTCATCCGAACCACCGAACAGGTTGCTGAAGAAGTTACCTTTCTTCGCCGCCACCGCGCCGGCCGCCGCTGCCGTCGCCACTTTCGCCGGCTCAAACGACTTGCCCGCCGCCAGGTCTTCAACCTGACTGGCCGCACGCTGGCCGGTGCGCAATGCGCCTTCCAGAGTGCCCGGGTACAAGGTGTCAGTGTGTTCGCCGGCGAACGCTACGCGCTCAATCGGGCGCTCCCACAGGCGCCAGTATTTGCTGATCTGGCCCGGGCCAAAGGCCAGGTAAGCGCCGCCCATCGACGGGTCGGTGCTGTAGCGGCGGATTTCATAACCGGTGAAAGAACCACGCGCCTGTGGATAAAAGGCGTGCAGGCGAATCAGCACCTGATCGACCATTTGCTTGTCGCCGAACGCCTGCATCACACGAGCGTTGTCGCCAGACAGGTTGATCACCACGTTGGCGCCGCCCTTCAAGGCAGGCTCGATCCACAACATGCCCAGGCCTGTATTGCTGAAAATCTCGCCGGACATGCGCGCTTTGGATTCCCACACCGGCGTCTTGAACTTCAGCATGATCTGGTCGCGCCAGCCGTAGTTGGTGCCTTTGATGGCGCCCATGTGCTGGGCATCCAGCGACGGGGTCATCTGGATCTTGCCCAGTGCGCGCAACGGCACCGCCAATACCACGTAATCAGCCTGATAGCCGACGCTACCCACTTTGACGGTCACGCCGTCCTTGTCCTGAGTGATCGAAGAGACCGGGGAGTTGGTCTTGATCGTTTTCAGTTGTTTGACGAACGCCTGGGCCAGTACCGGGCTGCCGCCAACCAGTCGCGAAGCACGCAGGTCACGATCGGAAGTGCCACGGTAAACACGGCTCTGCTGTGCGAAGTACAACAGCGACAAACGCGAAGGTTCGTCATAGCGGGTACGAATCTGCTGATTCACCAACTGACGAGCAGTCGCTGGCAGGTTCTGCTTGTCGAGCCAGCTGGACACGGTGATCTGATCCAGCGCGTGCAGCGTGTTGTTGGCAATCGGGTTCTGCGGGTCGTCAATCGAGCGCGCCAGATCATCCACGGTTTTTTCGAAGCGCTTGAGCGCTTCGGCAGTGGCTGGCTGCTTGGTCGCCAGATCGGCGGCGGTGAAATACTCACCATCGATCAGGTAGCCTGGAGTCCGCACGAATTCAGGGGCTGGCGTGGTGCTCAGCTTGAAGGTCGACACGTACTTGTTCAGCACCGGCTGAGTCTTGTCGTTGCCGATCCACTCGCTGGTGGCCATGCCGGAGCGACCGCCCAGGCTCGATTTGGCTTCCAGCAGCGTGACCTGCCAGCCTTTGTTTTGCAGCTCGTAAGCCGCGGTCAGGCCAGACAGCCCGCCACCGACCACGATCACGGTTTTATCCTTGGCCAGCGCAGACACGCTGAACAGCCCCAACATCACCAGCGCACAGGCGCGCAGCCAACCGACAGACATTCAGCGAACTCCGGAAATACATGAAGAAAAAACAGTTTTTACGAGTCAGTCGACTCCAGGAACCGCGAAGGATACGTCAGGCTTCAGACGCCTGCCAGCAGCGTCTATCGACCGATACAAAGTAGCTCAATCGACACAATGGGTTGTCCCCAAGCCACGCATTGCATAGGCTTGCGCGATTGTTTGCCCGCCTACGTCGCGGGTAGCCTCGAGGAGACAGAAAATGGGCCTGAATAAACAGTGGATGGAACGCGATCTCGCGGTGTTGTGGCATCCCTGCACCCAGATGAAAGACCACGAACAGCTACCGCTGATCCCGATTAAACGCGGGGAAGGTGTGTGGCTGGAAGACTTCGAAGGCAAGCGCTACCTCGACGCTGTCAGCTCCTGGTGGGTCAACGTGTTTGGCCACGCCAACCCGCGCATCAATCAGCGCATCAAGGATCAGGTCGATCAGCTGGAGCACGTGATCCTCGCTGGCTTCAGCCATCAGCCGGTGATCGAGCTGTCCGAGCGGCTGGTGAAGATGACCCCGGAAGGCCTGACCCGGTGCTTCTACGCCGATAACGGTTCGTCCTGCATCGAAGTCGCACTGAAAATGAGCTTTCACTACTGGCTCAACCGCGGCCAGCCGAACAAGAAGCGCTTTGTCACCCTGACCAACAGCTACCACGGCGAAACCATGGCGGCGATGTCGGTGGGCGACGTGCCGCTGTTCACCGAAACCTACAAGGCGCTGCTGCTGGACACCATCAAGGTGCCGAGCCCCGACTGCTACCTGCGCCCCGAAGGCATGAGCTGGGAAGAACACTCGCGCAACATGTTCGCCGCCATGGAACAGACCCTGGCGGAGAACCATGACAGCGTCGCGGCAGTGATCGTCGAACCGCTGATCCAGGGCGCTGGCGGCATGCGCATGTACCACCCGGTTTACCTCAAACTGCTGCGCGAAGCCTGCGACCGCTACGGCGTGCACCTGATCCACGACGAAATCGCCGTCGGCTTTGGCCGCACCGGCACGATGTTCGCCTGCGAACAGGCCGGCATCCGCCCGGATTTCCTCTGCCTGTCCAAGGCCCTCACCGGCGGTTACCTGCCGTTGGCGGCCTGCGTGACGACCGAAGACGTCTACAGCGCCTTCTACGACGACTACCCGACGCTGCGCGCCTTCCTGCATTCGCACAGCTACACCGGCAACCCGTTGGCGTGCGCCGCCGCACTGGCAACGCTGGATATCTTCGAAGAAGACAACGTCATCGAGAACAACAAGGCGCTCGCCCAGCGCATGGCCTCCTCCACCGCGCACCTGGCCGACCATCCGAACGTCTCGGAAGTACGACAGACCGGCATGGTGCTGGCCATCGAGATGGTCAAGGACAAGGCTACGAAAGAAGCCTACCCGTGGCAGGAACGTCGTGGCTTGAAGGTGTTCCAGCACGCACTGGAACGCGGTGCTTTACTACGACCGTTGGGCAGCGTGGTGTATTTCCTGCCGCCGTACGTGATCACGCCGGAGCAGATCGACTTTCTGGCCGAGGTGGCCAGCGAAGGCATCGACATCGCGACGCGTAACAGCGTCAGCGTTGCGGTGCCGAAAGACTTCCACCCGGGATTCCGTGATCCGGGCTGATTGATTTCACCCGATCTTCTGTGGTGCCTGGTCTGCCGCTTTCGCTGGCAAGCCAGCTCCTACAGTTGATCGCGGTCGTTGTAGGAGCTGGCTTGCCAGCGATAAGGTCGGCACGACCTTTAGACGCTTTAGACCCTTTTCAGAGAACCCGCATGAGACTGTCCCGCTTCTTTATCGACGCCCCCCTGAGCACCGGCGAACACGAGTTGCCCGAAGCCCAGGCCCATTACATCAGCCGCGTACTGCGCATGGCCGAGGGCGATGCGTTGCAGCTGTTCGACGGTTCGGGCCACGAGTTTCGCGCCACGCTGGTGGAGGTCGGCAAGAAACGCGTCGTCGTGCAGATCGATGAAAGCTTCGCCGGCCAGGTTGAATCACCGCTGGCGATCCATCTCGGCCAGGGCCTGTCCCGCGGCGAGCGCATGGACTGGGCGATTCAGAAAGCCACCGAATTGGGCGTCACTGAAATCACCCCGATCTTCAGCGACCGTTGCGAAGTCCGGTTGAAGGATGAGCGCGCCGACAAGCGCCTGATGCACTGGCGCCAAGTGGCGATCAGTGCCTGTGAACAATGTGGGCGTTCGCGGGTGCCGGTAATTCATCCACCGCTGCTTTTGGCGGACTGGTTGAAACAGGCACAAGCCGAGTTGAAACTGGTGCTACATCCGGTGGCGGAGCCGTTGGTCAGTCACGCCAAACCTTCCAGCCTGGCGTTTCTGATCGGCCCCGAAGGCGGGCTGTCCGACGCCGAAGTCGAACAGGCCAAAGCCAGCGGTTTCCACGCCGCCCGCCTCGGCCCTCGCGTGCTGCGCACCGAAACCGCGCCAGTGGTGGCACTGGCGGTAGCGCAGCAACTGTGGGGCGACTTCTGACGCCTTACTGCACCGGATCGCTCGTCGGCTTGACGATGATCGCCTTGAGTTCACTGGTCATCGGGAACTCAAGGTTCAACCCCTTCGGCGGGATCGGCTGTTCAAACCAGCGCTGGTAGATGCCATTGATCTCGCCCGAACTGTACAGATCGGCCAACGCGCCATTCACCAAGGCGAGGAATTGCGGATCATCCTTGCGCACCATGCAGCTGTAGATTTCCCGCGATTGTTCCTCGCCGACCACCACCCATTTATGCGGATCCCGCGCCTTGGCACGTTCGCCATAAAGCAACGCGTCGTCCATGTAGAACGCCGCCGCCCGACCCGACTGCAGCATCTGGAAGGCTTCGCCGTGGTCCTTGGCGCTGATCACGAACATGTCGATCTTGTTGTCGACGTTGTAGCTCTTCAGAAAACGCTCGTTGGTGGTGCCGGCGGTGGTCACCACGTTCTTGCCGCGCAGGTCGGCGAAACTCTTGATCCCGCTGTCCCTGGCCGTCAGCAGCTGGCCTTTGACGTAGATGAAACCGTAGGAAAACGCCACTTGCTTCTGCCGTTCGGCAGTCACGCCCGTGGAGCCGCATTCGAGGTCGACGGTGCCGTTCTGCACCAGTGGAATCCGCGTCTGGGAAGTCACCAGAGTGTATTTCACCTTGAGCTCAGGCAGCGTCAGTTGCTGGCGGATGCGCTCGACAATCTTGCTCGCCAGATCCACTGAATAACCCATCGGCTGCCCCGTGTGATCGCCCACGTAGGAAAACGGCACCGACGCATCGCGATACCCAAGGGTGATGCTGTTGGCATTGGCGATCTTGCCCAATGTGCCGGTCAGCGGCGCTTCATTGGCTTGAACCTGACTACCGAGCAACAGCCCGAGGGTGCAGCCGAGCAACGTGATTTTTTGCATTGTTATTCTCCGTTGTGGGTGTTGGATGCGGGTGGGTTCAGATGCGGGCCGCAGTGACGGTGATTTCCACCAACACTTGCGGGCGCGCCAGATCGGCCTGCACCGTGGTGCGGCTCGGCGCCTGTCCCGGTGACAGCCAGGCCGACCAGGCTTCATTCATCGCCGAGAAATCGGCATTGATGTCTTTCAGATAAATCGTCGCGCTCAGCAAATGATCTTTGTCGCTACCGGCCTCGGCCAGCAACGCGTCGATTTTCGCCAGTACTTCGCGGGTCTGACCGGCGGCATCCAGGGCATCGCCCGACACCTGACCGGAGAGAAACACCAGCTCGCCGAAGGTCACGGCGCCTGACAGGCGTGGGTTGCTGTGAAAACGTTCAATGGTCATGACGGGGTCCTTTTCTGACAGGGAAATTCAAGCGACCGGGTGGCTGAAACCCAGCAGGTCGATGGAAGTCTGGCGCTGGCTGATCAGCTCACTGAGTAACTGGCCGCTGCCACAGGCCAGGGTAAAACCCAGCGCGCCATGACCGAGATTGAGCCACAGATTGCGGTAGGCCGTAGCGCCCAGCAGCGGTACTCCGCTGGGGGTCGCTGGACGCATGCCGGCCCACTCCACGGCGGCATCGTAATCGCCGGCATTCGGGAACGTGTCGCGGGCCTGGCGCTTGATCAGGCTCAAGCGTTCGGGATCGACGGCCGAGTCGAAGCCGACAATGTCGACCATCGCCGCCACACGCAATTGCTCACCAATGCGCGCATACACGATCTTGCGGTCGTAGTCGGTGATGCTCAGCTCGGGCGCCCGGTGTTCGGCACCGATCGGCAGCGTCAGGCTGTAACCTTTCAGGGGATAGAGCGGTAGCCGCAGGCCAGGCAGCGCCAGCAGCGGACTGCGATGGCCGGCGGCAATTACCAGCTGCTCGACCGGCAACAGCTCGGCACCCAACTCAATGGCGGTGACCGCGCCGTTGCGGTGGTGAATGCCGGTCACGGCGTGGCCCAGGCGAAATTCGCAACGGCCGGACGCCTTCAGTCGCGCCGCCAGTTGTTGGCAAAAACCATGGCAATCGCCGACTTCTTCGTCTGGCGTATAGATCGCGCCGACAAAAGGGGCATCGGCCAGCGCCGGTTCCAGCTGCGTACACTCGGCGGCAGACAACACCTGCTGTTGCTGCGGATCGGCCAGGCCTTGTCGCGCTTTCCCGAAGCTGGCGGGGTTGCGGAATGTCACCAGTTTGCCATTGCGCCGCCATTGGAAACCGCTCAGCCCATCGTCTTCGCGCCAGGTTTTCAGTGTGCTCTGGCTGAACAGCGCCAGGCGCAGCAGATGCGCGGCGTTCTCACGGTTGACCGAATGGCGGCACGCGGCGAGGAACGATGCCATCCAGCGCCATTGCGTCGGGTCGAGACGCGGACGTAGCTTCAATGGCGAGTCGCCGCGCAGCATCCAGCCGATCGCCTGTAACGGCACGCCGGCGTCCGCCAGTGGCGCCACGTAGCGATAGGACAACTGGCCGCCGTTGGCGAAACTGGTTTCGCTGCCCAGCGAATCCCGGGCCTCGACCACCGTCACCTCGAAGCCGTCGCGCACTAGCGCA
Organism: Pseudomonas sp. P4_C8; assembly: GCF_056401975.1. Taxonomy (NCBI): domain Bacteria; kingdom Pseudomonadati; phylum Pseudomonadota; class Gammaproteobacteria; order Pseudomonadales; family Pseudomonadaceae; genus Pseudomonas; species Pseudomonas sp. P4_C8. Next base: position 83,701 of record NZ_JBFUIH010000013.1, on the reverse strand, counting down.
TACGCCGTTGCAAGGCCAATCACGCCACCGCCGATAATGCACGCACGCTGAACCATGTCCGTCCCTAAAACCGTTGTGAAGGCGAGGCCGAGGTTAGAGCCAGGTGACAGGCGGCGAACAATGAATAAAGATGCCGAACCCATAAACAAAGGTTATGGACTTGCCATGCGTCTTCGTCATATCGAAATTTTCCAGGCGATCCGCCAGACCGGGTCGATCAGTGCGGCCGCGCAATTGCTGCACGTCTCTCAGCCGGCGGTGACCAAGGTGCTGCAGCACGCCGAGCAGCAACTGGGTTTCCCTCTGTTCTTGCGGGTTCGCGGCAAATTGCAGGCAACGCCGGAAGCGCTGGAGCTGGAGCGTGAAGTCGATAAGGTCACCGAAAGCCTGCAAGGCGTGCGGCGCCTGGCCCAGAGCTTGCGCCGCGAGCCGGGCCATAGCCTGCGCATTGGCGCCACCCCGGCGCTGGCCCTGTCATTGCTGCCGCCGGCGATTCACGAGTGGACCGTGCGCTACCCGGACATCGCCTGTGAACTGTCGAGCGCCCATAGCCGCGAACTGGTGCAGAACCTGCTGATGCGCGAAGTGGATGTCGCCCTGACCCTGCAACGACCGGATCATCCAGGGCTCAAGGCCCAGGCGCTAGCGTCCGGCGTTCTGGTGGCGCTGGCGCCCGCCGGTTACTGGTCGGCAGCGGAGGCAGGCACACCGTTGCCGTTGATGGCGCTGGCGGATGCTCCGCTGATTGGTTTGTCCAGCGCCGACCCGTTGGCGGCCCGACTCGACAGTTACCTCGAAGCGGTGGAGCCGCCGCCCCGGATACGCATCGCAGTGCAGACCTATTCACTGGCCCGGGCGATGGTGGAATCCGGCGCCGGATTGGCGGTGATCGATCCATTCACGGCACTCGGCGCCTCCCCCGCCGCGACGACGATTCGCCCGTTGACCCCGCCGCTGCCTATCACTCTGTACGCGGTAACCCGCGCCACCGAACCGCCGCCCCACACCTTGAATGATCTGTTGCAAGTGTTCAGCCGCCGCGCCCAGGAACAACTGGATCGCTTGATCCCTGCGCAGGATTAAATGTAGGAGTGCGGTGGTTTAGAGGACATAAAAGAAAATCGCCACAAAGTGCAGCAAGCTCCCGGCAATCACAAACAAATGCCAGATCCCGTGCGCATGCCGCAGCCGATGGTCCAGGGCAAAAAAGATAATGCCCACGGTGTACAAAATCCCGCCCGCCGCCAACCACGCAAACCCCGCAGTGCCCAACGCCGCGAGTAACGGCTTGACCGCTACCAGCACGATCCAGCCCATCACCGCGTAAATCACGATCGACAGAATCCGTGCTTCGGAACGCGGCTTGATCTCTTGCAGGATGCCGATCAGCGCCAGCCCCCAGACAATTCCGAACAGCGTCCAGCCCCACGGCCCGCGCAGGGTCACCAGACAAAACGGTGTGTAACTGCCGGCGATCAACAGATAGATCGAAAAGTGATCAACCTTCTGCATGATCGCTTTCTTGCGCCCGCGCACGCTGTGGTAAACAGTCGAGGCGCTGTACAGGACCATCAAGGTGAAACCGTAAATCGCCACGCTGACGATCTTCCACGGACTGCCGTCCATGCTGGCGATGACCAGCATCCAGACCACCCCGACCGTTGCTGCCACCGCCCCGACCAAATGCGTCCAGGCGTTCAATCGTTCCCCGTGATACATGCGTTGCTCACCTCAAAATTTGATGCAACATCGCGCAAACTGTAGGCGCTGTCGAGTGCAACGAGGCTGCGCTTTTTTCAAGATCAAAAGATCGCAGCCTCGTTTCACTCGACAGCTGCTACATAGCTGCTACAAAACATCGCATGCGTGCACAATCGAGCCATTCGAATAAGAGTCCGGGCCATGCTGATCGATGAAGAATTGACCCTGAAAAAACTCGAGGTGTTCCTGGCCTTTATGCGCACCGGCAATCTCGCCCGCGCCGCCGCCGAGTTGCAGACCAGCAACGTCAGCGTGCACCGGGCGATCCACTCCCTGGAAAGCGCCCTGCGCTGCCCGCTGTTCAAACACGAGGGCCGTAACCTGACGCCACTGGAAAGTGCCTATGTGCTCGAAGAGCGAGCACAGAAGCTGATTCAGGACGTGGTCGAAACCGTGCGCCTGACACGCGAAGCCGCCGGTTTTTCCGCTGAACGCTTCAAGCTCGGCTCGCTGTACTCACTGACGGTGAAGACCGTGCCGCAGCTGATCATGGGCCTGAAAATCCGCCGCAGCGAACTCAACATCGACTTGATCCTCGGTTCGAACTTCGACCTGTTGTACAAGCTCAAGAACATGGAAGTCGACGCGATCCTGGTGTCGCTGGACGAGAGCGTCAATGACCCGGACTGCGAGCAGATTCCGCTGTTTTCCGACGACATCTTCCTCGCGACGCCAGCGGATTCGAAGTTTGCCCAACGCGCCGAGGTCGACCTGGCCGAAGTGCGCGACGAGACGTTCATTACCCTGACCCAGGGCTTTGCCACGCACCAGGACGGTAATCGGGTGTTCAAGCAGGCGGGGTTCGAGCCGAAGGTGGCGATGCAGGTCAACGACATCTTTACCCTGCTGAGCATGGTCAGCTCAGGGGTGGGTTATGCGTTGCTGCCGGGGCGGATTGCGGCGGTGTATGAGAACCGGGTGAAGCTGATACCGTTGCAGGAACGCTATCGGTTGCAGCAGCACATCGGGGTGGTGTTCTTGAAGGCCAAGGAGCGCGATCCGAACTTGCTGGCGCTGCTGGCGGAGTGCCGGATGTACGCCAATAGGCAGAGCTGAGACCGCGTCGCGACCATCGCGGGCAAGCCTAGCTCCTACAGGGATCGCGTAAATCCTGTAGGAGCGAGGCTTGCCCGCGAAGGCGCCAGAACAGTCAGCGATGATCTACCGGTTTAACCCACAATCCCGCGAACAATGAAGTACAACAACGAAGGCCCAAGCAAGCAGCCAAGCCCGGTGTGGAACGTCGCCGTCAACGCGCCATAAGGCACCAACCGCCGATCCGTCGCCGCCAGCCCGGCCGTCACGCCGCTGACCGTCCCGGCCAACCCGCCAAACACCATCGCCGAACGCGGGTTATCCAGCCCCATCCAGCGTGCCGCCATGGGCGTGCCGACCATCACCAGAATCGCCTTGATCAACCCGGTGGCAATCGACAGCGCCATCACATCGGAACTGGCGCCAATCGCCGCCCCGGTCACCGGCCCGACGATGTACGTCACCGCGCCCGCGCCGATGGTGGTCATGCTGATCGCATCACGATAACCAAACGCCCAGGCCATGCACGCGCCGACAATGAACGGCAATATCGTGCCAAGCAGTAGCGCGATCACGCCAATCAACCCGGCTTTTTTCGCTTCGCTGGCCTGAACTTCGAATGCAGTGGCGACAATGGCAAAGTCGCGCAACATCGCGCCGCCCATCAACCCAATGCCAGAAAACAGGGTCAAATCCGCCAGGCCTTTTTGCCCTCCCGTCAGGGTACCTCCGACCCACGCCAGGACCAATCCGATGACAATGGCAATCGCCGAGCCGTGAATCCGCCCGAATGTCAGGCGCTTCGACAAGACAACCGACACCCACATGATCACGCCAACGAACGCGAACGCGGTGACCAGACTGTTGGTGGTCAGGCCTTTCTCGATGAGTTCCCACATATCAGCGACCTCCTACAGGTGTGCCGACCGGGGTAATGTCCACCGGTTCATCGGGCAAGGGTTCGCCTTTATGCGTCCGGCTGATCAAGGCAATGGTGCAGCCGCAGATCACCACCGAACCGATCGCCGCGAGCACCGCCACTGGCCCGCCATGCAAGGCCGTCACCACGTTTTGTTGTGCGGCCATGGCGACCACCACCGGAATGTACATGGCGCCCCAGAAGCCGACGCCCATCTCGCAATCCTTGGTCATGCCGCCGCGTTTTTGCATCCACAACCGCGCGCAAATCAGCAAGATCATCGCGATCCCGACCCCGCCAACGTTGGATTTAACGCCCAGCAACATGCCAAGCGCATCGCCCATGATCACTCCCGCCAGCGTACAGATCGCCAACAGCGCCACACCGTAAATAATCATTGTTGTAGTCCTCAAAATGCATCGTCGAATGTTGTTTTTGTTGTTCGAAGGCCTGAGTCGCGATCTAAGGTTGGCGGCTTCCCTCCTCACGCAACAGCGCCTGCAAGGTATCGAGCCGCGCACCGTCGAAGGCAATCACGGTGCCCTGCTCGAACACCCGGCGCGCCAGCCCGGTCAGCACCGCACCGGGCGGCAGTTCGATCTGTAGACGTACACCGCGCTCGTAAGCGCTTTGCACGGTGCCGCGCCAATCAACGACGCGGCACATGTTGAAAGCCAGGTCGTCGCGCAAGGCTTCGACGTTGATGATGGGCCGGGCGCGGCTGCCACTGAGATAGCCCAACGTTGGCGTTTTCAGCGGCACCCTGGCAAAGGCTTCGGCCAGGGTTTTAGCCGGCGCATCCAGCAGCGGACAATGCGACGGCACGCTGACCGCCAGCCGCTTGGCCAGACCTGCACCGCAACGTTTCGCCAGCGTCGCCACCGCGTTCATCGCCCCGTCGCTGCCGGCAACCACTATCTGGTTATCGGCATTGATATTGGCCAGGTAAACCGGCGTGTCGACGCTGTGAACCTGCGCCAGCAAGCCTTCCACTGTGGACAACTCCAGGCCGATGATCGCGGTCATGCCGTAGCCCTGTGGATAAGCCTGCTGCATCAACTCACCACGCAGGCTGACCAGATGCAGCGCATCGCTGAAACTCAAGGCACCGGCCACCACCGCTGCCGGGTAAGCGCCGATGGACAATCCGGCCACGTAATCCGGCGCGATGGATAACTGACGTGCCGCCGCGACACCGGCGATCAACAGGCAAAGCTGAACCGCACGGGTCGACTTCAAGGCCTCGGCGCCATCCAGCAACAACGTGTCTTCGCCCAACACATCACTCGCTTCGATCAGCGTCTCGCGAGGCAAACGCTGGAGCATGCCTGGCTGCTGCGCGCCCTGGCCGGGAAATACCAGCAAACTGCTCACGCGGCTTGCTCCTGCGGGTTCCACGGATCGATCACCAGACAGGCTTCGGTGGCGTTTTTCAGCAATACACATCCTGCAGAACCGGCCCATTCGCGCAGGGCCACAGCGCCGAACGGCGTCTGCAACTGCATGTCCACCGGGCACACAGCCGCATCCAGAATTTTCACCAATGACTGCGCCTGAGAACGCTCCAGCGCTTGCGGGGTGCGCAAGATCAAGTCGAGATCACTGCCCTCGTGCAAGGCAACAAAGCCGCTGGCCAATTCAAACCCGGCGCTACCGCTGACACCCCACACCCAACCACAGCCGTTGAGTATCGGCCGCAGTCGATTGAGGGCGCGTATTGCAGGCAAGTCCCGATCCGTCGAAACGTGACAAAGGTCTTCCGGTTTGACCCGCCGCTGAATCGCATCGACCGACATCACCGTTGCAAAACGCTGTTCACGCAAGCGCCCACGCACGCCGACCGCGACCATACCCGGCGCGCTAACCGCACGCCGAACCACCACTGGCTGCCCCGCACCGAGCGAGTCGATCACCCACACAGGCGCATCCACCGGCAGTTGCTCCGGGGTCATTCCCCAGAGCAGATCGTGGGCCATAAGCGTGTTCACCACTGCGCTCTCAACAGTTGGCGAACCTTGCTCGACGCCCCGCGATTGCTCGCACCCAAGCGGCTGCTCAGATCGCGACCGCTGGCGGCTACATCGCCAATCGCCTGATTCAGGCATTCAGCCACCCGCGCCAGATCGGCTGCAGTCGGCTGCTCAATCTGTTCCACCGACAGGGTTTCCCACAGCAAACCGAGACTGGCGTAGCTGTCGATGTCATAGGCCATCGGCGGCACGCTCGCGGCCAGCACTTCCAGTTCTTCAACGCTGCGCAAGGTCACTCGCGCCGCCGAGGCCTTGCCCATCGCATGCACCATTACACCTGGATCGCGCAGGGCAATCAGCCGATTGGCCTGATACCCATGGGCCAGAAACGCGCCGGACATCGCCTTGCCCACCAGCAAACCAATCACCGCATGACCGGCCAACCGCGCACGGGCGTAACTGTCTGCCGCCCCGGCCAATGCCTGGTGAATGCCGAGGGCTTCTTCGCGTCGGCCATAAGCCTGACTCGGCACATCGACGATGGCGATCAAGGCGCGTTTGTGCGGTTTTTCACTGTCAGCAGCAATGACTTCATCCACAGCCTTGGCCAAACCCCAGCCTTCCAGCAGTCCCACTTCACCGTTACGCGCACGGACAAAACGGTTGTCCGGATCAGCCACCACCGCGATAAACCGGACAGGCTGATCACCCAGCACACCATCGGCCACCTTCAATGAAGCCGGCAAACCTTCGACCGGCTTGGCCCCTGCGCTCAAGGCGTTGAACCAGTTCAAACCTCTTAGCGAATAGGTGCTCATGAGCGCGCTCCTTGATACAGATCGCGAACCGTCGCCGGTTCGATTTGTGGTGTGGCGTCCAGCCGTGCCAGCCGTTGCAGGTACAGATCCGCCTGACGGCTGCGTTGTTGCGCCGGCAAACCTTGTTGCAGCAGTTCACTGACCTGCTGCTGAATCTGCGCCACATCATCGGCGGCATAACGATCCACCAAACCGCTGGCGAAACGCTGTTCGCCACCGGTCAGGCTCCAGATGAAAGGACGGTCGCGGGAGTCGTATTCCTCAAGCCCGGCTTCTTGTTCGATCACTTGCGGGCCATTCAAGCCAAGGCGCGCTTCCTGGGTCACCAGCAAATAACTGCACAACCCGGCGGCAATCGACATCCCGCCAAAGCAGCCGACGCTGCCGGCCACCACACCAATTACCGGTTGGTATTGGCGCAGGTCGACAATCGCTGCATGAATATCGGCAATCGCCGCCAACCCAAGGTTGGCTTCCTGCAAGCGCACGCCGCCGGTTTCCAGCAGCAGCACGGCGCGGGTTGGAATGCCGTTGCGATTATCTTCAGCGGCCAATTCCAGCGCACCAGCAATCTTCGCCCCGCCGACTTCACCGAGGCTGCCGCCCTGGAATGCACCTTCGATGGCGGCGATGACCATCGGCAAACCACCGATGCTGCCCTTGGCGATCACTACGCCGTCATCGGCTTGCGGTACCACGCCCTGGCGCTCAAGCCACGGCGACATAACTCGCTGAAATGGGTCGAGCAATTCGCGGAACGTGCCGGGGTCGAGCAAGGCTTTCGCTCGTTGCCGGGCGCCGAGTTCGATGAAGCTGCGTCTTTGTAGGTATGGCTGCAAGAGTTCTGCGCTGTCAGTCATGGCCAATCTCCTCAAAGCCTTGTTCCAGACGCAAGCGCACCACGCCCGGTGTCGCGCCGAAATCGTGGATATCAATCGCCATCGCTGGCGGTGTCTGACCGTCGAACATACGCGCGAACAGATGTTGCCAGCGTTGCTGCGCGCCATTGACCGAGGTCTGTACGTTGATGGTCAGCTTGCCGGCCTGACCCGGTTCGATCAGCACTTCCAGATCGCCCGAGCCGACACAGCCCACCAGCGTGCGACCGCGTGGCGGCTGCCCGGCGGGGAATTCAAAGGATAAAGTTTCCATCAAAACGCTTCCCTTCTTGAATGGCAGAGGATGAGGCCATCGCCCGACTCGATACGGTCAATAAACAGGCAGGCTGCGAGCAAGTCGGCAGCACCACCGGGCGAGGCATTCAAAGCGATTAATTGTTCATCCAACTCATGCAAACGGCGGCGACCGGCGAGGCTGGCGCTGCCACCCGCGTCGAGCACGGCCTGGGCGCCAAGTTGCATGGTTTGCAGACCTTGTTCGCCCGCGCGGTAGAGCACGCAGGTGTCGGCCAGTCGGGTCATGATTGCCAGCAAGGCATCGAGCCGGGCGTTCTGTTCACCGTGACCGGCGGCGCGGCTGTGCTTGAGTTGCGGCAATGCCCGTTGAACCACAGAAGGAAAACCCAGTTGCGCTTCTTCACGGGCACCACGGGCGCCGTAACGCTGGGCGACTTGGGCGCCGTGGCTGAAGGAACGTGGCTCATAGCGGTCGTCGAGTAACGCCAGGCGTGCGGCGCGCAAGGTGATGGAACTGGCCGCGCTGCATTCAGGCTCCAGCGCCGCAGCAGTGACCAACAGGCCCAGGGCCCAGATCGCCCCGCGATGGGTATTCACACCGCCCGTGTTGGCGAGCATCGCTTGCTCCCCTTCCCGGCCAATCCGCCCCACCGCTTCGCGCAGCGGCAAACCGATTTCGCCACATTCGATAGCGGATTCGGCCATTTCCTTGAACGCAGACCAGAGTGACAGCGCCGAGGCGTGCATCAGCCCCAGGTGCAAATCGGTGTGGGCGCCGTTGCCGCGACGATCGACCAGCGCCGGTTTCGGCGACAGGTCCGCTTCGTCGATCAGCGCATCCACTGCCAGGTCGGCCAGCCGCTCGGCCAGGGTCAAGGTTTTCGGTTGCAGGTTAAGTGCGTGCATTACCAGCTCCTGAACTTGGCGGGCGGGTTGTAGAGGCCACCGGACCACTCGACCAGATCAGCCACGCTTTTGGCCGCAAGCAGTTCGCGGGTGGCGTCGGTGCGGCGGATGCCAAGGTCTTCGGGCAACGCGATCAGGCCTTCGCGGCGCATGCGCGCGGTGTCTTTCGGATTGTGACGCAGGCCAATGGCGGTCACCCCGGCGACAGCGGCGATCATCGCCTGGCGTTCTTCCAGCGAACGCGCCTTGTACAAGTAAGCGATGCCTTCTTCGGTCAGCAGGTGGGTGACGTCGTCGCCGTAAATCATGATCGGCGCCAGCGGCATACCGCTTTTCTTCGCCACGTCGATCGCGTCGAGGGTTTCGACGAAGGTCGGTTTGCCACCCTCCTGGAACGTCTCGACCATTTGCACCACGAGTTTTTTGCCGCGTTCAAGCAAGGCTTCAGGCGCATCGTCGTGGCGCATGTCGAGCCAGGCCGGCGTGCCGTGACGGCGACCGCGCGGGTCGTGGCCCATGTTAGGTGCCCCACCGAAACCGGCCAGCCTTCCGCGTGTCACGGTGGAGGAATGACCGTCGCCATCGACTTGCAAGGTCGCGCCGATGAACAGATCCACTGCGTATTGCCCGGCCAGTTGGCAGAACATCCGGTTGGAACGCAGCGAGCCGTCACGGCCGGTGAAGAACACGTCTGGCCGGGCGGCGATGTAGTTTTCCATGCCCAATTCGGTGCCGAAGCAATGCACGCTTTCGACCCAGCCGCTTTCGATCGCCGGGATCAAGGTCGGGTGCGGATTGAGCGTCCAGTTGCGGCAGATTTTGCCTTTCAATCCGAGGGATTCGCCGTAGGTCGGCAGGATCAACTCGATGGCGGCGGTGTTGAAACCGATACCGTGATTCAGCGACTGAACGTTGTGTTTTTCGTAGATGCCACGGATCGCCATCATCGCCATCAGCACGTGTACGGGCTTGATGTGCCGTGGGTCGCGGGTGAACAGCGGTTCGATGTAGAACGGCTTGTCGGCCACCACCACAAAATCGACCCAGGACGCAGGGATGTCGACGCGAGGCAGGTCCGTCACGTCGTCCACCAATTGATTGACCTGGACGATGACGATGCCATCGCTGAAGGCTGCCGGTTCAATCAATGCGGGAGTGTCTTCGGTGCTCGGGCCGGTGTAGATGTTGCCGGCGCGGTCGGCCATGAAACCGGCCGAGAGCACGACGTTGGGAATCAAGTCGACCACCAGCCGCGCATAGAGCTCGATGTAGGTGTGGATCGCGCCGATTTCCAACAGGCCGTCTTCCAGCAACTGGCTGATACGCAGGCTTTGCGTGCCGGCAAAGGAGAAATCGAGTTTGCGGGCGATGCCGCGTTCGAACAGGTCCAGATGCTCGGCGCGGCCGACGCTGGGCATGATCATGTGCAGGTCATGCAGCTTGGCGGGATCGGCCTTGACCAGTGAGCGGGACAGGAAATCCGCCTGCTTCTGGTTATTGCCCTCCAGCACCACGCGGTCGCCGGGCAGGATAAGCGCCTCCAGCGCCGCGACTATTTTGTCGGTGGGCAGGACCACACCGTCGGCCAGATCCTTGACCAACGCCAGACGCCGCTGCTTTTCGCTACGCCGGCGCGTCCATCGCGAGTCGGGGGATATTGTTGTTGTCATGACCACTCCACGGGTTCGCTTTCGTGGGAGTCACCTTAGGAGTGTTGGGTGGGGGCATCAATCAAGCTGAGCGGTGGATCGTTACGGTCAGGGTAATGGTTGACCGGGCGGACGCCATCGCGAGCAGGCTCACTCCTACATTGGATTTGCGCCGTACACAAAACCTGTAGGAGTGAGCCTGCTCGCGATGGGGCCAGAACATTCACCGTAGCATCACAGTCTGGTCATCTGATGCACGCGAATCAGTCCCAAAAAAGGACCTTTCAGTCCCTTTTTGGGACTCTTCAACCTTTTCCGGTCGATTGAGGTTTTGTGTTTAAAAGTTTGTTCGCAGGAAGGGTGTGAGGCTACGCAGTCTGACGGCGCTGCCTACAGCAATGCCGGAAGCCGCTGACTGGTGGGGTTTTGCGCTGAGCTTTATCGTTTGTGGGTCGCTGACAATTCAGCGACCGGGGCTGGAAACCCCATGAGTACGGGGCGCAAAAGCGTCCTTCATAACGTATGCTTGCGCACCTTTAAAGTGTGCACTCCGTTATGGCGGCTGTGCGCGGAAGACCTTAGGGTCTGCCGGGTCTCCGTACCCCGGGTTTCCAACCGCGTACAGCTGCCACCCATTCGCTTGGAAACCGAATGGGCCAGCTTCAACCCTGTATGGAGATTCACTATGTTCAAAGCCACTCCCAACCCCCCGGAAACCGACACCGGTTCCGACGCATCCCTCGAAGCCGAAAAACTCAAAGAAGCCGCCGACCGCGCCTTCGCCCATTACTTCCCCCCTGCTAGCGACAAACCATCTAGACGCCGTAACAAGTCCCAGCTCTTCACTGTATGCCCCGACATCGACGCCGAAGCCCTGCTGGCCAACGCCTCCGAAGACATGCTGTCGATCAGCGCGATTGCTGCCGATCTGGCGGACGATGTGGAAGGCTCACGCCGCTCGGTCGCCTTGGCGATCAGCCGAATGGCGGATGGCGTGCAGTTGTTGGTGGAGCGGGCGTTGGACCATTACGAAGCGTTGCAGATGCAGATGCGGGCTCAGGCCAAGGTTTAGCCGTCAGGTTTTGAGGTGAATTGAAGGCCGCCATCGCGAGCAGGCTCGCTCCCACATTGGATCTGCGGCGTACACAAAACCCCTGTGGGAGCGAGCCTGCTCGCGATGGGGCCAGTCAGACCAACCCAGCACTTACAAGCAGTTCTTCCAGTGCCAATAAGTCAGGGACTTTGGCAACTTGCTCCCCCACCTGCACCGCCGCCTGCTCCAGCGAACACAACGGCACGTCGACATAGCTCAGCTGACTGTCCAGCTTGTGCGACCGAGGAATCCCCTGCACCAGCAATGCAATGAACTTCAACGCCGGCCGCCCGCCCAGCGCATTGAGAATCACAATCCTCGCGCGCTCGCCGATGACGACTTTATTACCGCAAGCCGACTCAAAACTGAGCAACGGTATCTGCCGGTCCCGCCACTTCACCAGCCCCAGATACCACGGTGGCGTATCCAGATCGAACGCCCCCGGCTGATAGTCGATCAGCTCCGCCACCGCGACGTTGGGCAGGATCAGATTGCGGTCGGCCAAGGGCAGCAACAGGCCGGTGAGGTTGTTGGTGCGCTGGTAAAAATGGTCATCAAGCATGGGATTTGCTCCACAGGGCGATGCTTTCCAGCAGCACCGATTCCTGGTACGGCTTGCCGAGGTAATCGTTAACGCCGATGGCCATTGCGCGGTCGCGGTGTTTCTGGCCGGTGCGTGAAGTGATCATGATGATCGGCAGGTGCTGCAATCGCTCGTCGGCGCGCACCTGGGTCGCGACTTCAAAGCCGTCCATGCGCGGCATCTCGATGTCCAGCAGCATCACGTCCGGCATGTGTTCTTCGAGCAGCAGCATGGCGTCGACCCCGTCCTTGGCGGTCAGCACATTCATGCCGTGGCGTTCGAGCAAACGACTGGTGACCTTGCGCACGGTCACCGAGTCATCGACCACCAGCACTAGCAATGGCTTGTGTGGCTCGACCTCGGTGTCCTGGGTTAGCGCCTGCTGCGGCACAGGCGCCTGCATGGCGCGGATCGGCGCCAGCAAATCAAGAATCAGCACCACCCGGCCATCGCCCAGAATCGTCGCACCGGACAAGCCCTGCACCGCTGCGAACTGCGGGCCGAGGCTTTTCACCACGATCTCGCGGGTGCCGGCCATGGAGTCGACCTGCACCGCAATGTGCCGCTCGTTGCATTGCACCAGCATCACCGGCAACGGCAGGCTTTGGCCCAGCAGTTTCGGGCGGGAACTGGTTTTCAGCAACTCGCCGAGGTAGCACAACTCATAGTCCTGCCCGGCGTACTTGTACCTTGGGGGATCGAGTCGGTAATGCCCTTCGAGTTCGTTGGGCAGCACACGGACGATACCGCCGATGGTGTTCAGCGGGATCGCATATTGATCTTCAAAGCACTGCACCATAAGCGCGCGGTTGACCGAGACGGTGAACGGCAGACGAATGCGGAAATGCACGCCCTGCCCCGGCACCGAGTCGATAACCATCGTGCCGCCGAGCTGGCGAACTTCTTCATGGACCACATCCATGCCGACGCCGCGTCCGGAAATCTGGGTAATCTTCTCTGCCGTGGAAAACCCCGGTTGCAGGATGAACTGCAGCACGTCGTGGTCGCTGATATCGGCGTCCGCGGCCAGCAAGCCGCGCTTGATCGCCTTGCGTCGCACCGCGTCCAGCGGCACGCCGGCACCGTCGTCGCGGATGTCGAAAATCATGTCGCCGCCCTCGCGGGACAAGTCGAGTGTGATCCGCCCCTTGGCCGGTTTGCCGGCCGCGATTCGCACCTCGGCCGATTCCAGGCCGTGGTCCACGGCATTGCGCAGCATGTGTTCCAGCGGCGGCGCCATGCGTTCAAGTACGTTGCGGTCCATCTCGCCTTCAGCGTTGCCGACAATGAACTCCACGTCCTTGCCCAGTTCGCTGGAGACCTGCCGAACGATGCGCTTCAAACGCGGCAGCATCCGCTCGAACGGCACCATGCGCGTGCGCATCAGTCCTTCTTGCAACTCGGTATTGATGCGGCCCTGCTGTTGCAGCAGGTTTTCCGCGTCCTGGTTGCGCCGGTCGAGGGTTTCCTTCAAATCGAGCAAATCAGAGGCCGATTCGAACAGCGCCCGGGACAGTTGCTGCAATTGCGAGTGGCGGTCCATTTCCAGCGGGTCGAACTCTTCGTAGCCCAGGCGTTCGGCGTCGACTTGCTGGCGGCTGAGAATGCGGCCCTGGGTTTCGGTATCAAGTCGGCGCAATTGGTCGCGCATACGCTCGATGGTGGTTTCCATCTCGCTCAGAGTGACCCGCGCATCGTTGACCTGCTGTTCGATACGGCCACGGAAGATTGAAGTTTCACCGGCCAGGTTGACCAGGTCATCGAGCAGTTCAGCCGAGACCTTGACCATGTCGGCGCCCGCTTCCGCTTGTATCGCGGGCGTCTCTGGCTTGGCAGCGGGCGTCACATCGGCCGGTTGCAGCACGGCCGGATGGCTGAAATTCTTGATCGCGTCGATCAGTTGGTCAGCGGGCGGCAAGGGCTGCCCGGCGCGGGTCGCATCGAGCATCTGCGCCAACCGGTCGTGGCTGCTTTGCAACAACGTAAACAACGCCTCGCTCGGTTGCAGCGCGCCCGCCGAGAGGCTTTCGTAGAGAAACTCCAGCTCATGGGCAAGGTCGCCAATAGGCGCGATTTCGACCATTCGCGCACCGCCCTTGAGCGTGTGCAGTTCACGCAGCAGGGTTTCCATTTCTTGTCGGTTCGACGGTTCGGCTTGCCAGCGCACGAGCGCGGCGCCGGAGTTTTCGATGATGTCGAAACCTTCCTCGAGGAAGATCTCCAGCAACTCGGGATCATGCCCCGGCGAATCCTTGACCGGCTCGGGCTCCGCCACTTCGGCGACGTTGGCATTGCCCTGACGAAACTCGCGAATCGCCTCGATCAGCTCGCCCGGGTTCCCCAGCGATTGCTGATTCTGCAACTGCTCAAGCAACACCGCGAGCCGGTCATGGCTCTGTTGCAGCAGCTGCACCAGGGTTTCACTGTGGTTATAACGGCGGTCCACCAAGTCTTCGTAAAGGCTTTCCAATTCATGGGCGAGGTCGCCGACCGGCTGGACTTCGGCCATCCGCGCACCGCCCTTGAGGGTGTGCAAATCCCGCTGCAAGGACAACAGCGGTGCGGCGTTGTCCGGGTCATTCAACCAGCGTTGCAGCGCGTGGCCGGCACTTTCGAGGATATCCATCGCTTCTTCGAGGAAGATCGAAACGATTTCGTCATCCAGTTCAACCTGGGTCGCCGATTGCGCCAGCTCGGCGGTGGCGCTGCCCAGCTCCCGGATACTCAGGGTACGGCTGCCATCACTGCGAATCAGGCCCATGGACGAAGGATCCAGACTTTCGTCGAGCAAACCGCGCAAGGCCCGGATACGTTCCGGTTGCGGGGTGATTTCCTGGCCGGCGGCCAGTTCGTCGAGCATGTTGATCAGCGCTTCATGAGCACTTTGCGCCTCATGGAAAAACCGCTCGCTGACCGCCAGGCTGCTCTCTTCCACCGCGCCGTACAGGTCGAGCAAGGCTTCGCAGAGCGCATCCACCGGATGCAAATCGGCGAGGTGCGCGACTTCGCCGAGCGTGGTCAGTTCGTCGAGCAGCGCGGTCAGTTCCTGACGCTCGCCAGGATGCTGCTGCCAGCGCTGCAACAGGCTTTCGGCGTCCAGCAGGATGTCCATGCCCTGGGACAGGAAGTTGTTGATCAACTGCGGATCGCGCTTGGTTCGCAGCGCGGTATTGGGCGTGCTCGACAGGGTTTGCAGACGCTCGGCGAGTAACGACCGGGTGTGTTCGATCAATGGGCCGGCGCCGCGTATCTGCGCCAACGGGTCCGACTTGAGCTGTCGCAACCCGAGCCGGAACAACCCTTCGGCTTCCAGCAACAGCTCGACTTCGTCCAAATCCAGTGCGATCAGGTGCGCCTTGTACTCGCGGGCCAGTTGATCCAGTGCCGTCGCCAGCTCGGCAATCGGCAAGACCCCGGCCATCGAGGCACTGCCCTTAAGTGTGTGCAACGCCCGCTGCAACTCGTCGCTGGCCTGAAGTGGCACATGCTCGGCGGCCTGATCGAGAAAGCGGTTGAGGCTGGCCAGATGGGTTTCGGCTTCTTTGCGGAAGATCTCCAGCAACAGCGGGTCAAGGGCCGCCACGTCTTGGGTATCTTCATCGCTGGCCGGCGCATCGCCCTTGGCTAGCGCATGTGCGCGTGCGGCCAGCAGGTCGACATCATTGCGTTGGCGCTGAGCATTGCCAGCATATTCGGCCACCAGTTCCGGCAGTAAATCCAGTGCATCGGTGAGCAGTTGTTGCACGGCCGCCCCAGGCGCGACGCTGTCCTCCAGCACGCGGTTGAGCAGGTTTTCCACCGCCCAGGCCAGCTCGCCCAGCACCAGCGCCCGGACCATCCGGCCACTGCCTTTCAAGGTATGAAAGGCTCGGCGCAATTCGCTCAAGGCAGACTTGTCGTCGGGGTTGGCCGCCCAGCGCGGTAAATAGTCCTGGAGGATATCCAGGACTTCATCGGTCTCTTCGAGAAAGACTTCGCGCAGCTCATCGTCGACCGGCTCTTCACCGGCGGGCGGCGGCAACAGGCTGCCCGGTGTGGTCAGGGCAGGCGGATTGACGGAAGACACGGGACTGGCCAGCACATCGGCCAGCGACTGCACGGTCTCGGGGTCATCGAGTTCCTGCATCTCCTGCATGACCAGGGCTTCACTCGGGCTAAGCACATCGTCGAGCATTGGCACCTGGAATTCGCTGGGGAAAAACCCGAGTGACGCCAGGCTTTTTTCCGCAACGTCGAGCAGTTGTTCGCCCGGCGCTTCGGGATCGTCGCCAAGGCGCTCCAGGTAATATTCGATGCTGGTGACCACGTCGGCCAGGCTGTCCAGCTCTTGCCAATCGGGCTGGTCCAGCTCCAGCAGCAAGTGCTCGCGAATGAAGTGATTGCAGGTTTCGATCAGGCTCGCCGCACGGCTCAACGGGATCATCGACAACGCGCCGCGCACCTGGGTCAGCAAGGCCGGCAACGCCTGCAAATGCTGGCGATCCCAGTCGGCGTCGATGTAGTCGACGATCATGTCCTTGGCCTGTTGCAGGCAGATGCGCGCTTCGCGGATGACGATCTGATGGATCTGCGTCAGGTCGGTGGTCGGCAGGCGACTTTCTTCCTGGCTCTCGGGCTCTACCGTGCCCATCATGCCGGCCAAATTGGCTTCGACGTAGAGCAAGGCGCCCGCGACGTCCATGAGGATCGCGTCGTTGGGTTCGCGCTGGCCCTGAGCCAGGCTCAGCACCACCGCCAGTTGATCGATGATGACTTTGCGCGGCTGGCCAAACCCCAGCACCGCCAGGGTGTCGGCGATTTGCCGCAGCGGCGCCAACAGGCTATCGAGGTCCGAGATGTGCTGGCGGTCGCTGCGCACGAACAGGTCCAGGCGCTCCTTGACTCGCACCAGCTCTTCACAAAGCGCAGCCAGCACCGAGCGCATGGCATCGCGGTCGGGGCCGGCCAGACGTGCGCGTTCTTCATCGACCATCGCGCTGTCAGGCAACGCGTCGTCCAGTGAGTAGCGATCTTTCATGGTCAGCATCTGCCCGGTAGGAAGTTCGGCCTTGGCAATGTAGAACAGCAAACTCTTGAGCAGCTCCGGCGGTGCCGGTTGATTGATCCCGCGGATGCCTTGTTCGAGCAAACGCTTGAGTTCTTTGTCGGCGTCCTTGAACAGGCTGCGCAGCGCCGGGCTGTTGGCGATCACGTCTGTGCGCATGCCTTCGACCAGTGCCGAGGCGACTTGCCACAGCGGGCTCAGGGGCGCATCAGCGCATAACCCTTCAAGGCGTGAAAAAACCTTGGCCAGATAATTAAAATGGGTGTCGTCATCCTGTTCTCGCAGCAACCCGACCAGCGCCATCTGCAACATCTGGCGCAATTTGCGTAGCACATTGGCTAAGTCCGCAGGCTCCAGCAGCGCCAGCGACGCTTCGTCCAGCGGTGGCAGCTCCACCAGTTGCGGGCTGAACAGGCTGGTTTCCGAGAGCAGGGTTTCTCCCCGGGCACTGCGCAAATCGTTGATCAGCGGCAACACCACCAAGGGTAGGTCACGGCGCGCACCTTGCACCCGGTCGAGGTAAATCGGCAGCTGCCCGAGGGCTTGCATCAACAGGTGAAGCGCCTCGTCACGGTGGCTGACGCGGTTGTGCTGCAAGGCGCGGGTCAACTGCTCCATCTCTTCGGCGAACAGGGCCGCGCCGTAGAATTCGACCATCTGCAAACTGCCGTGAACCTGATGGATGTACGCCAGGCAATCACTCAAGGCGTACAACGCCTGCGGGTCATCAAGCAGGGTTTCGATCGCTTGATGGGCCTGCTTCAGCGTTTCGGCAATCTCGCCTTTGACCCACTCAAGGGCCACATAGTCGTGCCGATTACCCATAACCACTCCAGTCCCTACGCCAATCAAAAATCATACGCCTGTGGACGGTTCACGCTTTGTCTGCCGCCTGCGCCTTGACGGTCGGCAAGGTGAAGCCAGACACCGAACGCCGCAGCTGACTGGCCATTTTCGCCAAATTGCCGATGCTCTCGGCAGTGGCGGTGGAGCCGGACGAGGTCTGCGAGGTGATCTGTTGAATCACGTTCATCGTCAGGGAAATCTGCCCGGCCGAAGAGGTTTGCTGCTGCGCCGCGTTGGAAATACTCTGGATCAACGCGGCGAGGGTCTTCGATACGCCTTCGATTTCTTCCAGGGCCACACCGGCATCCTGCGCCAGACGCGCACCGCGCACCACTTCGGTGGTGGTCTGCTCCATCGAAATCACCGCTTCGTTGGTGTCCGTCTGGATCGCCCGCACCAGGGTTTCGATTTGCCGGGTCGCGGCGGACGAGCGCTCGGCCAGGCGCTGGACTTCATCGGCCACCACCGCAAAACCGCGCCCGGCGTCACCGGCCATCGACGCCTGGATGGCCGCGTTGAGCGCGAGGATGTTGGTCTGGTCGGCAATGTCATCGATCAGGCTGACAATATCGCCGATTTCCTGCGAGGACTCACCCAGACGCTTGATGCGCTTGGCGGTGTCCTGAATCTGCTCGCGAATGTTGTCCATGCCATGGATGGTGTTGTGCACCACCTCGTTGCCCTTGTTGGCAATTTCCACCGAGCGCTCGGCCACCGCCGAAGATTCAGCGGCGTTGGCCGACACTTGGTCGATGGACTGGGCCATGTCGTTGATAGCCGTGGAGGCTTCGGAAATCTGCTGCGCCTGATGCTCAGAGGCCTGCGCCAAGTGCATGGCGGTGGCCTGGGTTTCCTGCACGGCGGCGGCCACCTGGCCGGCAGTGAGGTTGATGGTCGCCACCAGGTCGCGCAATTGGTCCACGGAGTAGTTGATCGAGTCGGCGATGGTCCCGGTGAAGTCTTCAGTTACCGAGGCGGTAACGGTCAAGTCGCCGTCGGCCAGGTCTGCAATTTCATCCAGAAGCCGCATGATCGCGGTCTGGTTGCGTTCGTTTTTCTCGGCAGTTTCCCGAAGTTGGCGGTTGGTTTCGCGCACCATGACCATGCCGATCAAGATGATCGATGCCAGCGCCAGCAGACCCAGCACGTAACCGCCGATGGTGTCGACATTGCGCCCGTCGGCGAGGTTTTCGAAACCGATGGCCAGGTGCGAAGCTTCGTCGAGCAGGGTTTGCGACAGGGTGAAAATGTTGGTGGCTGACTCGCGGACCTTGAACAGTTCGGGCGAAGTTTCGAGGATTTCATCCACCGAGCCGGAGACGAATTCGAACAGTTCGGAAATCTCGCTCAACCGGGCGCGGGCATCGCGGTCCTCGACCTGGCTGATCCTCAGCGCCACGTTGCCCTGAAGCATGCCGTTGAGTACCTGGCCGAAACGCGCGGCATCGCGACCGAAAGCATCGGCGGCCTGCTGCGAGTTTTCATCGCCGGACAGCACGGTGTTCACCGCGCCCAAAATACGCTCGGCCAGCAGCGATTGACGCTGGGCCACCGCCACCTGGCCGGCCGGCGCCCCACGTTGCAGGAGGATTTCGACGACTTTCTCGTACTCGACCTGCAACTGCGGCACGGTTTCGGCCAGGGTCGCGGCGACCTGATGCAGCGACAGCACGGTCTGCTCGCTGGAGAGGATCGCGTCGGTGTTTTTCAGCAAGCGTTCCCAATCGAGCTGCACGGCGCGCATTTCCGGGCGCACCGTGGACGGCGCTGGTGGCAGGCCAGTGGCCGGGTCGCCCTTCTTCAGGTAACCCCAACGCAGCGCAAAGTCATTGCGCGCATCGCTGAGCAACTTGAACGCAGCCGCTTTGCCGGCGGCGGCTTCGGTGGCATTTTTAGCGATGCGCTGGGACAGTACGCGCAGCTCACCGGCATGGCCGATGTACTGTTTGTCGTACATGGCTTGGGTGTTGAGGTAAGCGAAATTGGCGAACAGCAGCATGATGAACACGATCAGCGCGATGAACAGCGCGACGATCTGCGAGCGGCTGCGCGTTCCTTCTGGCTTACCTGTTTTTGCTTTTATCATCGGTCCTCGCCTGTCCTACCCAATTCACTACTCGCCCTTGTAGGAGCAAGGCTTGCCCGCGATGAACGATTACGCGGTGTGCCTGCAAAACCGCGTCGTCTGCATCGCGGGCAAGCCCGGCTCCTACAGGGGCCGGGGTCAAATCGCGACGTGCCTAAAGCTTTGCGACTGCGCCAACGCAAACGGGCTGAACACTTGCCAGGTCTGCTCACGCTGGAATCGGCCTTTGACGAACGCCGACATTGGCCCACTCCACTGATCTGCCGGTTCCAGGCTGTCCTGGGCAAAGTGCTGCAAGCCAAAGACTTCGTCGACCAGCAACCCGGCAAACACCTCGTCATGTTCCACCACCAACACCCGCCGCTGCTTGCGCGCCGCGGAGACTTCGTGGCCAAAGAAACCGTACAAATCCATGATTGGCAACAATCGCCCACGCAGGTTGGCCACCCCTTTGACCCAGGGTTTGACGCCCGGCAACTGGGTAAACCGCGGTTCATGCAGGACTTCGCTGACTTCGCCCATCGGTGCGACGTACCAATCCTCGCCCAAGCGAAAACCGATGCCGCTCCAGCTGTCCTGCCGGGTCGGCTGCGATGGAAGATCCGCCGCCAGCAGACGACAACGCTGGTCGATCTGCAGCAGCAGTTCGAAAGCCGTCAGCGACTCGCTCATGGCCGGACGATCAACCGGCCAACACGTTGTTCAGGGTTTTGATCAGGGTATCTTCATCAACCGGCTTGGTCAGGTAGTCCTTGGCGCCCTGGCGGGTGCCCCAGACCTTGTCGGTTTCCTGATCCTTGGTGGTGATGATGATCACCGGGATGTGCCCGGTTTCCGGGTCTTTGGTCAGCTGGCGGGTCGCCTGAAAACCGTTGAGGCCGGGCATGACGATGTCCATCAGCACCGCGTCGGGTTTTTCCTGACGGGCCAGGGCCACGCCGTCGGCACCGTTTTCGGCTTTCAACACTTCGTGGCCGTGCTTTTCCAGCATGCCGGTCAGTTTGTACATTTCGGTCGGCGAATCATCGACGATCAGAATACGTGCCATGGTCTTCCCCATTCTTGTCGACGCCGGGCCCGCTGGCCGAGCGTCACTGTGCTTGTCCTACTGCGGCAAAACGGCGGCGAAGCCCGGAACATGGGCCTGGATCGCGCTCAGCAGTTCTTCCTTGCTGAACGGCTTGGTCAAAAACTGGTCGGAGCCGACGATGCGCCCCTTGGCCTTGTCGAACAACCCGTCCTTGGACGACAGCATAATCACTGGCGTGGACTTGAACGCACTGTTGTTCTTGATCAACGCGCAGGTCTGATAGCCATCCAGACGCGGCATCATGATGTCGACAAAGATAATGCCGGGATGATTATCGGCAATCTTGGCCAGCGCATCGAAACCGTCGATGGCCGTAATGACTTCACAACCCACATTCTTCAACAGCGTTTCGGCGGTGCGTCGAATCGTCTTCGAATCGTCGATCACCATGACCTTCAAGGCGCTGGAATGCTGATCCATAAATGCTCTACCGTCGCCTTTGCGAAACAAATTGTCCGTTTGCGCTTGAAACCCTTGATACTCAAGGGCCAGCATGACATGGCAGCCTTTTTAGCACAGTCTCAAAAACCAATCTATCGGCCGGCTTGCGCGATGGTTTTTCCTTGACCGGGAACACACTCAGCGCCACTCTGACGCCACTTTTTCATGTCCATTCGGACCAGCCATTTTCGAGGAAAAACCCATGAGCGTTCGCGTCGGGATTGTCATGGATCCTATTGCCAGCATCTCCTATAAAAAGGATAGCTCGCTGGCCATGCTGCTGGCCGCGCAGAAGCGCGGCTGGGAACTGTTCTACATGGAACAGCGCGATTTGTACCAGGCCGAAGGTCAGGCCCGCGCGCGGATGCGTCCGCTGCAAGTGTTCGCCAACCCGGAAAAATGGTTCGAACTGGGCGCCGAGAGCGATGCGCTGCTGAGCGATCTGGACGTGATCCTGATGCGCAAGGATCCGCCGTTCGACATGGAATTCGTTTACTCCACCTACCTGCTGGAGCAAGCCGAACGCGCTGGCGTGCTGGTGGTCAACAAGCCGCAGAGCCTGCGTGACTGCAACGAAAAGCTGTTCGCCACGCTGTTCCCGCAGTGCACGCCGCCGACCGTGGTCAGCCGCCGCCCTGACGTGCTGCGCGAATTCGCCGATCATCACGGCGATGTGATTCTCAAGCCGCTGGACGGCATGGGCGGCTCCTCGATTTTCCGTCACACCGCCGGCCATCCAAACCTGTCGGTGATCCTCGAAACCCTGACTCTGCATGGCAAGCAGCAAATCATGATCCAGGGTTATCTGCCGGCCATCGTCGACGGTGACAAACGCATCCTGATGATCGACGGCGAGCCGGTGGATTACTGTCTGGCGCGGATTCCAGCCGCCGGTGAAACCCGCGGCAACCTCGCGGCCGGTGGTCGCGGAGAGGCGCGACCGTTAACCGACAAGGATCGCTGGATCGCCGCGCAAGTCGGCCCGACCCTGCGCGAAAAAGGCCTGTTGTTTGTGGGCCTGGACGTGATCGGCGAGCACCTGACCGAAATCAACGTCACCAGCCCGACCTGCATTCGCGAAATCGACAATGCCTTTGGCACCGACATTGGTGGCCTGCTGATGGATGCCATCGATCAGAAGCTCAAGGCTCGTTGATATAGAACAGCCAGGAAATCACCAACATTGCGTTATCATCCGCGGCCTGTGAAAAACGCGATGTTGGTTTTTTTGTCATGACCCTCCCGTCCGATCTGCCCGTTGAACTCGCCCATCGTGGCGTGCGCCCGGCCGATCGCCTCGGTTTTACCCTGTTTCTTGCGGCGTTGATTCACCTGGCGTTGCTGTTGGGCGTCGGCTTTACGATGGTCGAACCCAAACAAATCAGCAAAACCCTGGAAATCACCCTCGCCACCTTCAAAAGCGAAAAGAAGCCCGAAAAAGCCGATTTCCTTGCCCAGGAAAATCAGCAGGGTAGCGGCACCCTGGATAAAAAGGCCATTCCCAAGACCACCGAGGTTGCGCCCTTCCAGGACAACAAGGTGCAAAAAGTCACGCCACCGCCCGCCGCCAAGCCTGAAGTTCAGGAAGCCGCACCCAAGGCTGCCGTGACCACAGTCGCGCCGAAGCCGAAAAAAGCCGCAGCGAAGAATGAAGAGGTCAAACCGCAAACCAAACCCGCGGTGGCTGCACCGACTTTCGACAGTTCCCAGCTGTCCAGCGACATCGCCAGCCTCGAAGCGGAACTGGCCAACGAACAACAGTTGTACGCCAAACGCCCGCGCATCCACCGCTTGAGCGCGGCGTCGACCATGCGCGACAAAGGCGCCTGGTATAAGGACGAATGGCGCAAGAAGGTCGAGCGCATCGGCAACCTCAATTACCCAGACGAAGCCCGACGCAAACAGATTTACGGCAATTTGCGGTTAATGGTTTCGATCAACAGCGATGGCTCGCTCTATGAAGTGCTGGTGCTGGAGTCGTCCGGGCAACCGCTGCTGGACCAGGCGGCGCAGCGGATCGTGAGGCTCGCGGCACCGTTTGCGCCATTTACCGGCGATCTTTCGGACATCGACCGCCTGGAAATCATCCGCACGTGGAGGTTTGCGCGCGGGGACAGACTCTCCAGCAACTGACTGGTATATGACCTGTAGGAGCTGGCTTGCCAGCGAAGGCGTTTTCGACAGCGCTTTCGCTGGCAAGCCAGCTCCTACAGGAGATCAATCTCACGCAAACATCCATTCCCCAGCTTGTCAGTTCGCCCCTCCAACGCCACACTATCGCTCATGAAAAACGTCGACCCCAGCTACCTCAAGCATCAATTCCTGATCGCCATGCCTCACATGGCCGACCCGAACTTTGCGCACACATTGACCTACATTGTCGAGCACACGGCCAATGGTGCCATGGGGCTGGTGATCAACCGCCCGCTAGACCTGAGTCTGGCCGACATCCTTGAGCAACTGCGCCCGGATATCGAGCCGCCAGCGCTGTGCCAGCATGTGCCGATTTTCATGGGCGGTCCGGTGCAGACGGATCGCGGCTTTGTCCTGCACCCCAAAGGGCAGAGCTATCAGGCGACCGCTGATCTGGAAGACGAGCTGTCCTTGTCTACTTCTCAGGACGTGCTGTTCGCCATCGCCGACGGCGTGGGTCCGGCGAAAAGCCTGATCGCCTTGGGTTACGCGGGCTGGGAAGCCGGGCAGCTGGATGCCGAACTGGCCCAGAACGCCTGGCTGACCTGCCCGTTCGACGCCGACATCCTGTTCAACACCAGCAGCGAGCTGCGCCTGGAAGCAGCGGCCAAGCATTTGGGTGTCAACCTCAGCCTGCTCACCAGCCAGGCGGGGCACGCCTGATGGCCCTGCGCCTGATTTTGGGTTTCGACTACGGCACCAAACAGATCGGCGTCGCGGTCGGCCAGGTGATTACCGGCCAGGCTCGCGAGTTGTGCACCTTGAAGGCCCAGAACGGCGTTCCCGACTGGAATCAGGTCGAAGCCCTGATTAAAGAGTGGAAACCCGACGCCGTGGTGGTCGGCCTGCCCTTGAACATGGACGGCACCCCGAGCGACATGTGCCTGCGCGCGGAAAAGTTCGCCCGCCGCCTGAATGGTCGTTACAACCTGCCCTTCTATACCCATGATGAACGCCTGACCACGTTTGAAGCCAAAGGCGAGCGACGTGATCGCGGCGGGCAAAAAGGCAGTTACCGCGACAACCCGGTGGACGCCATCGCCGCCGCCCTGCTGCTGCAAGGCTGGCTCGACGAAAACACCGCACTGTTCGAGTCCTGAAGCAACGAATCCTCAAGAGCCGCTGCCAGCGACTCTTTATAGCGACAACCCGAGCCACCCCTCAAGCAGCATCGGCTCGGGCCCAAGAAGGAGCAATCATGAGCCTGCCCAATCCCGCCGAACTGATCAGCCAGATGGCGATCCGGCTTGACGCCCATCTGGCCAAACGAGGCATCAGCGAACCGCGTTATATCGGTATTCGTACCGGCGGCGTCTGGGTCGCCCAGGCCTTGCTCAAGGAACTGGGCAGCGACTCGCCGCTCGGCACCCTGGATGTTTCCTTCTACCGCGACGATTTCAGCCAGAGCGGCTTGCACCCGCAGGTTCGCCCGTCTGCGCTACCGTTCGAAATCGAAGGCCAGCATCTGGTACTGATCGACGACGTGCTCATGAGCGGTCGGACCATCCGCGCGGCCCTGAACGAACTCTTCGACTACGGCCGCCCGGCCAGCGTAACCCTGGTCTGCCTGCTGGACCTGGACGCCAGCGAGTTGCCGATCCGCCCGAACGTGGTGGGCGCGACGCTGTCGCTGGCCGCCCACGAGCGGGTGAAACTGTCTGGCCCCGAGCTCAAGCTTGAATTGCAAGACCTCGCCCTTTAATCCGCCCTATTGAGAGTCCCCTCGCGATGACGCCTCTAGATACCAAGCGCCCGCTGCAGCTCAATGATCAGGGCCAGCTGCGCCACTTCCTCTCGCTCGACGGTTTGCGCCGCGAGCTGTTGACGGAAATCCTCGACACCGCCGACTCGTTCCTCGAAGTCGGCGCCCGGGCAGTGAAGAAAGTCCCGTTGCTGCGCGGCAAGACCGTGTGCAATGTGTTCTTCGAAAACTCCACCCGCACCCGCACCACCTTTGAACTGGCGGCCCAGCGGTTGTCGGCGGACGTGATCACCCTGAACGTGTCGACCTCGTCGGCCAGCAAGGGCGAAACCCTGCTCGACACCCTTCGCAACCTCGAAGCCATGGCCGCCGACATGTTTGTCGTGCGCCACGGTGACTCCGGTGCCGCGCACTTCATCGCCGAGCATGTGTGCCCGCAAGTAGCGATCATCAATGGCGGCGACGGCCGTCACGCGCACCCGACGCAGGGCATGCTCGACATGCTGACCATCCGTCGACACAAGGGCGGTTTCGAAAACCTCTCGGTGGCCATCGTCGGTGACATCCTGCACTCGCGGGTGGCGCGCTCGAACATGCTGGCACTGAAAACCCTCGGTTGCCCGGACATCCGCGTGATCGCGCCGAAAACCCTGCTGCCGATCGGCATCGAGCAATACGGCGTGAAGGTTTACACCGACATGACCGAAGGCCTGAAAGACGTCGACGTGGTGATCATGCTGCGCCTGCAACGCGAGCGCATGACCGGCGGCCTGCTGCCAAGCGAAGGCGAGTTCTACCGCCTGTTCGGCCTGACCACCGCACGCCTGGCCGGGGCCAAGCCGGATTGCATCGTCATGCACCCGGGGCCGATCAACCGCGGGGTGGAAATTGAGTCGGCGGTGGCCGACGGTCCGCACTCGGTGATCCTCAACCAGGTCACCTACGGTATTGCAATTCGTATGGCCGTGCTGTCCATGGCCATGAGCGGGCAGACTGCGCAACGTCAATTCGAGCAAGGCCAATTCGAGCAGGAGAACGCCCAGTGAAGCTCAGTATTCTCGGCGCCCGCGTGATTGATCCAGCCACGGGGCTGGATAAAGTGACTGACATCCACATTGAAGCCTGCAAGATCGTCGCCCTGGGCGCCGCTCCAGCCGGTTTTGTCGCCGTCGACACCCTCGACGCCCAAGGCCTGGTGGCCGCCCCTGGGCTGGTTGACCTGAACGTCGCCCTGCGCGAGCCGGGCTACAGCCGCAAAGGCTCAATCATCAGTGAAACCCGCGCCGCCGCAGCCGGTGGCGTCACCAGCCTGTGCTGCCCGCCGAAAACCAAACCGGTGCTGGACACCTCGGCCGTGGCCGAACTGATCCTCGACCGTGCTCGCGAAGCCGGCAACACCAAAGTGTTCCCGATTGGCGCCCTGAGCAAAGGCCTGGACGGCGAGCAGCTTGCAGAGCTCGTTGCCCTGCGCGATGCCGGTTGCGTGGCCTTCGGCAACGGCCTGGAGAGCTTCCGCAACACCCGCACCCTATGCCGGGCGCTGGAATACGCGGCGACGTTCGACCTGACGGTGATATTCAACTCGCAGGACCATGATCTGGCCGAAGGTGGTTTAGCCCACGAAGGCCCGACTGCCAGCTTCCTTGGCTTGCCGGGCATTCCGGAAACCGCTGAAACCGTGGCCCTGGCCCGGGACCTGCTGCTGGTCGAGCAGAGCGGCGTGCGCGCGCACTTCAGCCAACTCACCAGCGCTCGCGGTGTGGCCCTGATCGCTCAGGCCCAGGCCCGTGGGCTGCCGGTGACCGCCGATGTGGCGTTGTATCAGCTGATCCTGACCGATGAAGCCCTGATCGACTTCAGCAGCCTCTATCACGTCCAGCCGCCACTGCGTACCCGCGCCGACCGCGACGGCCTGCGTGAAGCGGTGAAATCGGGCGTGATCTCGGCCATCTCCAGCCATCACCAACCGCACGAGCGCGATGCCAAACTCGCGCCGTTCGGTGCCACGGAGCCTGGCATCAGCAGCGTTGAATTGCTGTTGCCGCTGGCGATGACGCTGGTGGAGGATGGTTTGCTGGATCTGCCGACGTTGCTGGCGCGTTTGAGCGCAGGACCTGCCGAGGCGCTGCGTTTGCCGGCCGGCAAGCTGGCGGTGGGTGGGCCGGCGGACATCGTGCTGTTCGACCCGGCGGCTTCGACTGTGGCCGGTGAGAACTGGCTGTCCAAGGGTGAGAACTGTCCGTTTATTGGGCATACCCTGCCGGGTGTGGTGCGTTACACCTTGGTGGATGGGCGGATTAGCCACCAGGCGTAATACCGCGTCGCTACAATCGCGAGCAAGCTTTGCTCCTACAGGATTGTGTATGAACACCCTGTAGGAGCATGGCTTGCCAGCGATGGCTTACTGGAAGGCGCCTCTGTTCTGGGCGTTGCGCACGGATACCTGGTCATTCAGCGTCCAGAAGTCATACAACACCCCGACAAAGAACAACCCGCCCGTCACCAGGTACAGCAACCCGCTGATCCACTTCCCCTGATACATCCGGTGTACGCCGAACACCCCGAGAAACGTCAGCAGAATCCAAGCCACGTTGTATTCGATAGGCCCTGCGGTGAACCGAAGGTCAGCTTCACGGTCCATAGCCGGGATCAGAAACAGGTCGATCAGCCAGCCAATCCCCAGCAAGCCAAAGGTGAAGAACCAGATCGTCCCAGTCACCGGTTTGCCGTAATAGAAGCGGTGAGCGCCGGTAAAACCGAAAATCCACAGCAAATAACCAATCACTTTGCTGTGCGTATCGTGATGTGCGGCGGACTGTTGATAGCTGTTCATTAAGGACCTCGACTCACACGATAGATAAATATTGTTTAAATCTTTGTGACTTTTTTACAGGCTGCCGACGTATGGCAAATGCTACCGTGGCTCCCGTCAAAGCCTTATAGCGCCTGACTTCTGTCCGACAATTGCGGCAATCTGCCGCTTGTTTGGTTCCAATGGCCACCATGTTGAATCGACCAACGGCCTCGGAAGGGCAAAAAAAGCTGTTATAAAGTTGCGCGTTCACCCATTCGAGCCCTGCCTAATGCGTCCATTTTTCAAGACATGGCTAACCATTTGCCTTTTGATGCCACTGGCCGCCCACGCCACCAATCGTGAGCAACGTCTTCCAAACGTTAATGGTTACACCCCAAAATCCCATGTTTCTGCTCCCTCCAGCAAAAACAAAAAAACTGCACAAGATTCGACCCAGCTGAGCGACAACAGCAAACTTGTACCGCCAATGGCGAGCAAGGAAAGCAGCAACGTGCTGAGCCGCGCCGTAAACGTCCTCGGTACTCCTTATCGTTGGGGCGGCAGTAGCCCAAGTAAAGGGTTCGACTGTAGTGGCCTGGTGAAATATGCGTTCAACGACACCACGTTTGACCTGCCGCGCACCTCCAATGCCATGGCCAGCGGTCATGGCGAGAAAATCGATCGCGACGACCTGAAACCGGGCGACCTGATTTTCTTCAACATCAAGAGCCGTCGGGTCAATCACGTTGCCATCTACCTGGGCAACGACCGCTTCATCCACGCACCACGTCGTGGCAAGTCGGTGAGCATCGATACGCTGAAAAAGCCGTACTGGGAAAAACATTACGTGGTTGCCAAGCGGGTTCTGCCTAAAGAGCCGAACCAGATGCGCGTCGCTCAGCGCTGATTTAAGTACCTGATATTTGTTGATCGTTCCCACGCTCTGCGTGGGAACGCAGCCCGGGACGCTCCGCGTCCCAACAGCGGACGCAGAGCGTCCATTGAGGCATTCCCACGCGGAGCGTGGGAACGATCAATCAACATCCCCGTCAAAAATTATCCGGCGACCGCGCTTTCTCCCGCGCATGCTCGCGACTGATCAAGCCCTTGGCCACCAATTCCTTCAAGCACATATCCAGCGTCTGCATCCCCAGGTTCCCACCGGTCTGAATCGACGAGTACATCTGCGCGACCTTGTCTTCGCGGATCAGGTTACGAATCGCCGATGTCCCGAGCATGATCTCGTGCGCCGCGATCCGCCCGCCGCCGATCTTTTTCACCAGTGTCTGCGACACCACCGCCAGTAGCGACTCGGAAAGCATCGAACGTACCATCGACTTTTCATCCCCCGGAAACACATCCACCACCCGGTCGATGGTTTTCGCCGCTGACGTGGTGTGCAGCGTGCCGAACACCAGATGCCCGGTCTCGGCGGCGGTCAGCGCCAGGCGAATGGTCTCCAGGTCACGCATCTCCCCCACCAGAATCACGTCCGGGTCTTCACGCAGCGCCGAGCGCAAGGCCGTCGCAAAGCTGCGCGTATCGCGATGGACTTCGCGCTGGTTGATCAGGCATTTGCGCGATTCGTGGACGAATTCGATCGGGTCTTCGATCGTGAGGATGTGGTGATGGCGATGGTTGTTCAGGTAATCGATCATCGCTGCCAGGGTGGTGGACTTGCCGGAGCCGGTCGGGCCGGTCACCAGCACCAGCCCGCGCGGCGCCTCGGTAATCTTGCGAAACACCTCACCCATACCGAGGTCATCCATGCTCAGGACCTTCGATGGAATGGTCCGGAACACGGCGCCTGCGCCACGATTCTGGTTAAAGGCGTTAACCCGGAAACGCGCCACACCGGGCACTTCAAAGGAGAAATCGGTTTCCAGGTGTTTCTCGAAGTCCACCCGCTGGGTGTCGTTCATGATGTCGTAGATCAGCGCTTGTACCTGTTTGTGGTCCAGGGCCGGCACGTTGATGCGTCGCACATCGCCATCGACGCGGATCATCGGGGGCAGGCCGGCGGACAAGTGCAGGTCGGACGCGCCCTGTTTAGCGCTGAAAGCCAGCAGCTCAGTGATATCCATAGCGCCCCTCAATTCCAGTAGAATGCCGCGAACCTTCAGACCGCTGGCGCACATTGAATGTCCACGATAGCAGACAACATTGCTCAGGTAAGTTCACGCATCCGTGCCGCCGCCCTGGCCGCCCAGCGCGATGAGCACAGCGTTCAGCTGCTGGCCGTAAGCAAGACCAAACCCGCCGAGGCCCTGCGTGAAGCGTACGCCGCCGGCTTGCGCGATTTTGGCGAGAACTACCTGCAGGAGGCCTTGGGCAAACAGCTCGAATTGGCCGACCTGCCCTTGATCTGGCACTTCATCGGCCCCATTCAATCGAACAAGACTCGCGCTATCGCCGAGCACTTCGCTTGGGTGCACTCCGTGGATCGGTTGAAAATCGCACAACGCCTGTCCGAACAACGACCAACCGATTTGCCGCCCCTGAACATCTGCATTCAGGTCAACGTCAGCGGTGAAGCCAGCAAATCCGGTTGCACTCCGGCCGACCTGCCGGCTCTGGCCAATGCCATCAGCGAATTGCCACGCCTCACGTTGCGCGGATTGATGGCGATTCCCGAGCCGACGGATGATCGCGCCGAACAGGATGCCGCTTTTGCTGCCGTGCAAAGCCTGCAAGCCAGCCTGAACCTGCCGCTCGACACACTTTCCATGGGCATGAGCCACGACCTTGAGTCGGCCATCGCCCAAGGCGCTACATGGGTCCGCATCGGTACGGCCCTGTTTGGTGCCCGCGACTACGGTCAACCATAAACAATGGCTGACACCTCTCTTTATAAGGACCTGACATGAGCAAAACTCGTATTGCCTTTATCGGTGCCGGCAACATGGCCGCCAGCCTGATCGGCGGCCTGCGCGCCAAAGGTCTGGACGCCTCGCAAATCCGCGCCAGCGATCCGGGCGTTGAAACCCGCACCAAAGTGGCAGCCGAACATGGCATCGAAGTCTTCGCCGACAACGCCGACGCCATCCAGGATGCCAACGTCGTCGTATTGGCGGTCAAACCCCAGGCGATGAAAGCTGTGTGCGAAGCGATTCGCCCGAGCCTGAAGCCGAATCAACTGGTGGTGTCGATTGCCGCAGGCATCACCTGCGCCAGCATGAACAACTGGCTCGGCGCCCAGCCGATCGTGCGCTGCATGCCCAACACCCCGGCGCTGCTGCGTCAGGGCGTGAGCGGTTTGTATGCCACCGCCGAAGTGAACGCCGAGCAGCGCCAACAGGCGCAAGAGCTGCTGTCCGCCGTCGGCATTGCGCTGTGGCTGAACGAAGAGCAGCAACTGGACGCAGTCACCGCAGTGTCCGGCTCAGGGCCGGCGTACTTTTTCCTGCTGATCGAAGCCATGACCGCCGCCGGCGTGAAACTCGGCCTGCCGGCGGACATCGCCGCACAACTGACCCTGCAAACCGCGCTGGGCGCCGCACACATGGCGGTCGCCAGCGATGTCGATGCCGCCGAACTGCGTCGTCGTGTAACGTCGCCTGCGGGCACCACGGAAGCCGCGATCAAGTCGTTCCAGGCCGGTGGCTTCGAAGCCCTGGTCGAAACAGCACTCGGCGCTGCCGCGCATCGCTCGGCCGAGATGGCTGAGCAACTCGGTCGCTAATCAGCTCTTACAAAGGAATCAAAGATGCTCGGACTCAATGACGCTGCCATTTTCATCATTAAAACCCTTGGCAGCCTGTACCTGCTGATCGTACTGATGCGCTTCATCCTGCAACTGGTTCGGGCGAATTTTTACAACCCGCTCTGTCAGTTCATCGTCAAAGCCACGCAACCGCTGCTCAAGCCACTGCGCCGGGTCATCCCGAGCATGTTCGGGCTGGACATGTCGTCGCTGGTGCTGGCGCTGATCCTGCAGATGGTGCTGATCGTGGTCATCCTGGCGCTCAAAGGCTTCATGGTCGACTTCGTGCTACTCGTGCCTTGGGCACTGATCGCGCTGTTCTCGCTGTTTTTGAACATTCTGTTCTACGCGATGATCATCAGTGTGATTCTGTCCTGGGTCGCTCCGGGCAGCCACAATCCGGGCGCAGAGCTGGTCGCGCAAATCACTGAACCGGTACTCGCGCCGTTCCGCCGGATCATCCCGAACCTGGGCGGTCTCGACATTTCGCCGATCTTTGCGTTCATCGTGATCCAGCTGCTGCAAAGCTGGCTGATCCCGCGCCTTGCGTACTTCGCCGGCATGCAGCCAGGGCTGCTCGGCTTGATCTGATGAGCTACTTTCGCTGGGACGGTGACGACCTGATTCTGGAGTGTCACCTGCAACCGGCGGCCCGCAGTGATGATTTCTGCGGGCTGCACGGGGATCGCCTGAAGATCCGCCTGACCGCGCCGCCGGTTGAAGGCAAGGCCAATGCGTATCTGATGGCGTTTCTGGCCAAGGCCTTTGGGGTGTCCAAGAGCCAGGTCAGTTTGATCAGCGGTGAGTTGAACCGGCAGAAACGAGTGCGGATTTGTTCGCCCAAGAAGCTGCCGGAGTTGCCTGATCTGGTGCGTCCCGCAGGCTGACCGCGTCATCGTTCATCGCGGGCAAGCCACGCTCCCACAGAGGCATGCATTCCCCTGTAGGAGCAGGGCTTGCCCGCGATGGCCGCACCTCGGTCTGTCTGAATGAAATCAGGCCCGCCCTTTGCTTGCCGCTAACCCCACCGGTCTTTAGACTTACGCCTCATTTCAACGAGAGCAGGGTCGATGCCAACTGCCTTTCCCCACGATTCTGTTGGTCTGGTGACGCCGCAAGTGGCGCACTTCAGCGACCCCCTGGCCCTGGCCTGCGGGCGTTCGCTTCCAGCGTATGACTTGATCTACGAAACCTACGGCACGCTGAACGCCACGGCGAGCAACGCCGTGCTGATTTGCCACGCGCTGTCCGGTCACCATCACGCTGCCGGTTTTCACAGCCCCGACGACCGTAAACCCGGTTGGTGGGACAGTTGCATCGGCCCCGGCAAACCGATCGACACCAACAAATTCTTCGTGGTCAGCCTGAACAATCTCGGCGGTTGTAACGGCTCTACTGGCCCAAGCAGCATCAACCCGGACACCGGCAAGCCGTTCGGCGCCGATTTCCCGGTGTTGACCGTGGAAGACTGGGTGCACAGCCAGGCGCGTCTGGCCGACCGCATCGGCATCAGCCAATGGGCAGCGGTGATTGGCGGCAGCCTCGGGGGCATGCAGGCGATGCAATGGAGCATCACCTACCCGGAGCGCATTCGGCATTGCCTGGCCATCGCCTCGGCCCCCAAGCTGTCGGCGCAGAACATCGCCTTCAACGAAGTGGCACGCCAGGCCATCCTTACCGACCCCGAGTTTCACGGCGGTTCGTTCCAGGAAGCGGGCGTGATCCCCAAGCGCGGCTTGATGCTGGCGCGGATGGTCGGGCACATCACCTACCTGTCCGACGACTCCATGGGCGAGAAATTCGGCCGGGGCCTCAAAAGCGAAAAGCTCAACTACGACTTCCACAGCGTCGAGTTCCAGGTCGAAAGCTACCTGCGCTATCAGGGCGAAGAGTTCTCCGGGCGGTTCGACGCCAACACTTATTTGCTGATGACCAAAGCGCTGGACTACTTCGACCCGGCAGCGAACTTCGACGATGATCTGGCGAAAACCTTCGCCAACGCTCAAGCCAAGTTCTGCGTGATGTCTTTCACCACCGACTGGCGCTTCTCCCCTGCCCGTTCGCGGGAATTGGTGGACGCGTTGATGGCCGCCAAGAAAGACGTCTGCTACCTCGAGATCGATGCTCCGCAAGGCCATGACGCCTTCCTGATTCCGATCCCGCGTTACTTGCAGGCGTTCAGCAATTACATGAACCGCATTACGTTGTGAGAAAGCCATGAGAGCTGATCTGGAAATCATCCAGGAATGGATCCCCGCCGGCAGCCGCGTGCTTGACCTCGGCTGCGGTGATGGTGAACTGCTGACCTGGCTGCGCGACAACAAGCAAGTGACCGGCTATGGCCTGGAAAACGACCCGGACAACATTGCCGAGTGCGTGGCCAAGGGCATCAACGTCATCGAGCAGGACCTGGACAAGGGCCTGGGCAACTTTGCCAGCAACAGCTTCGACGTCGTGGTCATGACCCAGGCACTGCAAGCGGTGCACTACCCGGACAAGATCCTCGAAGAAATGTTGCGGGTCGGCCGCCAATGCATCATCACCTTCCCCAACTTCGGTCACTGGCGCTGCCGCTGGTACCTGGCGAGCAAGGGCCGGATGCCGGTTTCCGAGTTCCTGCCGTACACCTGGTACAACACGCCGAACATCCACTTCTGCACTTTTGCGGACTTTGAAGCCTTGTGCCGCGAACGTGAAGCCAAGGTCATTGATCGGCTGGCCGTGGATCAACAGCATCGGCACGGGTGGGCCAGCAAGCTATGGCCTAATCTGTTAGGCGAGATCGGTATTTACCGCGTCAGCAGCCCAGGACTTGCAGACCACAAGGTCGCGGTCTGACCCGCCACATTTCGAGGAGAACGATCATGGTTCGTCTAGCGCTGTTTTTACTCACTGCCTGCCTGAGCGTCACCGCTTTTGCCGCTGACGCGATCAATCCCAAGCGCGAACAAACATTTGGTGACGTGAAGGTGTACTACAACACCTTCAACTCGACGTACCTGACACCGGACATCGCCAAAACGAACGAGCTGATTCGCAGCAAGAATCAGGGCGTAATCAATGTGTCTGTGATCAAAGAAGGCAAACCACTGATGGCATCGGTGACCGGCACGGTCAAAGACCTGACCAGCCAAAGCGTGCCGCTGAACTTCAGACAGATCACCGATCAGGGCGCGATTTACTACATCGCCCAATACCCGGTGGACCAGCCGGAAATCCGCACCTTCGACATAAAGGTGCAGATCGGTGACAAAATCAACACCATCAATTTCAACCAAGAGCTCTTCCCCGGCCAATGATCAACTTTACACAGCTCGTACTGGCCAGCCATAACGCCGGCAAACTCAAGGAACTCCAGGCCATGCTCGGCAACTCGGTGCAACTGCGCTCGATCGGCGAGTTCAGCACTGTCGAGCCTGAAGAAACCGGCCTGTCGTTCGTCGAAAATGCCATCCTCAAGGCCCGCAATGCTGCGCGCATTTCCGGCTTGCCGGCGCTGGCTGACGATTCCGGGCTGGCGGTGGATTTCCTCGGCGGTGCGCCAGGGATCTATTCGGCTCGTTATGCGGATGGTCAGGGCGATGCGGCGAACAACGCCAAGTTGCTCGACGCCTTGAAAGACGTACCAGAAACCGAGCGCGGCGCGCAGTTCGTCTGCGTCCTGGCACTGGTCCGTCACGCCGACGATCCGCTACCGATCCTCTGCGAAGGCCTGTGGCACGGGCGTATCCTGCCTGCCGCCAGTGGCGAACACGGGTTTGGTTACGATCCGCTGTTCTGGGTACCGGAGCGCGATTGCTCCAGCGCCGAACTGAGCCCGAGCGACAAGAACCTCATCAGCCACCGCGCCCGTGCAATGGATCTGCTGCGCCAGCGTCTGGGCTTGAAATGACTCACGACTCATCCGCGTCACCGCTGATCTTCGGCGGCGACGCCCAATCGCCACGGGCGGCACTGCCCGTGTTGCCGCCCTTGGCGTTGTACATCCACATCCCGTGGTGTGTGCGCAAATGCCCTTATTGCGACTTCAACTCCCACACCGCCAGCCCGGTGCTGCCGGAAGAGGAGTACGTCGACGCATTACTGGCCGACCTCGATCAGGACCTGCACGCGGTGTATGGCCGTGAGCTGAGTTCGATTTTCTTTGGCGGAGGCACACCAAGCCTGTTCAGCGCCGAAGCCTTGGGCCGTTTGCTCAAAGGTGTTGAACAGCGCATTCCGTTTGCCAGCGACATCGAAATCACCCTGGAAGCCAATCCGGGGACGTTCGAGCAAGAGAAGTTTGTTGCTTATCGCGCCTTGGGTATCAATCGCCTGTCGATCGGAATCCAGAGCTTTCAGGAAGAAAAACTCAAGGCATTGGGGCGGATTCACAACGGTGACGAAGCAGTGCGTGCCGCCGGCATGGCGCGTCTGGCCGGGTTCGATAACTTCAATCTGGACTTGATGCACGGTTTGCCCGACCAGTCGCTGGACGATGCGCTGAGCGACCTGCGCCAGGCCATCGCCTTGAAGCCGACCCATCTGTCTTGGTATCAGCTGACGCTGGAGCCGAACACGGTGTTCTGGAACCAGCCGCCGACGCTGCCGGAAGACGACACGTTGTGGGACATTCAGGAAGCGGGGCAGGCGCTGCTGGCCGAACACGGTTACGCGCAATACGAAGTCTCGGCTTACGCCCAGCCCGGTCGCCCGGCGCGGCACAACCTCAATTACTGGAGCTTCGGCGACTTCATCGGCATTGGCGCCGGCGCCCACGGCAAACTCAGCCATCCGGACGGGCGCATCGTGCGTACCTGGAAGACGCGTTTGCCGAAGGATTACCTCAACCCGGCCAAAAGCTTCAAGGCGGGTGAGAAAGCACTGACCAACGATGAGATGCCGTTCGAGTTCTTGATGAACGCGCTGCGCCTGACCGAGGGTGTCGAATCGCGGCTCTATCCAGAACGCACCGGGCTGAGCCTGGAAAGCCTCGCCGAACACCGCCGCGAAGCCGAACAAAGTGGCTTGTTGCAGGTCGAACCGTCACGTCTGGCGGCCACCGAGCGCGGACAGCTGTTTCTCAATGACTTGCTGCAAAAATTTCTGAGCTGATTTCAGCCCTAAGGGAAAACGAATGGATTTGATACTCGACCTGCTCGCCACTGTGTCCCGCTGGAGCCGCAGCAACTTATCGGAAATCGCCCTGGCCTTGGTGGGCTGCCTGCTGGTGCTGTTCGGTTCGGATTTCAAAGGCTGGGTCGAGCAACGCCTGGGCAGCATTGCCGGCGCCCTGCGCGTCCCGCTGATGGCCCTGCTGTGCTTGATCGGCAGCGGCGCCGCGTTGATCTACGCCACGCCGTGGATCGTCAAAGGCCTGGGTCAGTTCAACAACTACAGCCTTGCTCCGGTGTTGTTAGTGGTGCTGGTGCTCATCGGTGTCGTCGCCGACCGCCGCTGAACTTTGGCTACACCCAAAACAACTGTAGGAGCCGAGCTTGCTCGCGATGGCGGTTTAACAGTCAGCATACATGTTGAATGTTATGGCCTCATCGCGAGCAAGCTCGGCTCCTACAGATTTTAAGCTCAGGACTGTTTTTCGAACTTCAGGTCCCACACGCCATGCCCAAGACGTTCGCCGCGGCGTTCGAACTTGGTGATCGGGCGTTCAGTCGGACGCGGGACGCACTTGCCGTCTTCGGCAAGGTTGCGATAGCCCGGGGCGACGTTCATCACTTCCAGCATGTACTCGGCGTACGGTTCCCAGTCGGTGGCCATGTGCAGCACACCGCCGACCTTCAACTTGCTGCGCACCAATTCGGCGAATGACGCCTGAACGATACGGCGCTTGTGGTGACGGCTCTTGTGCCACGGGTCCGGGAAAAACAGCATCAGGCGATCGAGGCTGTTGTCGGCGATGCAGCGATTGAGCACTTCAATCGCGTCGCAATCATAAACCCGCAGGTTAGTCAGGCCCTGTGTCAGCACACCATTGAGCAGCGCGCCAACACCTGGACGGTGAACTTCCACGCCAATGAAATCCTGTTCCGGCGAGGCCGCTGCCATTTCCAGCAGCGAATGGCCCATGCCGAAACCGATTTCCAGCGAGCGCGGCGCCGAACGGCCGAACACCTGATCGAAGTCCACCGGCGCGTCGGCCAACGGCAGCACGAACAGCGGCGTGCCCTGCTCCAGACCTTTTTGCTGGCCTTCAGTCATGCGCCCGGCGCGCATCACAAAACTCTTGATGCGGCGGTGTTGGCGTTCTTCGCCTTCTTCCGTCTGGATTGGCGTGTCGTTTGATTCAGTCATCAATGGCTCTTACTTGATCAGACCATCCAGCGGCGAGGAGGCGCTGGCATAGAGTTTTTTCGGCATGCGGCCGGCGAGGTAGGCCAGGCGACCTGCAACGATGGCGTGTTTCATGGCTTCAGCCATCATGACCGGCTGCTGGGCATGGGCGATGGCCGAGTTCATCAGCACCGCTTCGCAGCCCAGTTCCATGGCGATGGTGGCATCGGAAGCGGTGCCGACACCGGCATCCACCAGCACAGGAATCTTGGCTTCTTCGAGGATGATCTGCAGGTTGTACGGGTTGCAGATCCCCAGGCCCGTGCCGATCAGGCCGGCCAGCGGCATGACCGCAATGCAGCCGATTTCCGCCAGTTGACGGGCAATGATCGGGTCATCGCTGGTGTAGACCATCACATCGAAACCTTCCTTGACCAGCACTTCGGCGGCCTTGAGGGTTTCGATCACGTTGGGGAACAGGGTTTTCTGGTCGGCCAGCACTTCCAGCTTCACCAGATTGTGGCCGCCGAGCAGCTCACGGGCCAGGCGGCAGGTGCGCACAGCCTCGGTAGCATCGAAGCAACCAGCGGTGTTAGGCAGGAAAGTGTAGCGATCCGGCGACAGGACTTCGAGCAGGTTCGGTTCGCCCGGGTTCTGGCCGAGGTTGGTGCGGCGCACCGCGAACGTGACGATCTCGGCACCCGAGGCTTCGATAGCCAGGCGGGTTTCTTCCATGTCGCGGTACTTGCCGGTGCCTACCAGCAAACGCGACTGGTAAGTACGACCGGCCAGGACGAAGGGCTTGTCGCTACGAACGATGCTCATGGGAAATCCTCTGTAGGGGTGAGGTTCTTGCAGAATTCTGTGCCCTGGCGGGCTGCACGGCTAGCCGCCGCCGATGGCGTGGACCACTTCGACGCTGTCGCCATCGTTCAGCGTGGTGTCGGCATGCTGACTGCGCGGGACGATATCCAGATTGAGTTCAACCGCCACCCGGCGTCCGGTCAGTTCCAGACGGGTCAGCAGGGCCGCAACGGTTTCACCGTCGGGCAGTTCAAGGGATTCGCCGTTCAACTGAATGCGCATACCGAATGCCGCCATCATTTTTAGGGGCTGGCATTCTAGCCCGATCAGTCTTGGCGACCCAAGCCATTCGTCATGAAATGGACCACCCGGTCAGCTCAACCGCCAAGCGGCAAGCCCCAGGCACACCCAGCCCACCAGGAATGCGAGCCCGCCGAAGGGCGTGACGATCCCCAGCTTGCTGACGCCGGTCAGGGTCAGCAGGTACAGACTGCCGGAAAACAGCAGGATGCCGATGGCAAACGAGGCCCCGGCCCACGTGATCAAACGCCCTGGAATCTGCGTAGCCAGCAGCGCCACGCCCAGCAATGCCAGGGCGTGCACCAGATGGTAGGTGACGCCGGTGTGGAATATCGCCAGGTACTCGGGGGTCAGACGGTTTTTCAGGCCATGTGCGGCGAACGCGCCCAAGGCAACGCCGGTGAAACCGAAGAAAGCGGCCAGCATCAAAAAGCCACGCAGCATGAAGAACTCCAGTCAGACTCGATCAACAGGGTCTGTATAATGGCCCGCTCAACGGGTTCGGCCAAGCCATCTCTATGCTGCGTATATTTTTGCGACGATTCACAAAGGCCGTGCTCTGGTTCGCGGGTGGCAGCGTATTGCTGGTGCTGATTTTTCGCGTGGTGCCGCCGCCGGGAACGGCGTTGATGGTCGAACGCAAGATCGAATCCTGGTTCGACGGCGAGCCGATTGACCTGCAACGGACCTGGAAGCCATGGGATGAAATCTCCGATGACCTGAAAGTCGCGGTGATTGCCGGTGAGGATCAGAAATTCCCTGAACACTGGGGCTTTGACTTCGGCGCGATTCAGGCGGCACTGGCTCATAACGAACTGGGCGGTTCGATTCGCGGTGCCAGCACGCTGAGCCAGCAAGTGTCGAAAAATCTGTTCCTGTGGTCTGGCCGCAGTTGGTTGCGCAAAGGCCTGGAAGCCTGGTTTACCGGATTGATCGAAGTGTTCTGGCCCAAACAGCGGATTCTTGAGGTGTATCTCAACAGCGTCGAGTGGGATGACGGCGTGTTTGGGGCAGAGGCTGCGGCACGGCATCACTTTGGTGTGAGCGCTAAAAGCCTTAGTCGTCAGCAATCGAGCTTGCTGGCCGCCGTATTGCCCAACCCGCGAGTGTGGAGCGCGAGCCATCCGACCAACTACGTCGCACGACGTGCAGGCTGGATTCGGCGGCAGATGAGTCAGTTGGGGGGTGACAGTTATCTGGTTGGCCTCAATGATTCGCGCCGGGCACCTTGGTCTCAATAACTCGACGCCCCTACAGGGGGCTGTGGTGTGGCAAAAATATTGGGCACACACAAAAACGCCCCGATCAATGATCGGGGCGTTTTTTTTTGCCGGTTCGCAGGTTATGCCGCAATCGACAACTTGAGCTTGTTCATCGCGCTCTTCTCGAGCTGACGGATACGCTCGGCCGACACGTTGTACTTCTGCGCCAGGTCGTGCAGCGTGGCTTTCTCTTCAGCCAACCAGCGCTGATAAAGGATGTCACGGCTGCGGTCGTCCAGCACTTCCAGTGCTTCGTGCAGGTTGTGGTTGGAGTTGTCGCTCCAGTCAGCATCTTCCAGTTGACGGGCCGGGTCGTACCGGTGGTCTTCCAGATAGTTGGCTGGCGACTGGAAAGCACTGTCGTCGTCCGCTTCCGCGGCCGGGTCGAAGGCCATGTCATGGCCAGTCAGGCGACTTTCCATCTCACGGACTTCCCGCGGCTCTACGCCGAGGCTTTCCGCCACACGGTGGACTTCCTCGTTATTCAACCAGGCCAGACGCTTCTTCTGGCTGCGCAGGTTGAAGAACAACTTGCGCTGAGCCTTGGTGGTCGCGACTTTCACGATGCGCCAGTTGCGCAGGATGAACTCGTGGATTTCCGCCTTGATCCAGTGCACCGCGAACGAAACCAGACGCACACCCATTTCCGGGTTGAAGCGCTTGACCGCCTTCATCAGGCCGACGTTGCCTTCCTGAATCAGGTCAGCCTGAGCCAGACCGTAGCCGGAATAGCTACGGGCGATATGTACGACAAAACGCAGGTGGGCGAGCACCATCTGCCGAGCCGCCCCCAAATCCTGCTCATAATAGAGACTCTCGGCCAGTTCACGCTCCTGCTCCGGCGTCAGCAATGGAATGCTGTTCACGGTGTGCACATAGGCCTCCAGGTTCGCACCCGGGACCAGAGCATATGCAGGTTGCAAAGAATTGGTCATGCGAAAAAACCTCCCACTTACAAACTCGTGCAGTTCAGCACTGCGAAAATTGACCGGAAACCGAAAGACAAGTTCCCATAAACGCTGAAAGGTCAATACGAGCAAAATGATACTACTTAGGCGCAAGCTCCCTCAGGTGGCGTGCGACTGCAATCCATGCACCGATATACCCCAACAGCACCGCGCCAAGCAAGAGAGACAGACCGTCGGCAGCTGGCACTCCGGCCAGCGCAAAATCACTGCCGTACAAACCGGCCAGCCCAACCACCGATTCATTCAGCCAGTTCAAGCCAAACGCCAGTACACCCCAGGACAGCATCCCCGCACCGAAGCCATAAAGTGCGCCCATATACAGAAAGGGTCTGCGCACATAGCTGTCAGTGCCGCCGACGAGTTTAATCACTTCTATCTCTGTGCGGCGGTTTTCAATATGAAGACGAATGGTATTGCCTATCACCAAAAGTAATGCAGAAACCAGCAGCACGGTCAGACCGAAGACAAAACGGTCGCCCAGCTTGAGGATGGCGGCCAGACGCTCGACCCAGACTAGATCAAGTTGCGCCTGTTGTACCTTCGGCAGCTCGGAAAGTTTTTGTCTTAATGCTTCAAGCGCAGGCTTGTCGACTTCCTTCGGCGTCACCAGAACCACGCCAGGCAACGGGTTTTCCGGCAATTCCTTGAGCGCGTCGCCCAAGCCGGACTGCTGCTGAAACTCTTCCAGCGCCTGATCGCGACCGACATATTGCGCATCCGCTACGCCCGGCATGCCTTTGATCTGCTCGCGCAACGACTCGCCCTCAGCGGGGCTGGCTTCCAATTGCAGGTACAGGGAAATTTGCGCCGCACGCTGCCAGGAACCGCCCAGCCGCTCGACGTTACTCAGCAAAAGTGACAGCCCCATCGGCAAACTCAGAGCAACGGCCATCACCATGCAGGTGAAAAAGCTGCCTATGGGCTGCTTGCCCAAGCGACGCAAGCTGTCCAGCAGACTCGCGCGATGGCTTTCGACCCAGGCGCGGAACAACGTGGCGAAGTCCGGGCCGTCGTCATCGTCGTCGTGTTTTTTCTTTTGCGGTTGCGGATCGGCAGCCTTCGGGGCTACGCGTTCGGAAACTTTGGGGCTGCGTGTCGCACTCATTCGGCAGCCTCCCCGTCGCCAATCAATCGACCACGCTGCAGCGTCAGCATGCGGTGGCGCATACGGGCGATCAGCGCCAGGTCGTGACTGGCGATCAGCACACTGGTACCCAAGCGATTGATGTCTTCGAACACGCCCATGATTTCGGCGGCCAGACGCGGGTCGAGGTTACCGGTCGGCTCATCCGCCAGCAGCAAGGCCGGCCGATGAACGATGGCGCGGGCAATGCCGACGCGCTGTTGCTGACCGGTGGACAGGTCGCCGGGGTACAAATCGGTTTTGTCCGACAGCGCCACTCGCTCCAGGGCCGAATCCACGCGCTTGACGATCTCGGCCTTCGACAGGCCAAGGATCTGCAAGGGCAGCGCGACGTTGTTGAACACCGTGCGATCAAACAGCAATTGGTGATTCTGGAAAACCACGCCGATCTGCCGGCGAAGATAAGGAATCTGCGCGCTGCTGATGGTGGCGAGGTCCTGGCCGGCCAACAGCAATTTTCCAGTGGTCGGACGCTCCATCGCCAGCAATAGACGCAACAAGGTGCTTTTACCGGCGCCGGAATGCCCGGTTACAAACAAGAATTCGCCCCGACGGACTCGAAAGCTCAGCTCATGCAAGCCGACGTGACCGTTCGGGTAGCGTTTACCGACCTGTTCGAAACGAATCATGAACGCTCCCGCTCGGCAAACAGTGCCTGGACAAAGGGTTCTGCTTCAAAGGTACGCAAATCGTCGATGCCTTCACCGACGCCGATATAGCGGATCGGCAGGCCAAACTGCTTGGCCAGGGCAAAAATCACCCCACCCTTGGCGGTGCCGTCGAGCTTGGTCAGCGCCAGGCCAGTCAGTGCGACGGTCTGGTTGAATTGTTTGGCCTGGTTGATGGCGTTCTGGCCGGTGCCGGCATCGAGCACCAACAGCACTTCGTGCGGCGCGTCGGCGTCAAGCTTGCCGATGACCCGGCGAACTTTTTTCAGTTCTTCCATCAAATTGTCTTTGGTGTGCAGTCGACCGGCGGTGTCGGCGATCAGTACATCAATGCCGCGGGCCTTGGCCGCCTGAACGGCATCAAAGATAACCGATGCCGAGTCGGCGCCGGTGTGCTGGGCGATGACCGGGATCTTGTTGCGTTCGCCCCAGACCTGCAATTGCTCGACCGCTGCGGCGCGGAAGGTGTCACCGGCCGCGAGCATGACTTTCTTGCCTTCAAGCTGCAGCTTCTTCGCCAGTTTACCGATGGTGGTGGTCTTGCCGGCGCCGTTGACGCCCACCACCAGAATCACGAACGGCTTGTTCTGCGAGGTGATTTTCAGCGGTTGCTCGACAGGTTTGAGCATGGCGGCCAGCTCGGCTTGCAGAGACTTGTACAGTGCATCGGAGTCGGCCAGCTCCTTGCGTGCGACCTTTTGGGTCAGGCGCTGGATGATCACCGACGTGGCTTCGACGCCAACGTCGGCGGTCAGCAGACGGGTTTCGAGGTCTTCGAGCAGCTCGTCATCGATGGCCTTTCTGCCCAGAAACAAGCTGGCCATGCCTTCGCCGATGCTGGCGCTGGTCTTGGACAGGCCTTGCTTTAGGCGGGCGAAGAAACCGGCTTTGGATTCTTCTGTACGCGGCGACTCGACGGGCGTTTCAACGGGAGCGACGACCGGTGCAGGTGCCTGCACTACCGGAGCAACCGGAGCAACCGGAGCAACCGGAGCAATGAAAGCAGGAACCACAGGCTCTGCAACAACCGGCTCAGGC
Source organism: Pseudomonas sp. P4_C8 (assembly GCF_056401975.1). Classification (NCBI taxonomy): domain Bacteria; kingdom Pseudomonadati; phylum Pseudomonadota; class Gammaproteobacteria; order Pseudomonadales; family Pseudomonadaceae; genus Pseudomonas; species Pseudomonas sp. P4_C8. The sequence continues at coordinate 39,478 of NZ_JBFUIH010000013.1, read as the reverse complement.
TCGGCCACTACAACTGGTGCTACAACCGGTTCAGGCGCAGCCACGACGACTGGCGCAACAACCGGCTCAGGCGCAGCCACAACGACTGGTGCTACAACCGGTTCAACCACCGGAACCTGAACGGGCTCAGGCGCAAACGCGGCCGGAGCAGGAATCGGCGGCGTAATGTGCGGCGCCAATTCATCTTCAACGAATGCCACTGGCTCTTCGGCCACCGGCAACGTCAGCCAGGGTTCGGCAATCGGTGTCAGGGACGCTTGGGTAACGACTTCGGCAACGAGATCAGGCTCGACCACCGGTTGCAGCACCGGTTCGGCGATGGGCAAGACAGTCGGCGCGAGCGCTTCTTCTATAACCGGTGCCGGCGTGGGCTCAGGAAGTGGCTGTGGCTGTTCGACGACGGGTTCCTGCGGCTTTTTGCGCAGCCATCCGAACAGGCTTTTCTTCTCGCCAGCCGCAGCTGGGGCTTTCTTGTCGTCGTTGGAACCAAACATGGAGGACGGCTATCTCACAGTAGCGGCGCGCCCAAGGGCGCCCCGGCAAATAAATATTCGATGCAGAACAGACTGCGATTGATCCAGCTTGTTCACCCGCAACATTTTGTCGAGGTGAAAAACGCACCTCAAAGGTCGACTAATTCGAAGGACTGGAACGGCATCGTCGGCGAAAACACAGAGTTTAGCTATCAAACTCAAAGCTTGCGTCGCAAACCCAAACAACCTGCTGACCGATCAAAGGCCTGATAGGCGTGGCCGCCAGTAAAACGGATCAGTATCCTAGCACCCTCTCGCCCGCTGACGCTAAGACCAAGCAGGCAGCCCAACAGGTTTAAAAAAGAATGAATGCTCTAGCCCGCCGCGCTGCTGGCCTGCTGCTCAGCACAGTTTGCCTGCCACTGTCAGCCTTCGCTGCCGATCCACAACCCACCCACGAATTCACTCTCGATAACGGCCTGAAAGTTATCGTGCGCGAAGACCATCGTGCGCCGGTGGTGGTTTCCCAGGTCTGGTACAAGGTCGGTTCCAGCTACGAAACACCGGGGCAGACCGGTCTTTCCCATGCCCTCGAGCACATGATGTTCAAGGGCAGCGAGAAAGTCGGCCCCGGTGAAGCCTCGCTGATCCTGCGCGACCTCGGCGCTGAAGAGAACGCGTTCACCAGCGACGACTTCACGGCTTACTATCAAGTGCTGGCCCGCGATCGTCTGGGCGTGGCCTTCGAGCTGGAAGCAGACCGCATGGCCAGCCTGCGTCTGCCGAGTGACGAGTTCGCCCGCGAAATCGAGGTCATTAAAGAAGAACGTCGCCTGCGCACCGACGACAAGCCGACGTCCAAGGCCTACGAACGCTTCAAGGCGATGGCTTACCCGGCCAGCGGTTACCACACGCCGACCATCGGCTGGATGGTCGACCTGGACCGCATGAAAGTTGAAGATCTGCGCCACTGGTACCAATCCTGGTACGTGCCGAACAACGCCACGCTGGTGGTGGTCGGTGACGTAACCCCGGACGAGGTCAAAGTCTTGGCCCAGCGTTATTTTGGTCCCATCGCCAAACGCGATGTACCCCCGGCGAAAATCCCCCTGGAACTGGCCGAACCCGGCGAACGCCTGATCACCCTGCATGTGCAAACCCAATTGCCGAGCCTGATGCTGGGCTTCAACGTGCCGAGCATCGCCACCGCCGAAGACAAACGCTCGGTAAACGCCTTGCGCCTGATCTCGGCCCTGCTGGACGGCGGCTACAGCGGTCGTATCCCGACGCAACTGGAACGCGGCGAAGAGTTGGTGTCTGGCGGTTCGTCGAGCTACGACGCCTACACCCGCGGCGACAGTCTGTTCACCTTGTCGGCTTCACCCAACACCCAGAAAAAGAAAACCATGGCCCAGGCTGAAGCCGGTCTGTGGAAGCTGCTTGAACAGTTGAAAACCACCGCACCGTCCGCCGAAGAACTGGAACGCGTACGGGCTCAGGTGATTGCCGGACTGGTCTTCGAGCGCGACTCGATCACCAGCCAGGCCACTTCCATCGGCCAACTGGAAACTGTCGGCCTGTCGTGGAAGCTGATGGACACCGAACTGGCCGACCTGGAAAGCGTAACGCCGCAAGACATCCAGAAAGCCGCCAAGCTGTATTTCACCCGCGAACGTCTCAGCGTCGCCCATGTACTGCCACTGGAGACGACTCATGAGTGAGCGTAAAAAACCACGTCTGGCCCTGATCGGCTTGGTCACTGTCGCACTGATCGGCTCCGCTGCCTTTTACCTTTCCAAAAGCAATGAGTCCAAAGCCAGCGAAGCACTGGACAAAGCCAAGTCCAGTCAGAAGCTGCAATCGCTGGCGGAACTCGACGGCAAGGCACCGAGCCACCGCGCCCTTGACGTACAGACCTGGAACACCGCCGAAGGCGCCAAGGTTATGTTCGTCGAAGCCCGCGAGCTGCCGATGTTCGACATGCGCCTGATCTTCGCCGCTGGCAGCAGCCAGGACGGCGATGCAGCGGGCCTCGCCACGTTGACCAACGCGATGCTCAACGAAGGTGTGGCCGGCAAAGATGCCGGCGCCATCGCTGAGGGCTTCGAAGGCCTGGGCGCTGACTTTGGCAACGGTGCATTCAAAGACATGGCACTGGTTTCATTGCGTAGCCTCAGTGCCGTGGACAAGCGTGAACCGGCCCTGAAGTTGTTCTCTGAAGTCATTGGCAAACCGACCTTCCCGGCCGACTCCTTCGCACGCATCAAGAACCAGATGCTCGCCGGCTTCGAATACCAGAAGCAAAACCCCGGCAAACTGGCGAGCCTGGAGCTGATGAACCGTTTGTACGGTGATCACCCTTACGCCCATGCCAGTGACGGTACGGCGAAATCCGTTCCAGCGATCACCCAAGCTCAGTTGAAGGCGTTCCACGAGAAAGCCTATGCGGCTGGCAACGTGGTGATTGCGCTGGTCGGTGACCTGTCCCGCGCCGAGGCGGAGGCGATTGCCGCGCAGGTCTCCAGCGCGCTGCCAAAAGGCCCGGCACTGACGAAGATCGCGCAGCCGGAAGCCCCCAAAGCCAGCGTCGGCCACATCGAGTTCCCGTCCAAGCAAACCAACCTGATGCTTGCGCAACTGGGCATCGACCGTGATGATCCGGACTACGCCGCACTGTCCATGGGCAACCAGATCCTCGGCGGCGGTGGTTTCGGCACCCGCCTGATGAGCGAAGTGCGCGAGAAACGCGGACTGGCGTACGGCGTGTACTCGGGTTTCACCCCGATGCAGGCGCGCGGCCCGTTCATGATCAACCTGCAGACTCGCGCCGAAATGAGCGAAGGCACGCTGAAACTGGTACAGGACGTGCTGGCCGACTACCTTAAAACCGGCCCGACGCAAAAAGAACTCGATGACGCCAAGCGTGAACTGGCCGGCAGCTTCCCGCTGTCCACCGCCAGTAACGCCGATATCGTCGGCCAATTGGGCGCCATGGGGTTCTACAACCTGCCGCTCAGTTATCTGGATGATTTCATGCGTGAGTCCCAGAGCCTGACCGTCGAGCAGGTCAAAACCGCACTGAACAAACACTTGAGCACGGACAAAATGGTCATCGTCAGCGCTGGCCCGACCGTGCCACAAAAGCCGTTACCGGCCCCATCTGATAAACCTGCCGAGCAGCCGCTCGGGGTTCCGGAGCATTAATGGCCACGCGTCCTAAAAAACCTGTTCACAACGTCCATAACGGCGTGAATCAACTGCGCATCATTGGCGGCGAATGGGGCAGCCGAAAGCTGAGCTTCCCTGATGCCCCGGGCTTGCGCCCGACGCCAGACCGGGTGCGTGAAACCCTGTTCAACTGGCTCGCGCCTTATGTTGCGGGCGCCAAGGTGCTGGACCCGTTCGCCGGCAGCGGCGCACTGTTTCTGGAAGCCCTGTCCCGTGGCGCGGCCATGGGCCAGGCGCTGGATGCCAGCAACATCGCGGTCGCCAGCATCAAGGAGCATCTGGGCACACTGCGCTGCACTACCGGCCAGATTCAGACAGCCGATGCCCTGCGCTACCTGGAAACCCAGACAGCCACGGCCTACGACCTGGTGTTCCTCGACCCGCCGTTTAACCAGAACCTGCTGCCAAGCGTCTGCACGCTGCTGGAAGAGCGTCAGTGGCTGGCCAACGAGGCCTGGATCTACACCGAAAGCGAGAACGCGCCGTCGTCCCTCGGCTTGCCAGGCAACTGGCGCCTGCACCGCGAGCAGAAATCCGGGCGGGTTTACTACGCATTGTGGCAACGTATGGCAGAGATCGCCGGTTAATCGACCGGCCTGAAAAGGTGCGCACCCGTTGCGCACCGCTGCATCGAGAGTAATCGTGTCCCATCCGCCAGACCGCTTCACCCCCGCCTTGGGCCTGGGCAACCCGCACTTGCAAACCTTGTGGGGACCGCTATGGCGCAAAACCACGCACATTGAACGCGAGCGCGAACGCTTGTGGCTCGATGACGGCGACTTTCTCGACCTTGACTGGCATGGCCCACACAGCGCGGCGGCACCGTTGGTGCTGGTGCTGCACGGACTGACGGGGTCGTCGAATTCACCTTATGTGGCCGGCGTGCAAAAGGCACTCGCCGCCCAAAGCTGGGCCAGTGTCGCGCTGAACTGGCGCGGCTGTTCGGGCGAGCCGAACCTGTTGGCCCGCAGCTACCATTCCGGTGCCAGCGAAGATCTGGCCGAAGTCATCAGGCACCTGCGGGCCAAACGCCCCTTAGCGCCACTTTATGTGGTGGGCTATTCCCTGGGCGGCAATGTCTTGCTCAAGTACTTGGGTGAGTCCGGCAGTGACAGCGGCGTGGCCGGTGCGGTGGCGGTGTCTGTGCCGTTTCGCCTGGACCACTGTGCCGATCGTATCGGCCAGGGCTTTTCCAGGGTCTACCAGGCGCATTTCATGCGCGAGATGCTCGCCTACATCAAGAACAAACAACGCAAGTTTCAACATGACGGACGCGAAGATGGCCTGGCGGCATTGGCGGCACTCGGTTCGCTGGAGAACATGCGCACCTTCTGGGATTTCGATGGCCGGGTCACGGCACCGTTGAATGGTTTTATCGATGCCGAGGATTACTATCGCCGCGCCTCAAGTCGTTATTTCCTTGGTGAGATACGCACACCGACTCTGATCATTCAGGCGGCCGACGACCCCTTCGTCTTCCCCCACAGCCTGCCGCAAGCCGACGAACTGTCCGCCTGCACGCAACTCGAATTACAAGCCAAAGGTGGGCATGTTGGTTTCGTCGATGGCTCGTTCAGGCAACCGGGTTATTACCTGGAACGGCGCATCCCGCAGTGGCTGGCAGCCGCGGGTCGATAGTAGGCCAAAGACATCGATCAAGGCCGGAGATGAGCACCAGTGTGGGAGCGAGCCTGCTCGCGATAGCGATGTGTCATTCAGCTGAGATGTTGACTGGTACACCGCTATCGCGAGCAGGCTCGCTCCCACAGTGGGGGATTTGCGTTATTCGCCAGTGGCGATGCCGTGCGCGGGATCGTTGATCCACTCGCTCCACGATCCGGCATACAACGAACCCAACGGATAACCCGCCAGACACAGCGCGAACAGGTTATGGCACGCCGTCACGCCTGAACCGCAATACGCCACCAGATCGGTTGGCGAACGATCACCGAGTTTCGTGGCAAATCGCTGCTTGAGCTGATCAGCCGGCAGGAATCGTCCATCGCTGCCCAGGTTCTCATTGAACGCCGCACATTGCGCCCCCGGAATGTGCCCGGCAATCGGATCAATCGGCTCCACTTCGCCTTTGAAACGCGGCAAGGCGCGGGCGTCCAGCAAGGTCAGCGCCGGCTGGCCGAGACGCAACTGAAGTTGTTTGGCGCTCAAGATCAGCGCGTTGTCCGGGGTTCCGGTAAAGGTGCCGCGTTTGGTGTCGCATGCATCCAGGCTCAGCGGCAAACCTGCCGCGTGCCAGGCCTTGAGCCCGCCGTCCAAAATAAACACACCGTCACGCTTGCCCAGCCATACCAGCAACCACCAGGCCCGCGCCGCGTAGGCACCCGGGCCGTCATCGTACAAAACCACTTCGCTGTCGCCGTTGATGCCCCAGGCTTGCAGTCGTTCGACCAACGCTTCAGCGTCAGGCAGCGGATGACGCCCCGTCACGCCCTTGACCACCGGCCCACTCAAATCACGCTCAAGATCGGCAAACTTCGACCCGGCGATGTGCCCTTCGGCATAGCTGCGCTGGCCATAATCCGGGTCTTCGAGGGCAAAACGACAATCCAGAATCACCAATCCCGGCTCGTCCTTTTTCAGGTCCAGTGCTTGCGGGCTGATCAGTTGCGCAATGGGCATAGCGGGCTCCTGTGACTAAGTCGGTTTTAAATCCTAATGCACTTCTTCAAGGGCTTGGGCCAGCGGCACGTAAAACTCTTCGTACAACGCGTTCACTGCATCGCGAGACTGATCCGTCACGAAACCGGCCTCAAGCACCAGCACCTGATACACGCCCCGTTTGATGGCTTGCTCACTCAGGTGATTGGAGTTTTCCCGCGTGGTGCACAGAAACCGCACCCAGGACGTCAGGATGATCCACGCATTGAGCGTCAGGGACTCGATCTGCACCTTGTCCATTTGCAGGATGCCTGCTTCGACGAAGGCCGCGTAGATGTGCGTGCCATGGATCAGGCAACGCTGGGAAAACCGCCGATACCGGGCAGCGAGTTCCGGATCGCTGTCGAGCAAGTGCTCGAGATCGCGGTGCAAAAACCGGTAGCGCCACATGGCCGCCAGCAGTTCCTGAAGGTAGAAGCGCTTGTCGTCCACTGTGGACGCACGCCCCTGAGGTGGGCGCAAAAAGCTGTCCACCAGGCTTTCGTACTCACTGAACAGCACGGCGATGATCGCCTGCTTGTTGGGGAAGTGGTAGTACAGGTTGCCCGGTGAAATATCCATGTGGGCAGCAATGTGGTTGGTGCTGATACTGCGCTCACCCTGCTGATTGAACAGCTCCAGGCTGTTCTGCACGATGCGCTCGCTGGTTTTTATCCTAGGGGCCATGGCTTGAGCTTAAATTCAGAGTGCGATGACGGGCATCTTACGACCTATCAGCGAGTGGATAAAACAAAGCTGTTCGAGGATGTCATTTGACTTTCTAGAGTATAGACTCTAAAAAGGCCTTCATTACAATTAATCCGGAGCCGACAATGACTGCTGACATCGCCTACCTTCAGAACCTGAATCAGTCTCTGGAAGAACTGCAAACCCTGTTCGACGCACAACGCGCCGCTTACGCCGCCAACCCGATGCCGCCGGCCGCACAGCGCCAGCAATGGCTCAAGGCATTGCGCGACCTGTTGAACAGCGAACGCCAGGCGTTGATCGAGGCCATCAGCCAGGATTTCAGCCACCGCAGCGCCGATGAAACACTGCTAGCCGAGATAATGCCCAGCCTTCACGGCATTCATTACGCCAGCCAGCGCCTCAAAGGCTGGATGAAGGACTCGCGGCGCAAGGTGGGCATCGCTTTTCAGCCGGCGGCGGCCAAAGTTGTTTACCAACCGTTGGGCGTGGTCGGCGTGATCGTGCCGTGGAACTACCCGCTGTATCTGGCCATCGGCCCATTGGTGGGCGCGCTGTCGGCCGGTAATCGGGTGATGCTCAAACTCAGCGAATCGACTCCGGCCACCGGTTTGCTGCTCAAGGAATTGCTCGCTCGGGTCTTCCCACAAGATCTGGTAAGCGTCGTGCTGGGCGAAGCCGATATCGGCGTAGCGTTCTCTCGCCTGCCTTTCGATCACCTGCTATTCACCGGTGCCACCAGCATCGGCAAACACGTGATGCGTGCGGCGGCCGAGAACCTCACCCCGGTGACCCTCGAACTCGGCGGCAAGTCCCCGGCCATCGTGTCCCACGATGTGCCACTCAAAGACGCAGCCGAACGTATCGCCTTCGGCAAGACCCTGAATGCCGGGCAAACCTGCGTGGCCCCGGATTACGTACTGGTGCCGCAAGACCGTGTAGACGGTTTCATCGACGCCTATCGCCAAGTGATTCGCGGTTTTTATCCGACACTGGCGGACAACCCGGACTACACCGCCATCATCAACGAGCGGCAACTGGCGCGTCTCAACGGCTACATCACAGATGCCACCAGTAAAGGGGCGCAGTTGATTCCGCTGTTCGATCAGGGGCAGGGCCGTCGCATGAGCCACAGCCTGCTGCTCAACGTCACTGACGACATGACGGTGATGCAGGACGAAATCTTCGGTCCCCTGCTGCCCATCGTGCCGTACAAGAATCTGGACGAGGCGTTTGCCTACATCAACCAACGCCCTCGCCCACTGGCGCTGTATTACTTCGGCTACGACAAGCGCGAACAAAACCGCGTGCTCCACGAAACCCACTCCGGGGGTGTCTGCCTCAATGACACCCTGCTGCACGTCGCTCAGGACGACATGCCGTTTGGTGGCATCGGCGCCTCGGGCATGGGCCATTACCACGGCCACGAAGGCTTCCTCACCTTCAGCAAGGCCAAAGGTGTGTTGATCAAACAGCGCTTCAACGCATCGAAGCTGATCTACCCGCCGTACGGAAAATCCATTCAGAAACTGATCCAGAAGCTGTTTATCCGCTAACGATCACCAACACCGGGTAACAACAATAATGAACCCAAGCTTGACCGACACACCCGCGCTGTCACGGCGCGGCCTGCTGAAATTCAGCCTCGGCGCGAGCGCCTTTCTGGCCACGGCCGGATTGGGCGCGAGCCTCAGCGGCTGCTCGTCGAGCACTCCGGCGACCGGCTTCACGCTGCTGCGTAGCGGCGACCTGCTGTTTTTGCGGGCACTGATCCCGGTGATGCTCGAAGGTGCTGTCACGGCCGAAAAAATGTCGGCCTCGGTCGACCAGACCTTGCACAGCCTGGATAACAGCCTGAATCACCTGTCACCAGAAATGCTCAAGCTGACCCAGCAATTGTTCGATGTGCTGGGGATGGCCGTGACTCGCGGACCGCTGACCGGCATCTGGGGCAGCTGGGAAAACGCCAGCGCTGATGACATCCGGCACTTCCTTGATCGATGGGAAAACAGCTCGTTGGGCTTGTTGCGCATGGGGCATAGCTCGTTGCTGCAACTGGTGATGATGGCGTGGTACAGCCGGGCGGAATCGTGGGCGCACTGCGGGTATCCCGGGCCGCCCACAGTCTGAAACCGAGTCGACCCTATCGCGAGCAGGCTCGCTCCCACAAGGGATCGCGTACCCCCTGTGGGAGCTAGCCTGCTCGCGATAGCGCCCGGAAGAACACCCAAAAAATAACTACAAGAGAACCTGAGAATGCCTGTACCCGATCCGTTCCGAGAAGGCCTGTCCCGTGGCTGGAAAACCTACAATGGCTCGCAACTGACCCAAGACCTGACCCTCGAAGCGGACGTGGCGATCATCGGCAGCGGTGCTGGCGGTGGTACCACGGCTGAAATCCTCAGCGCAGCCGGCTACAAGGTGCTGCTGATCGAAGAAGGCCCGCTCAAGACCAGCAGCGACTTCAAGATGCTCGAAGGCCCGGCCTACACCAGCCTCTACCAGGAAGGGATCGGGCGGATGAGCAAGGATGGCGCGATTACCATCCTTCAGGGTCGGGCGGTGGGTGGCACCACGCTGATCAACTGGACGTCCAGCTTTCGCACGCCAGCCCAAACGCTTGAACACTGGGCCAAGGAACACGATGTCAAAGGCCACACTCCAGCCGAAATGGCGCCGTGGTTCGAGAAAATGGAACAACGTCTCGGCGTCGCACCGTGGATGGTGCCACCCAACGCCAACAACGACGTGATCCGCAAAGGCTGTGAAAAACTCGGCTACAGCTGGCACGTCATCCCGCGCAACGTACGCGGTTGCTGGAACCTCGGCTATTGCGGCATGGGCTGCCCGACCAACGCCAAGCAATCGATGCTGGTCACGACCATTCCGGCAACGCTGGAAAAAGGCGGCGAGCTGTTGTATCTGACCCGCGCGGAAAAACTGTCGATCAAGGACGGCAAAGTCACTGGTTTGCACTGTGTGGCGATGGACGACCGTTGCGTCGCGCCGACCGGCCGCACGATCACGGTCAAGGCACGACACTACGTACTGGCCGGTGGCGGGATCAACAGCCCGGGGCTTCTCTTGCGCTCTGACGCACCGGATCCGCACAAACGCCTGGGCAAACGCACGTTCCTGCATTTGGTGAACATGTCCGCCGGGCTGTTCGACGAGGTGATCAACCCGTTCTACGGCGCGCCGCAGTCGATCTATTCCGACCATTTCCAATGGCAGGACGGCACCACCGGCAAGATGTCCTACAAACTTGAAGTGCCGCCCCTGCACCCGGCATTGGCAACAACCCTGCTCGGCGGTTTTGGCAAGGAAAACGCCCAGCACATGGAGCATCTACCCCATACCCACGCCATGCTCGCGTTGCTGCGCGACGGTTTCCACCCGGACAGCCCCGGCGGCAGTGTCGAACTGCGTAGCGACAATACGCCCGTGCTCGACTATCAAGTCTCGCCCTACACCTGGGAAGGCTTGCGCCGAGCCTTCCACAGCATGGCCGAGATCCAGTTCGCCGGTGGCGCCAAAGCGGTGATGCCGATGCACGCCGATGCTCGCTACGTGAAATCCCTGGCCGAAGCGCGCTCGCTGATCGATGGTTTGAGCCTTGAGTTGTATCGCACTCGCTTGGGCAGCGCCCACGTGATGGGCGGTTGTGCGATGGGTGAAGACCCGAAAAACGCCGTCACCGACAGCCTCGGCCGTCATCACCAGCTCAGCAACCTGTCAGTCCATGATGGCTCGCTGTTTCCCACCAGCATTGGCGCAAACCCGCAATTGTCGATCTATGGGCTGACGGCACAACTGGCCACTTCACTGGCCGAGCGTTTAAAAAATCCATGAAAAGGGGGAATATTCTTATCGTCTATAGTGCTTTCTTACCCAACAGGCGACTTGGCCGACCGGGAAGGCTGCGATACCATCCGACTCCCCAACGGACTCCCGCCAGGACGACGCGATGAACCGAGTGTTGTACCCAGGTACCTTCGACCCTATTACCAAGGGCCATGGCGACTTGGTCGAACGCGCCGCGCGCCTGTTCGATCATGTGATCATTGCCGTTGCCGCCAGCCCCAAGAAAAACCCGTTGTTTCCTCTGGAACAACGCGTGGAGCTGGCCCGCGAGGTCACTAAACATCTGCCGAACGTTGAAGTCGTCGGTTTCTCGACGCTGCTCGCGCACTTCGCCAAAGAGAAGAATGCCAACGTGTTCTTGCGTGGTTTGCGCGCAGTGTCGGACTTCGAATACGAATTCCAGCTGGCCAACATGAACCGCCAACTGGCACCGGATGTGGAAAGCCTTTTTCTCACACCGTCCGAGCGTTATTCGTTCATTTCCTCGACGCTGGTCCGTGAAATCGCAGCGCTTGGCGGCGATATCACCAAGTTCGTCCACCCTGCGGTGGCCGACGCCCTCACCGAACGCTTCAAGAAGTAACGACCGCTTAATCGGCGCCTGCGTGCACTACAGGCGCCAATGCGGCACAATTGTGCGCATTGGTTTATTGCGCCTGGGCCTGCCGCCCTGGCTGGAGTTAGCATGTCCCTGATCATCACCGACGATTGCATCAATTGCGACGTCTGCGAACCCGAGTGCCCGAACGCCGCCATTTCCCAAGGCGAAGAGATCTACGTGATCGACCCGAACCTGTGCACGCAGTGTGTCGGCCACTACGACGAACCTCAGTGCCAGCAAGTGTGCCCGGTGGATTGCATTCCTCTGGACGAAGCGCATCCGGAGACTGCAGACGAGTTGATGGAGAAGTACCGGAAGATTACCGGTAAGGCTTGAGATTTTAGCTGCCGGWCCTGACGCCTTCGTCGGAACGCCGCYCGGAGCMRGCTCGCTCCTACATTAGACCGTATTTCCCTTGTAGGAGCTGGCTTGCCAGCGAAGAGGCCATCAGCCACGCCAAAGATGCAACTGCGTCCTTACGCCAGGCAGAGAGAACACTGACTATAGACCGCAGGAACTCTCAGCTCTGACAGCGAGGGCAAAAGACGCTGGCGCGCTGCCCGAGTTTCACATCCCGCAGTTCCGTGCCGCAGACCTTGCAGGGCTCATGGCCTCGGCCGTACACGAACAGTTCCTGCTGGAAGTAACCCGGCTGGCCGTCTCCCCCGATAAAGTCGCGCAACGTGGTGCCGCCGCGCTCGATGGCAGCGGCCAGGATGCGTTTGATCTCGATCGCCAGTTTCAAATAACGCGCCCGGGAAATGCTCTTGGCTTCGCGGCGCGGATCGATGCCGGCGGCGAATAGCGCTTCGGTCGCGTAGATATTGCCGACGCCCACCACCACCGCGTTATCCATGATGAACGGCTTGACCGCCATGGAGCGCCCGCGAGACTGCTGGAACAAGCGCTCGCCGTCGAACAGGTCGGTCAACGGTTCCGGTCCCAGGCGAATCAGCAATTCGTGGTTATACGGGTCGAGACTCCAGAGCATCGCGCCAAACCGTCGCGGGTCGGTGTAACGCAGCGCCAGGCCGGACTCCAGTTCGATGTCCACATGCTCATGCTTGGCCGCCGGCAGGCCGGCTTCCACCAGCCTTAAATTCCCCGACATACCCAAATGGCTAATCAGCGTGCCGACTTCGGCATTGATCAACAGGTACTTCGCGCGCCTTTCCACCAGCACGATGCGCTGCCCGGACAGCCGCACGTCAAGGTCTTCCGGAATCGGCCAGCGCAAGCGCCGGTCACGCACGATCACTCGGCTGACCCGTTGGCCTTCCAGGTGCGGCGCAATCCCGCGGCGGGTGGTTTCGACTTCTGGCAGTTCAGGCATGTTGCTCTCGAATCAGGCTATCCAACACTCAGCGGTGAGTGCCGAGGTCGCGAATCGTTTGCTTGAGCGTCTCGAAGTCATAGTCCGAGAGGCCGACATAATCGAGCACCAGATGCCCGATGCTGTTCCACTCGTGGTCTTCGGCCTGGTTACCCAATACCCGATAAGACGCACAAATGTGTTCGGCCATCTTGAGGATCGCCAGCAGGTTCTTGAGCTGGGCATTGCGCGACGACTCATCGCTGAAGATCGCCAACGCATTGTGGTGATTGGCGATAGCGGCGGTCACATGATCCGGCAGACGCCAGGACTTGGCGGTGTAGTAACCCACCACCGCATGGTTGGTGTTAAACGCCCGGTTCTCAGTGTCCACCACCCGGCATTCGGTACTGGCGTTAGCATACGCCTCTTCCAGAACCGTCATGTATTGCGGGAAACGCTGAAGCATCAACGGCACACCGCAATCGTGGAACAACCCCAGGGCGTACGCTTCATCGCCGGCCTGAGCGCCAATGCGCTTGGCCAGCGTCAGGCAGGTCATCGCCACGTCTTGAGCCGTATCCCAGAAGCGGTTCAACGTGACAATGGTGTCGTCATTCATCTCACCCTTGATCGACTGCGCGTTGATCAGGTTGATAATTGAACGGCTGCCCAGCAGGTTCACCGCACGCTGGATCGAGGCGATCTTGTTGCTCAATCCGTAATACGGCGAGTTGACGATTTTCAGCAAAGCGCCAGAGAGGCCCGGGTCTTGGGAGATCAGCTTCGCGATCACTTCCAGGTCCGGGTCGGGCATGTACTGCTCCATCTGCAAATCCACCATGATTTGCGGCTGGGCGGGCACGCTGATGCCTTGCAGGGACTGTTGAATCTGTTCGGTAGTCAGCTCTTGGGACATATGTACACACTCTGGGTCAGGCGCAGATTCTAGCTTCTAAAATTTGGATCCGACACCTTGGACGGTGCATCTGCTGAAGTTTCATCTCCGCCCGTGGCCTTCACCGCATGTCTATCCGCCAAACCGTGGCCTTGCGCAACACGCTATACTCCCGCTCTTTTTTCCGGAGCGACGTCATGTCCCTGCCTAGCCTGCGCCTCAAAGCCAACGCCGACCGTCGCCTGCGAAATGGCCACTTGTGGGTCTACAGTAACGAAATCGATGTAGCCGCCACTCCTTTGCACGGTTTCAAGGCTGGTGACCAGGCGATCCTCGAAGCCGCCGGCGGCAAGCCGCTGGGCATCGTTGCCATGAGCCCGAACAACCTGATCTGCGCCCGTCTGTTGTCGCGCGACATCAAGTTGCCGCTGGACAAGTCGTTGCTAGTTCACCGCATCAACGTCGCCCTGTCGCTGCGCGATCGTCTGTTCGACAAGCCGTTCTATCGTCTGGTCTACGGCGACTCCGACCTGCTGCCAGGTCTGGTGGTCGACCGTTTCGGCGACATCCTGGTGGTGCAGATCGCCTCGGCGACCATGGAAGCCCATAAAGAAGACGTGATTGCCGCGTTGACCCAAGTGCTCAAGCCAAGCGGCATTCTGTTCAAGAATGACTCCGCCGCCCGTGATGCCGAAGGCCTCAACCGCTACGTCGAAACCGTGTTCGGCCTGGTACCGGAGTGGGTGGCGCTGGAAGAAAACGGCGTGAAATTCGAAGCACCGGTCATGCAAGGCCAGAAAACCGGCTGGTTCTACGACCACCGCATGAACCGCGCACGCCTGGCCCCGTATGCCAAAGGCAAACGCGTGCTGGACCTGTACAGCTACATCGGTGGCTGGGGTGTGCAAGCTGCCGCGTTTGGCGCCAGTGAAGTATTCTGCGTCGATGCTTCAGCCTTCGCCCTCGACGGCGTCGAGCGTAACGCCACGCTGAACGGTTTCGCCGACAAAATGACCTGCATTGAAGGCGACGTGTTCGAAGCCCTGAAAGAGCTCAAAGCCAGCGAAGAACGTTTCGACGTGATCGTGGCCGACCCTCCGGCCTTCATCAAACGCAAGAAAGACATGAAGAACGGTGAAGGCGCCTACCGCCGCCTGAACGAGCAAGCCATGCGCCTGCTCAGCAAGGACGGCATCCTGGTGAGTGCTTCGTGCTCGATGCACCTGCCCGAAGATGACCTGCAAAACATCCTGCTGACCAGCGCCCGCCACCTGGACCGCAATATCCAGCTACTGGAGCGTGGCGGTCAGGGCCCGGACCACCCGGTTCACCCGGCCATCGCCGAGACTCGCTACATCAAGAGCATCACCTGCCGCCTGCTGCCAAACAGCTGATTACGCCGGTTTGACGGGGAGCCGATCGGCTCCCCGTTCTATTATCTGATATTCAACCCTACAACTTCCTACACTTGCAGTCCTGGTGACTTGCAGGACGTTTCTCTGTGTTTTTGATTTTAAAGAATACGCCTTACAAAACTCATTCACACTCTCGATTCATCCGACAAAACTACTAGAACATTCCTACTCAATCTCTCCTTGATAAGAGCGCATTAGTAACTATGATTGAGTTGTCACATTGGAGTGACGATCACTATCAATTACAAGGAGTTCCAAAAATGAAAGCAATTACTCTGGAAGCTAACAACATCGCCAACCTGGCTTTTCTGGTTGCGCCAAAAGCCCGTTAAGTAAATGAAGCGCTGGGGAGTGCCGGCTACCCAGCGTTATCTATGAAAACTCCAGAGTGAACCACCCATCATGCAGATAAACCCTTACCTCTTCATACTTCCTCGCACGCCAGGCCAAATAGTGTGGGATTACAAAAACCACAAACAGTATGAGTTGGATCTTGAGCATTCAATCCGACTGGCAGAACTTATCAACAAACCGAACAGATTCAATAATAAAAACAGCATAGACATGCAACTTCTTGAAGCAGGAATACTGACCACAGCAACACCTTCTGCTATTGAGTGGGGCTGGGATGATCTGTCGAAAATATTCCATATCGGCACCAAGAACATTCCCTGCCAACACACCCCACAAGATATTCATGAATGGTCCAGAGAATATCTGAATCATTGCAGCGAAGTCCTGGCCACACCGATCCCAGACACGCGACTGGCGGAACGCCTGGCAGACGAGTTGATTACGCTGCCGAAACCTTCATGGCTGCCGGAAAGCACTCTGGCTAACACCCTGATCGACCGAAAAACCTGCCGAACCTTCACCGGGGACACGCTCTCATTCGAAGCGGTCAGCACGCTGCTTTACTTGTCCCTGGGCTACTTGCGAGAACGTGAAGACGACATCGACGAAAGCATTGCCGAAGGACTCGACGCCCGGCGTACCAGTCCTTCCGGGGGTGGGCTGAACGCTTGTGAAGGCTTCCTTCTTGTACAAAATGTCAGCGGCCTGAAGCCCGGGCTCTATGCCTACCATCCAACCGAGCATGCGTTGAGCTTCGTCAATCCACTGCCCTGCCGGCCATTGGGTCAACTGCTGTGCGGGCAACACTTCATTAATAACCTGCCGGTGGGCCTGTTCATCACCAGTCGATTCGACAAACTATGGTGGAAATATGAACACTCGCGCGCTTATCGAATGGCCTATGTAGAAGCCGGGCATATTTCCCAGACCTTCCAGTTGGTGGCCACCGCGCTGGGATTGAACACCTGGCTGACCGGAGCGCTGACAGACGATCGGGTCGAAACGCTGCTGGGCCTCAATGACAGCCCGGAACAGCCTTTGTTTTTTGTCGGTTGCGGCAAGAGCGACGGGGAGGCGCTGTGCAAGGAATTGAAAGCGCTGCTAAGCCGTCAGGATTCCCAATCATGACGGACTCGCTCCTTGAACAAGCAACGCTTCCCACCGGCTGGGCCGATCGCTTCACCCTCGGCGACTGGGATAACCGCGCCGCCGTGCGAACCAGCAAGCACACCTATTTATTGCCGCCTGATATTGAACAGCAACTGGAAACCCGGCATTGGTTCCCGCCGGCCTTCCTGTCTTATTTGAGTCACCCGGCAGTCAAAGACGCCAGCCGGTCGATCACTCATCGACTATCGGCCAATCATCTGGTGTATTTCCTCGACTACACCACCTTGCTCGAACACCGCATCGTCAACCGATCTGTCGAAACCATCGTCCATGACGAACTCGGTGTGAGCATTCCACAGCGGATGAAAAACGCCGCGCTGCAGCTTTACACCGACGAGGGGTATCACGCCCTCGTTTCCAATGGCCTCGCCGAACAGATTGCCGCGTTCTACGGCATTTTCGATCGGCCCGTCATGCCGCAGCGAATCATCCGACTGAACGCCCTGCTCGAGCGCACACCTGACAGGCACAAGCCACTGGCCTGGTTCCTCACCGGCTTCGTCTCCGAGACAATCATCGCCAAGGATCTGCTCGACATCTGTCGCGATGCGTTGGTGGACGGCGTTCAGGAAATGCTCAGGGACCACCTCGCCGACGAGGCGCGACACAGTCGCTATTTCTGCGAAGTGTTCCATTATCTGTGGCTGCACCTGACCAGCGCACAACGCCTGTTCTGCGCTGGCCTGCTGCCGGAGCTCATTCGGGTTTTCTTTGAAGTCGATGAGCGCTGGCTGAGGGCGAGCCTTCGCTTTGTCGGCCTCGGCGAGACAGCCTGCCTGGAAATCATCGAAGGACTGTCCGACGCGCAAGCCACCCTGCAACGGGCCCGCTCGGGCGTCAGCGCCACCCTGAGCGCCCTGAAAAAAGCAGGATTCTTCGACCTGCCTTACAACCGGCAACTCTTCACCAGAGCCGGGCTTCTTGATGAATAAAGAAAACGATATAGCCCACGTCAAAAAACGGCGGGCCACCATCATTCTGTTGATGACCATGACGCTGCTGGGTGTTTTCCCCCTCGACGTCGTGCTCCCGTCCTTTCCCGATCTGGCTGGCTACTTCCAGACCTCACCGTCCGAGATTTCCCTGTCCGTCAGCGTGTTCGCCATCAGTCTGGCACTGTCCGTGATGCTGGTCGGGCCATTGTCGGATGCGTGGGGACGCAAGAAACTGCTGCTGGGGGGTATTGCCATCGCGGCAATTGGAACGGTTGGCTGCGTGCTCGCCAGCGACTACCGCTGGTTTCTGGGGTTTCGCATGGTTCAGGCGATTGGTTGCGGGTCATTTTCATTGTCGCAGGCACTGATCCAGGATCTGTTCGTCGGGCGTGAACGGGAGCGCATCAGGATCTGGATGGTGACGGGGGGCGGGGTGTTCATTTCAATTTCGCCCCTGCTGGGAACCTGGCTGCAATCGTGCCTTGGCTGGCAAGGCAGTTTTTATGTATTCATTGCACTGGCGGTTGTTGCCTGGGTCGGCGCCTACCGGTTACTCAAGCAAGTCTCGCCTGTCCGTAGCGCAGCACACACGGGGTTTTTCAGAGCCTATTGGCGCTTATGTTCGGATGTACGTTTCATGGGTTACTGGTTGATTTCGGCTCTGGCCTTCGCCTGCCATTTTTCGTTCATCGTTTCTTCACCCATCATCTTCATGGAGCGTCTGGCGCTCTCGCCGTATGAATTCGCCTGGGCGTTGCTGCTATATGGCGTGGCGTACGTATTCGGAGGGGTATTAGCCAGCGTGTTGCATCGATACCTGCAAGCCAACACCCAGATCGTTATCGGCCTGGGCCTGATCGTCGTTTCAGGCGGGCTCATGCTGTGGCTGACTCGCCAGTTCGGTCTTTCTGCGGCGACGGTGTTGATCTCCATGCTGGTTTGCACCATGGGTACCACCATTGCCAGACCAATCGCAAACTCCATAGCCATGAGTCTCTACCCGGAAAATGCCGGGGCCTCCACCTCAGTCGGGGGCATGCTGATTTTCATGTTCGGCGGTGTGACCAGTTCGGTAATCAATTTGATGCCCGAAAACCTGACCACGACGCTGGCTCTGGGCTTTCTGACACTGAGCGTTGCAGGGCTTGGAGTGAACGCAGTGATCAATCACAAGACTCAACAAGCACTCAATACGGGGTGATACGTGCCAGTCGTCATCCCGCACGCTCCGTCTGCACTGGATACACGCTTCCCGGCATTCCCTCCTGACGCCAGCCGTGTAGAATCGCGACATTCATCGCCAGTCATCCCCCGGCGGGTTTATGAGCTCAAGCTGAAGCGCGCGGCGATCCCGCAAAGTTATCGGCAACTTCCGGACACACGGCCATTTCTGAGTGTTCCAGACGTCAATAGAAGCTCACTTCCCTTTTGATACCTGATTAGCCGCCCGGAGTGCTTCATGCCTGATTACCGCTCGAAAACATCCACCCACGGCCGCAACATGGCCGGTGCCCGCGCATTGTGGCGCGCCACGGGGATGAAAGATGACGACTTCAAAAAGCCGATCATCGCCATTGCCAACTCCTTCACCCAGTTCGTACCGGGCCACGTCCACCTCAAGGACCTGGGCCAACTGGTCGCCCGCGAAATCGAGCGCGCTGGCGGTGTCGCCAAAGAATTCAACACCATTGCTGTCGATGACGGCATCGCCATGGGCCACGACGGCATGCTGTATTCGCTGCCGAGCCGCGAGATCATCGCCGACTCCGTCGAGTACATGGTCAACGCCCACTGCGCCGACGCCATCGTCTGTATCTCCAACTGCGACAAGATCACCCCAGGCATGCTGATGGCGTCCCTGCGCCTGAACATCCCGGTGATCTTCGTCTCCGGCGGCCCGATGGAAGCCGGCAAGACCAAACTGGCCAGCCACGGTCTCGACCTCGTCGACGCCATGGTGATCGCCGCCGACTCCAGCGCTTCTGACGAGAAAGTCGCTGAGTACGAGCGCAGCGCCTGCCCGACGTGCGGTTCGTGCTCCGGCATGTTCACCGCAAACTCGATGAACTGCCTGGTTGAAGCCCTGGGCCTGGCATTGCCGGGCAACGGTTCGACCCTGGCCACCCACAGCGACCGCGAGCAATTGTTCCTGCAAGCTGGCCGCACCATCGTCGAACTGTGCAAGCGTTACTACGGCGAGAACGACGAATCGGTACTGCCGCGCAACATTGCCAACTTCAAGGCGTTTGAAAACGCCATGACGCTGGACATCGCCATGGGCGGCTCCACCAACACCATCCTGCACTTGCTGGCCGCGGCCCAGGAAGCCGAGATCGATTTCGACCTGCGCGACATCGACCGTCTGTCCCGTCACGTTCCGCAACTGTGCAAAGTCGCGCCGAACATCCAGAAGTACCACATGGAAGACGTTCACCGTGCCGGCGGGATCTTCAGCATCCTCGGCTCGCTGGCCCGTGGCGGGTTGCTGCACACCGACCTGCCGACCGTGCACAGCAAGACCCTGGCCGAAGGCATTGCCAAGTGGGACATCACCCAGACCAACGATGAAGCGGTGCATCACTTTTTCAAGGCCGGCCCGGCAGGCATTCCGACGCAAACCGCGTTCAGCCAGTCGACCCGTTGGGAAACCCTGGATGACGACCGTGAAAACGGCTGCATCCGCAGTGTCGAGCACGCTTACTCGAAAGAAGGCGGCCTGGCCGTTCTGTACGGCAACATTGCGCTGGACGGCTGCGTGGTGAAAACCGCTGGCGTCGACGAATCGATCCACGTCTTCGAAGGCAACGCGAAGATCTTCGAAAGCCAGGACAGCGCCGTGCGCGGCATCCTCGCTGACGAAGTGAAGGCCGGCGACATCGTGATCATTCGTTACGAAGGTCCGAAAGGCGGCCCGGGCATGCAGGAAATGCTGTACCCGACGTCCTACCTGAAATCCAAAGGCCTGGGCAAAGCCTGCGCCCTGCTCACCGACGGCCGCTTCTCCGGCGGCACCTCGGGCCTGTCCATCGGCCACGCTTCGCCAGAAGCAGCTGCCGGTGGCGCAATTGGTCTGGTGCAGGACGGCGACAAAGTGCTGATCGACATTCCGAACCGCTCGATCAACCTGTTGATCAGTGACGAAGAAATGGCTGGCCGTCGCGCCGAGCAGGATCAGAAAGGCTGGAAGCCTGTGGAAAAACGTCCACGCAAGGTGACCACCGCACTGAAAGCCTACGCCCTGCTGGCGACCAGCGCCGACAAGGGTGCCGTGCGTAACAAGGCGATGCTCGACGGGCTGTAATACTTAACCCTCGAACAAAAAATGCCCCGCCAAGTGCGGGGCATTTTTTTGACCAAAATCCTCCTAACACCGGAGATCAACTGTAGGAGCGAGCCTGCTCGCGATAACGGAGTGTCAGGCAACATCTATGGTGACAGACACTCCGTTATCGCGAGCAGGCTCACTCCTACATTAGGACTTCGGTGCTTACTGGATTTCTTCCGGCTTCACGATCACCCAGTTCTTGTCCGCCGTAACCTCCAGCCCTTCCTTAGCTTGGGCCGCGGCGTTTGTGGCCATCATGCCGTTAATCTGGGTCATGTATTTGTCTTTGCGATTGACCCACAAGTGGATGCCGCCCTTGTTCACGTCGACGCTGTGGAACAGCATGTAACCGTCGCTGCTCGGGGTGTCGCCGCCGACCAGCACGGGTTTTTTCCACTGATCGATGTAGGTCAGGATCGCCGCCTGTTTACCGGCCATCCAGGTCGCCGGGGTCCACAGGTACGGGGTCAGTTCGAGACCGAGGTTAGCCTTCTCGTCATACTTGCCAGCAGTGATCTGTTTGCGCGCGGTGGTCAGTTCGCCGGACTTCGGGTCCTTGAGCAACAGGCTCACGCCGATGACGTTCTGCGGTTTGACGTTGTAGCCGTACTTCGGATCGGAGGCGACCATGCGCACCAGCTCTTCAGAGGCGGCGGTCATCACGTAGACCTCGATGCCGTTCTCCATCAGTTTGTTGTACAGCTCTTTCTGGCCGGTGAAGATTTTCGGCGGGTTGACGTCGAGTTTTTTGACGACGTCGCCTTCGTAGTAAGTGGCCGGCACCGGTTTGCCGGACGCCATCAACTCATCGACATAACCTTTGAGTTCTTTGAGGGTGAAACCGGAGAACACCTGGGCGACCCATGGGTAGCACACCATGTCGTCGATTTCACAGAGACGGTAGTAGTAGCTGAACAGGCTTTCCTTGTGGTCGGCGGTGTCTTTGAACGGAATCAGCTTCAGGGAGGGGTCCAGTTTGTCGCGGGTGATCAGGCCCTTGTTCTCCATGAACGGCAGCAGCGATTCTTCCAGGTCGTAGCGGTAACTGGTGTTGTCCATGTCGAACACCGCGTAGTTACCTTTGTTGGCGTTGGCGGCAATCATTGCGTCCAGCGCCTTGGCCTGATCGGCCGGCCAGTGTTTCAAGTCGGTGGCGAGTACCTGGCCGGCAAGGCCCAGGCAAAGTGCTGCAGCCAGTAATTTTGGTACGAGTTTCATCGACGATTCTCCCTGAATGTGAAAGACGTCGACGCTAACAAATATGTGTGACAGTCCTCGTCTGTCAGCGACCGTTAGCGTACCTATTGCGCCAGCTGCATCTCTGTAAGCGACGCGCCCTTATTCCAAAAACGACAGTTAACCTCTGTTTTCGGTATTAATTCATTAGATATCAAGCTGTTAGGATTCCCGGTTCGCAGCTGTCTAGGAAGGCAGCCAGCACAAGTCTTATTGGAGTCCTTATGAATCTGCCGCTGATTCTCAATCTGCTGGTGTTCCTCGCCCTGCTGTTTGGCCTGGCACAAACCCGTCACACCACCTGGAGCCTGGCGAAAAAAGTCCTGCTCGCCCTGGTGCTGGGCGTGGTGTTCGGTGTGTCTCTGCACACCGTTTACGGTGCTGGCAACCCGGTACTGAAAGCCTCGATCGGCTGGTTCGATCTGGTGGGCAACGGTTACGTGCAGCTGCTGCAAATGATCGTAATCCCGCTGGTGTTCGCCTCGATCCTCAGCGCCGTGGCCCGTCTGCACAACGCGTCGTCCCTGGGCAAGATCAGCTTCCTGACCATCGGCACGCTGCTGTTCACCACCACCCTTGCGGCGTTGATCGGTATCGGTTTGACCAACCTGTTTGGCTTGACCGCTGAAGGCCTGGTGGCCGGCACCCAGGAACTGGCGCGCCTGCAAACCATCCAGAGCGACTACGCCGGCAAGGTCGCCGACCTGAACGTGCCGCAACTGCTGCTCTCGTTCATTCCGCAAAACCCGTTTGCCGATCTGGCTCGGGCCAAGCCGACTTCGATCATCAGCGTGGTGATTTTTGCTGCGTTCCTCGGGGTCGCCGCCTTGCAATTGCTGAAGGATGACGTCGAGAAAGGTCAGAAAGTGATCAACGCCATCGACACCCTGCAAGCCTGGGTGATGCGCTTGGTGCGTCTGGTAATGAAGCTGACCCCGTACGGCGTGTTGGCACTGATGACCAAAGTGGTTGCCGGCTCCAACCTGCAAGACATCATCAAGCTCGGCAGTTTTGTCGTGGTGTCCTACATCGGCCTGGGCTTGATGTTTGTGGTCCATGGCGTGCTGGTGTCGGCAGCCGGGATCAACCCGTTGCGGTTCTTCCGCAAGGTCTGGCCGGTGCTGACGTTTGCCTTTACCAGCCGATCGAGCGCGGCGACGATTCCGTTGAGCATTGAAGCGCAGACCAGCCGTTTGGGCATTCCTCAGTCCATCGCCAGTTTTGCCGCGTCGTTCGGCGCGACCATTGGCCAGAATGGCTGTGCCGGTCTGTACCCGGCGATGTTGGCGGTCATGGTGGCGCCGACCGTGGGCATTAACCCCATGGACCCACTGTGGATTGCGACGCTGGTGGCGATTGTGACGCTGAGCTCGGCCGGTGTGGCGGGCGTGGGCGGTGGCGCGACGTTTGCCGCACTGATCGTGCTGCCGGCGATGGGCTTGCCGGTGTCACTGGTGGCGTTGCTGATTTCGGTCGAGCCGCTGATTGATATGGGGCGGACGGCGCTGAATGTCAGTGGTTCGATGACGGCGGGGGCGATTACCAGCCAGATCATGCAGCAGACTGATAAAGAGTTGCTGGATGCGGATGAGCATCCGGAGTTGGCTCACGCTTAAGTCTTGTGGCGGCTGGGCGGGCCTCTTCGCGGGCAAGCCCGGCTCCTACAGGGTTTTGAGGTGAAACACACATTGTGTGAACACCACTTGACCCTGTAGGAGCCGAGCTTGCTCGCGATGCTTTTAGGCTTTTTCCCAGACTTCGAAGTTGTACGCTGGCTTGTCATCCACCGCCGGGTTTTCAGTGATCGACACCAACTTCCACTCCGTCAAATCAAACTCCGGAAACCACGCATCCCCGTCCGGGCTCAGCGCCACGCGCGTCAGATACAACCGATCCGCCTGCGCCATCCCCTGCGCATACAACTGCGCACCGCCTATCAACATCAGCTCATCGACGCCCTGCTCCTTCGCCCATTCTTCGGCGCGAACTACCGCAGCTTCCAGCGACGGGTAAACCTCGGCGCCTTCCAGCACCAGATCCACTTGACGGCTGACCACGATGTTCAGCCGGCCCGGCAGTGGACGCCCGAGGGAATCCCAGGTCTTGCGACCCATGATGATCGGCTTGCCGAGGGTGGTGGCCTTGAAATATTTGAAGTCCCCCGGCAAGTGCCAGGGCATGCTGTTGTCGACGCCGATCACGCGGTTTTCACCGAGGGCTGCGATCAGGCTGAGGGGGAGTGATTTAGTCATGCCGACGAGGATACCAGAGCCATCCGTACCCCGATAAGCGCCACAGCGGTTATGCTCACAGCTCTATGGAGCGATGGGATCGCGCGTGACTGAACTGACTGGACTGCAAAATCTCTGGCTGACCGAAACCGTGCGCCTGCGTGAAGAGCACGCCGGCCCCCTGGAAGACCTGGAAGCCAACCGACTGGCCCGCAGCGCCGGCGGTGACCTGCCGACACGGATTCAACGTCGCGCCGTATGGCTGGCCGAACGCGATGGTTTGGCCAGCGCCCTGCAACATTGGCTGCAGGGCGCGCGACTGGCGCTGATCGTGATGGCGGTGCTGGCCGTGGTCAGCGGCGCCGGTCTGGCCTTTGCCGCAATGGGCGACGGGCAGACCCCGGTGAACGTGTTCTGGGCCTTGGGCAGTCTGCTCGGGCTGAACCTGATTCTATTGCTGAGCTGGGCGCTGAGCCTGATCTTCGCCGGCGAAAACGGCGCCACCCTCGGACGCTTATGGTTGTGGCTCAGCGAAAAACTGGCCCGCGATGCCAAAGCCGCGCAACTGGCCCCGGCCCTATTGCTGTTGTTGCAACGACAGAAACTCAATCGCTGGGCCATCGGCATGCTGGTCAACGGTCTGTGGCTGTTGGCGATGCTCAGCGCACTGGCGATTCTGCTGACGTTGATGGCCACCCGGCGCTACGGCTTCGTCTGGGAAACCACCATTTTGAGCGCTGACACCTTCGTCGCCATGACTCAGGCCCTCGGCGTGTTGCCGGCCGTGCTCGGCTTCAGCGTGCCCACCGTGGAGATGATCCGCGCCAGCGGCGATGCCGCGCTCAACATCGAAAGCGCTCGACAGGCCTGGGCTGCATGGCTGGTGGGTGTCCTGCTGATCTACGGGGTGCTGCCGCGTTTGCTGCTGATGCTGTTTTGCCGGTGGCGCTGGAAAACCGGCCAAGCGAAATTGCATCTGGATCTGAA
Organism: Pseudomonas sp. P4_C8; assembly: GCF_056401975.1. Classification (NCBI taxonomy): domain Bacteria; kingdom Pseudomonadati; phylum Pseudomonadota; class Gammaproteobacteria; order Pseudomonadales; family Pseudomonadaceae; genus Pseudomonas; species Pseudomonas sp. P4_C8. The sequence goes on along the minus strand of NZ_JBFUIH010000013.1, from coordinate 14,086 downwards.
CCTGCCCGGCTATGCCCAACTGCGCGAACGATTGATGCCCACCAGCGAACGCCTGGGCATCAGCGATGCTGCGCCAGAGCAACTTCATCGCGTGGAACGCGGTGTCACCGACCAGCAAAGCGACGGCGCCCTGCTGGTGGCCATCGAACTGGACGATCAACTTCCATGGCCGCCGCAACTGCCGAAAACCGTGGGCAACGCCGGCGTTCTCGACAGCCGCGAATCACGCAACCGACTCCTCGAACAATTGAGCCGCTTTCCACCCGCGCGTCTGGTCATCGCTTGCGACCCACGTCGCTCGCCGGACCGTGGCAGCCTCGCGCTGATCGCCGAACTGGCGCGCAATGCTGGCGCCACCCGCGTCTGGCTGCTCCAAGCGCCACCCGGTGAAGCGCTGGACGCGGAACGACTGGGCGACTGGCATGTGGCGTTGCAACAATTGGAGCTGCCTTTCGCCGATTGCGCACCGCTGAACTGGCTGGAGACCGGTCATGACTAACGCCTGGAAGGCACCGTTGAAGCTGGCCGTGGTCGGCCACACCAACGTCGGCAAAACCTCATTGCTGCGCACGCTGACCCGTGATGTCGGATTCGGCGAAGTGTCCCATCGCCCCAGTACCACGCGCCACGTCGAAGGCGCACGCTTGTCGGTGGATGGCGAGCCGTTGCTCGACCTCTATGACACGCCTGGCCTGGAAGACGCCATCGCCCTGCTCGACTACCTCGAGCGCCTGGAGCGTCCCGGCGAACGCCTCGACGGCCCGGCACGCCTGGCGCGATTTCTTGAGGGCAGTGAAGCGCGGCAGCGCTTTGAGCAGGAAGCCAAAGTGTTGCGGCAACTGCTCACCTGCGATGCCGGCCTCTACGTGATCGATGCCCGCGAACCGGTGCTGGCCAAGTACCGCGACGAACTACAGGTGCTGGCCAGTTGCGGCAAACCACTGCTGCCGGTGCTGAATTTCGTCAGCAGCGCTCACCACCGTGAGCCAGATTGGCGTGAAGCATTGGCGCGTCTGGGCTTGCATGCCCTGGTGCGTTTCGACAGCGTCGCACCGCCGGAAGATGGCGAACGTCGCCTCTATGAAAGCCTCGCGCTACTGCTGGAAAATTCCCGTGAACAGCTTGAGCGATTGATCGCAGATCAACAGGCCCAGCGCCTGGCCCGTCAGCAAAGCGCGGTGCGGCTGATTGCCGAGTTGCTGATTGATTGCGCCGCCTGCCGGCGCAGCGTGGCCAGCGATGCGGAGCAGGAACAGCACGCCATCAGCGAACTGCACAAAGCCGTACGCCAGCGCGAACAACGTTGCGTTGAAGCGCTGCTCAAGCTTTACGCATTTCGCCCACAGGATGCAGCGGCCAGTGATCTGCCACTGCTCGATGGCCGTTGGGGCAATGATCTGTTCAACCCGGAAACCCTGAAACAGCTCGGTGTGCGGGTCGGCAGCGGGATCGCGGCTGGCGCGGCAGCCGGGGCCGGAGTCGACTTGCTGGTGGGCGGCCTGACACTTGGCGCAGCAGCACTGGCCGGCGCGATCGCCGGTGGCGCACTGCAAACCGCGCGCAGCTATGGCAGCCGGTTAATGGGCAAGATCAAAGGCCAACGAGAACTGACCATCGATGACATCGTGCTGCGATTGTTGGCATTGCGTCAGCGCCAACTGCTACAGGCCCTGAATGCGCGTGGGCACGCGGCAATGGACAGCATTCAGGTCGCCACGCCGCAGGACAAGACCTGGCGCGAAGGCAAATTGCCCGAGGCCCTGAACAAGGCTCGGGCGCATCCGCAGTGGTCGTCGCTGAATCCACAGGCGAAATTGAATCAGGCGGAGCGGCAGGAGCAGATTGAGGTGTTGGCGCAGCAGTTGTGAGCCTTGATGCTTGTGGTGTTTGGGCTGGCCCCATCGCGAGCAGGCTCGCTCCTACATTGGATCTGTGCAACGACGCACACCCCCTGTGGGAGCGAGCCTGCTCGCGATGGCCGTGACTCGGTTTCAGATCACCACCAACCACTCTTCAAAAATTCGCGCACCAACGAACTGACTCGCCTTCGATCCGTGCGATCCGCCCGGCCATCGTTATCCACATCCGAACTCAATATCACTTCGAAATCCCCATCGTTATCAAGATCACGGACAGCTGCTTTATACGCAATGACCGTCCCTTCATGAAAATGCAGACGCACCGTTTCCGGCGTACTGTCGCCAGTCGTGTTTTCAGCAAAAATTCGTAGATGCCGCGCCTCACCTTTGCCTGCGTTGTACCAGGCACATTTCAAATAGGTCGTGCCCAAGCGCTTGAGCACCAGCAGGTCCGCCTGTGTTGCTTCGCGCTGCAGCTGTTCATCTTCATAAAAGTGAACATGCAGCGTATCGGCCCGGCCGCTACCGCTTTGATCCTGTGCGATGACTTTTAGATAACGCATCCATGCGCTCCTGTCGAAAAGATCAGCCTGGACCTACTCGGCCCTACGGTCCATACGCCCGTTCTCTATCGCACGTGGGACAAGTCAACTCACTTTGAGGGACAACAGACCGGCAGCCTTGCGCTTCAAAATGTCGAGATCAATCAGCGGCACGTGCATCTCTTTGGCCAACTCATCCCACTGGCGCATGCGCAAACTGATCTCGCACAGCGGATCTTGCTCGAAGGCTTCAGCCTCGGCAGGTGTCATCACCCCGCCCTGATACTCCAGCGTGCGGCGGCTGGCTTCACTCAAGCGCTGGTAGTACCCAGGCTCCTTCAACGTCAGGTAACGCTTGGCCTGCACGTGGTATTCCACCAGTCGCGCCATGCGCTCGCTGAAACCGGCTCGGCGCAAGTAGTCGGCGCCCAGCCGCTCGTGGCTGACCACGCCGAAGCCGCCCATGTTCTTGGCGCTTTCTGCGCAGATGTGCCCGATGTCGTGAAAAAACGCGGCCAGCACCACTTCATCATCGAAGCCTTCGGCCATCGCCAGTTGCGCCGCCTGGGACATGTGCTCGATCTGTGACACTGGTTCGCCAATGTAGTCGCTGTCGCCAAAGCGTTCGTACAGACCGAACACCTCGGCGATCACCTGTTCGTGGTTACTCATCAACGCTCTCCCAACAAAGTCGCCACATTACGTTCAGCCATCGCTGGCCCGACGCTCATGCCGACTCCGGTGTGCATCAGCGCCACGCTCAATCCCGGTGTCGGTCGCAGGAACGAAAACGGCCCCGGCCCGCGTGATCCATAAACACCCTGCCAGCGCTCGACCACTTGTAACTTGCAACCCAGCGTCTGCTCGGCCAGTTCGATCATCCAGTTGTCGACTTGCTCAGCGTTGAACGGCGAGGGATCGCTGCCGTAGTGGTGAGAGTCGCCGATGATCAATTCGCCATAGGGCGTGGGACTGATCAGCAAGTGAATGCCGTTGTCATGCAGATGTGGCTCGTCTCGCAGAATCTGCGCCTGCACCGCCGCCGCTTCCGGCAGATCGGCGAAAGCGCCGTAGTGCACGCAACTCAAACCGGTGAGCAACGCATGTTGCAGGTTGAGGTTGATTTGCGGGCGGGCGCGGAGCATTTGCAGACGGCAGATTTGCGGGTTGAGTGCGGCAATCGGCTCGGCCAGCAACGTCTGATAATCGTGGCCGGAGCACAGGATGATCTGCTCGGCGCTGAAGGTGCCGGCAGTGCTGTGCAAGCGGCCCGGCTCGATGTCGCGGACCAGGGTCGAAAAGTGAAAGGTGACGCCGAGTTCGTGGCGCAGGTAATCAATCAGCGCCGGAATCGCCTCGCGGGAATACAGTTGCTGATCGTCCATCCCGTGCAATGCAGCGCGGTGGTGGATGAACTGGCCGCCGTACAGATCACGCAGTGCAGCGCCGCGCAGTAGCTCGACACGGTAACCGTGCTCCACGGCGCGACCGGCGCAAAAGGCTTCCAGCAGGTGTTCTTCCACTTCGGTGCGGGCGAACAGGTACGAACCGTTGCGTTTGAGTTGCAGGCCGGCAAGTTGCGCCCATTGGCCCCAGATCTCACGGCTGGCCTTGGCCAGTTCGAGCATCTGGCCCGGTGGCTGGCCGGTGACGAGGGCCTGGCCGAAATTGCGCACCGAGGCGCCCAATGGCGTTTCGCTGCGTTCGAAAACCGTGACTTTGAGACCGCGTCTGGCGGCGGCGTAGGCGTGGGACAGGCCGAGGATGCCGGCGCCGACGATCAGCATGTCGTTGTGTTTTGTCATGGAGAATTGTCCTGAATTCGAAGCCGCCTTCGCGGGCAAGCCTCGCTCCTACAGGGGAACGCGTATCCCTGTAGGAGCGAGGCTTGCCGGCGAAGGGGCCCTGCCAGCCAATGGAGATCTTACTTGGCCGCCACTTTCTCGGACTTGCCGTCATAGCGCTTGCGCCATTCGGTCAGGATCTCGTCGCGGTTTTTCGAGGCCCAGGCAAAGTCGTTCTTGATCAAACGCTGCTCATAATCGGCCGGCAATTCGGTTTGCGGCTTGGCAATCCCGGGTTGGGCGAGAACAGCGAAGTTCTCTTTGTAGAGCTCCATGGCCTCCGGGCTTGCAGAGAAGTCAGCCAGCTTCTTCGCCGCCTCTTCATGCGGTGTGCCCTTGATCACGGCGGTCGCTTCGATCTCCCAGCCCAGGCCTTCTTTCGGCAGGATGATGTCCAGTGGCGCGCCTTGACGCTTCAACTGAACAGCCGGGTATTCAAACGAAATACCGATCGGGAATTCGCCAGCGGCCGCCAGTTTGCAAGGTTTGGAACCGGAGTGAACGTACTGGCCGATGTTCTGGTGCAGACCGTCCATGTACGCCCAGCCCTGCTTCTCGCCGAAGGTTTGCAGCCAGGCGCTGACGTCGAGGAAACCGGTGCCGGACGAGGCCGGGTTGGGCATGACAATCTTTCCTTTGTACTCAGGCTTGGTCAGGTCCTGCCAGCTCACCGGTTTGGTCAGGCCCTGCTTCTCGGCTTCGACGGTGTTGAAGCAAATGGTTGCGGCCCAGACGTCCATGCCGACCCAGGCTGGCGGGTTGGCGGCGTCGCGATAGTTGCCGCCGATCTTGCCCAGGTCCTTCGGCGCGTAGCTTTGCAGCATGCCTTGTTGATCGAGGATCGCCAGGCTCGAAGCGGCCAGCCCCCAGACTGCGTCGGCTTGTGGGCGGGCTTTTTCGGCCAGCAACTTGGCGGTGATGATGCCGGTGGAATCACGCACCCACTTGATCTCGACGTCCGGGTTGGCCTTTTCGAAAGCTTCTTTGTAGGTCTTCAGTTGTTCGGCTTCGAGGGCGGTGTACACCGTCAACTCGGTTTGCGCCGCGAAGGCGTTCAGGCTGAAAGCAGTGAGGACAGCAGCGGCCAGGGCCAGGGGCTTGAACATGATCTTTTCCTGTTTTTGAGTTGAAGGGCTTTCGGTTTTAGGAGCAGCGAATCAATTGCCGGGCGCCGTTTGCCGCCAGGCCTGGGAGCGACGCAACAAACCGCGCGAAGCCCAGGCCAGCAGCAGGGACACACCCGCCGAGGTGATCAGAATCAGGGTCGACATCGCTGCCGCACCGCCGACATTGCCGGCGTCGTCCATGTTCAGCACCGCCACCGCCGCGAGGATGGTGTCGGGGCTGTAAAGGAAGATCGCCGCCGAGACGGTGGTCATGGCCGAGACGAACAGGTAGCGCACGATGTCCAGCAGCGCCGGCAGGCAGATCGGCACAGTGACCCGCAGGTAATGCCGATACAGCGGCGCCTTGAGCGACAGCGCGGCGGCTTCGAACTCGGCGTCGAGCTGACGCAGCGCGGTGGTCGCGGTCATCTGCGCGGTGGTCAAATAGTGAGCAATGGTGCAGACCACCAGCAGGGTCATGGTCCCGTAGAGCACATGCAACGGGTTGCCGTTGAGGTTGAAGAAGAAGACATAACCCAGGCCCAACACCAGCCCCGGCACCGCCATCGGTACGAAACTGAGCATGCGCAGGGTTAGATTGAGTCTGCGCTGACCTTTGGTTTTTTCCATCAGGTAAGCGCCGGTGAAGATCAGCACGCTGCCGATCAGCGCCGTGCACAGGGCCATCTTCACGCTGTTGCCGTAGGCCAGCCAGCCGCCACCCGCCGTGTCGTTGAACTGGTAATGGTTGAGCGACAGCGACAGGTTGTACGGCCAGAACTTGACCAAGGATGAGAACACCGCCATGCCGAACACCAGCAGCAACGCCGCGCAGATCAGCAACACGATGGCCAGGTAGCAACCGTCGCGCAGTTTCGATGGCCCGGGTTTGAAGACTTGGGCACGACCGCTCATGGAATCGCCGTGACGTCGGCGCAACCACGCATCGACGCCGAAGCTGAACAACGCCGGCAGCAGCAGGACCATACCGATCAACGCGCCGCGACCGAACTGCTGCTGACCGACCACCGCTTTGTAGGCTTCCAACGCCAGCACTTGATAATCGCCACCGACTACCACGGGCACACCGAAGTCGGTGATGGTCAACGTGAACACCAGGCAAAACGCGGCGAACACGGCCTGACGCGTCGCCGGCCAGGTGATGCTGCGGAAGGCTTTCGCCGGACTCGCACCCATGCTGGACGCTGCATCGAACAGTCGCGCATCCGCCAAGGACAGCGCCGACAGTAAAATCATCAAGGCGTGTGGGAAGGTGTAGATCACCTCACCCAGAACAATCCCCCAGAAGCCGTAGATATTGTCCGAGAGCAGACCGCGCAACAGGCCCTGATTGCCGAACAGGTAAACCAGCGCAATACCCGGCAGCATCGACGGCGCCATCAATGGCAGCAGCGAAATTCCGCGCCAGATGCCTTTACCGGGAATCAATGTGCGTTGCAAGGCGTAGGCAAATAGATAAGCCAGCGGTACGACAATCGACGCGACGCTGAGGGAAACCTTGAGGCTATTACCCAACAGCCAGTGGAAATTCTCGCTGGTCACCAACTCCCGTGCGGCCACCAGACCACCGCCCTGCCCGGCTTCTGAACTGAACCCGCGCCAGAAGATCGCCAGCAAAGGCATCAACACAGCGACGCCGAGCAATACCAGCAGCAGCACTTTGCCGCCCACCACGAACACCCGGTCGCCGATTTCAACGCGGGAGGTCTGCCGAACCTGCTTGTGCGGTATCGGCAGCGCGATGTTCGCGCTCATCAGGCAAACACCTGCAAGCTGCGAGGCGGCAAGGCGACCATGATCTGCTGGGCGCCAAGGCGCGGTATGGCTTCCGGCGCCAGTTCCGCCAACAACGGGTGACCCGGCAATTGGTCGAGTTCGAAGCTCATGCGGCAGCGATTGCCGAGGAAGGTGATTTCGCGAACCCTGGCCGGGAACAGGTTTTCTTCATGCACCAGCGGGTTGACGTTGATTGCCTCCGGGCGGCAGAACAACCGGCCCGACGCGGTTTTCGCGCTGCCATTCGCCAGGCGCATGTTCAACCCGCCGACTTGGGCGTGGCTGTCGCTGCTGCGCTGGAATGGCAGCCAGTTGCCCTGACCGACGAACTCCGCCACAAACGGTGTCGCCGGGCGGTCATAGATTTCCTGCGGCGTGGCGTACTGCTCGACCTTGCCGTTGTTCATCACCGCGATGCGGTCGGCCATCAGCATGGCTTCGTCCTGATTGTGCGTGACCATCAGGGTGGTGATGCCGAGGTTGCGTTGCAGTTGGCGCAACTCGGTACACAGATGCTCGCGAACCCGGGCGTCGAGTGCCGACATAGGTTCGTCCAGCAGCAGTAACGACGGTGCTGGCGCCAAGGCCCGAGCCAGTGCAACACGCTGCTGTTGGCCGCCAGACAATTGGCCGGGGTACTTTTTCTCACTGCCGATCAGGCCGACCAGTTCCAGCATCTGACCGACACGCTTGCGCACTTCATCGCGGCCGCTGCCGGCGAGGCCGTAGGCAATGTTCGCTTCGACGGTGAGATTGGGGAACAGCGCGTAGGACTGGAAGAGAATGCCATAGTCCCGCGCCTGAGGAGCCAGGTGGGAAACGTCGCGATCACCCAGGTACAACTCGCCACTGTCCTGCTTTTCCAGACCGGCGATGCAGCGCAGCAAGGTGGTTTTGCCACAACCCGATGGGCCCAGCAGACACACCAGCTCCCCGGCCGCCACGTCGAGGGAAACGTTATCCAGCGCGGTAAAGGCGCCAAAGCGTTTCTGCACGCCGCGCACCTTCATCGGGGCGCCGGGGTTGGTCAGGGCAGTTGCGTTCGAGTGGTTCATGGACAGGCCTCATCTAGCAGATGAAGGCCATCCTAGGGATGTAATGCGTCCGTCATGTGGCAGTGAGGCAAAAATGGCTGATAGTGGTATTCAGGAATTTTGGTTGAGTGATGTGTCGTCTGGCCTGGCCTCTTCGCTGGCAAGCCAGCTCCTACAGGTATCGCGTTCCCCTGTAGGAGCTGGCTTGCCAGCGAAGAGGCCAGCACCGTCACCGCAGATCTCAGGCCGGAGCCATTTCCTGCGCCAACCCCAGAAACGCCGCCGGCAGCCGCGCACCTTTGCGTTCCTTGAGGCAGTACAGATACTCCGGAATCTGCGGCGCATTTTCGATGGTCAGCACCCGCAATTGCGGATCATGCGGCACTTCCTGCCGGGCAATGATGCTGATGCCGATGTTGCGCAGCACCGCCTCCCGGATCGATTCACGGCTGCCAATCTCCAGCAACGGCCCGAAACTCACCCCGGCGCTGGCCAACAACTCTTCGGTCAATCGCCGAGTGGTCGATCCCGACTCCCGCATCAACAACGTATGCCCGGCCAGCGCACTGAGCGGCACATGATCGTGCACCGCCAGCGGATGATTACGATGCACCGCCAGCACCAGCGGATCGCTGCCGAGTACTCGACGAATCAGTCGCGCATCGTCGAGCAATTGCGACGACGCCGCGACATCCACCCGGTAATCCTCCAGCGCTTCGAGCACTTGCTGGGAGTTGCCGATTTCTACCGACACTTCCACCTGCGGCAAACGCTCGCGGAAGGTCTTCACCAAATCAAGGATGTAATACGGCGCCGTGGCCGCGATACGCAGCGTGCCCTGCACCTGACCGCTGTTGCGCAGAAAAAACTCGATGTCGGATTCCTGCTGCAACAACGCCTTGACCATCGGCAGCAGCCGCGCGCCTTCATCGCTGACGCTGAGTCGACGACCGCCACGGTAGAACAGCTCAACTGAGTACTGACTTTCCAGGTTGCGGATCTGCGTTGTCACCGTCGGTTGGCTCAGGCCGAGCTTCTTCGCCGCCAGGGTAATGCTGCCCAGGCGGGCCACCATATAAAACGCCTTCAGCTCGGCACTCAGCACACCCTTCCCTCTTCATCTATTTACGCAGCAGGCGCAAACCGTTGAACACCACCAACAGGCTCACGCCCATGTCGGCGAACACCGCCATCCACATGGTGGCGATCCCGGCGAAGGTTACCCCAAGAAAGATCGCCTTGATGACCAAAGCGAGGGCGATGTTCTGTTTCAGGATGCTGGAGGTCTGCCGCGACAACCGGATGAACGCCGGAATCTTGCGCAGGTCGTCGTCCATCAGGGCCACATCGGCGGTTTCGATGGCGGTGTCAGTGCCGGCCGCGGCCATGGCGAAACCGATTTCGGCCCGCGCCAGTGCCGGTGCGTCGTTGATGCCATCGCCGACCATGCCGACGTGATGACCCTGTGCATAAAGGGCTTCGATGGCTTGCAGTTTGTCGGTCGGCAGCAGGTCACCCTTGGCCTCGTCGATGCCGACTTGCGCGGCAATTGCTTGAGCGGTGTGGACGTTGTCGCCGGTGAGCATCAGGGTTTTGATGCCCAGGTCGTGCAATTGCCGGATCGCTTCGCGGCTGGATTCTTTCACTGTGTCCGCCACGGCGAACAGGGCCAGCGGGCCGGACGTATCGAGCAGCAGCACCACAGACTTGCCCTGTTTTTCCAACGCAAACAGCTTCTCTTCCAGCGCCGGCGAGCAGAGGTTCAGCTCTTCCACCAGGCGATGGTTGCCCAAGTGGTAAGTCTGGCCATTGATGTCGCCGCGCACACCGCGACCGGCCAGCGCTTCGAAGTTATCCACAATCAGCGGCGCGAATTGTTTATCCACAGCCGCGTTGGCGATGGCCAGCGACACCGGGTGGTCCGAGCGACCGGCCAGTGCTGCGGCAATCGCCGGGGCGGATTCGTCAGCCGTTGGATCGAGCGATAAATAATCGGTCTGCACCGGTTTGCCGTGGGTGATCGTGCCGGTCTTGTCCAGGGCCAGGTAATCGAGCTTGTAACCGCCCTCCAGATAGACGCCGCCCTTCACCAAAATCCCTTTGCGCGCCGCTGCCGCGAGGCCGCTGACGATGGTGACCGGGGTGGATATAACCAAAGCGCACGGGCAAGCGACCACCAGCAACACCAGCGCGCGATAGATCCAGTCAAACCAGACTGCGCCCATGAACAACGGCGCAATCACCGCGACAGCCAAGGCCAGTACGAACACCACAGGTGTATAGATTTTCGAAAACTGGTCAACGAAACGCTGAGTGGGCGCTCGCGCTCCTTGAGCTTGTTCCACGGCATGGATGATCCGCGCCAGCGTCGAATTGTTGGCCGCTGCGGTCACGCTGTATTCCAAAGACCCAGCCTGATTGATGGTGCCGGCGAACACCTTGTCGCCGACGGTTTTCTCCACCGGCAGGCTTTCGCCAGTGATCGGCGCCTGATCGATGGTCGAACTGCCCGAGACCACTTCACCGTCCAGACCAATCCGCTCACCGGGCCGTACCCGCACTCGCGCGCCGAGCTCGATGGTTTTGACGTCCTGTTCTACCCAGCTGCCGTCGGCCAACTGCACCGTGGCCTGTTCCGGGGTCATTTGCATCAAGCCGCTGATGGCGTTACGCGCACGGTCCAGGGATTTGGCTTCGATCAGCTCGGCCACGGTGAACAGGAACATCACCATCGCCGCTTCCGGCCATTGCCCGATCAGGATTGCGCCGGTCACGGCGATGCTCATCAGCGCGTTGATGTTCAGGTTGAGGTTTTTCAGGGCGATCCAGCCCTTTTTGTACGTGGTCAGTCCTCCACTGAGGATCGAGACCAGCGCGATGACCGCCACCACCCAGTTGGGCGCGGCATTGGTGAAGTGGATCACTTCGGCGGCCAGCGCTCCCACACCGGACAGCGCCAATGGCCACCACGGTTTTTTCTCCGGCGCTGGAGCGGGCGCTTCGACGCCTTGCTCCATCGGCTCGGCAACCATGCCCAGCGACTTGATCGCCTCGATGATCGGCGCGGTATTCGGCAGATCGTGGGTCACGCCCAACACCCGGTTGATCAGGTTGAATTCCAGCTGCTGCACACCCGCGAGCTTGCCGAGTTTGTTCTGGATCAGCGTCTGCTCGGTCGGGCAGTCCATCGCGTCGATGCGGAAGCTGCTCAGCCGCGCACCGGCCGTTGGCGTTTCGCTCAACTTGATCAGCGACGGTGCCGCCACTTTGGCGGAACAGCAAGAATCGCCGTGGCCGCCATGCTCATGCTTCTGCACAGGCTGTAGCTTGTGGCTGTGATCGTGCCCAGCCTCGTGTGTATGGGTGTGTCGGGAATCGCTCATCGGGTCGCGTCCATGAAAGTGCCTGTTGCCAAGTAAAGACCCTGTAGCCACTATAGGGTCAAGCACCCATTTGGAGATTGCCATCATGAAGATCGGAGAACTGGCCAGACTCACGGACTGCGCCGTGGAAACCATCCGCTTCTACGAGCGCGAAAACCTGCTGCCGGAGCCGGCCCGCAGCGACGGCAACTACCGCGTCTACACCCAGGCCCACGCCGAACGCCTGACCTTCATCCGCAACTGCCGCACCCTCGACATGACCCTGGAAGAAATCCGCAGCCTGCTGGCATTGCGCGACAGCCCGCAGGATCAGTGTGAAAGCGTGAATGCGTTGATCGACGAGCATATTCATCACGTCAAAGCGCGGATCGATGGGTTATTGGCCTTGCAGACGCAACTGCTCGACCTGCGCCAACGCTGTGGCGAAGGGCCGGAGATCGATCAGTGCGGGATTTTGCAGCGGTTGGAGGTGAGTGGCGGGGTTGCTGCGACCGAGGTGGAGCACTCCCATGTCGGCCGCAGTCATGGACATTGATGGAAAACCTGGCTGTTGGTTTAGCTTAATACGAAGCTCACGCGGCGCGAATTCACGGTCCAGATAAAGTGGGAAGCCAGTTCTGCACCTAGGTAAATCTGGTAAACCACGGTTACGCGCTTGCCAACAAAGGGCTTATAGACGGCCGGGGCAATATGAAAGCTCATGACCTCCTGCGGATTGACCGTCATACCACGCAGACGCTGCCTGTAATAACCGTCCACATCCCACAAGACCTCTATTGCATTGTAATCACGCATGTTTTCAATCGGACCAATGCTCACCTCAACTCCGTTAGGGTGAGCGGACGTATCCAGAACACCATCAACCACACCCTCCACCTGCACATACGGCTTGTCGCCCAGCTCGGGCGCGACATAGACGTACCGCGAGGGCGAGGGTAACGCACCGCCCGCTTGCGGAAGATGGACGTAGATGACCTCGACTCTTTTACCTTCAAACCCGATGAGCACGTCGTCTGGTATAGCAACGCGCATAAAGCCTTCATTGCTATCAACCTTCCTTGGCTCCGACCGAAATACCGGAGAGCCGTCCATCGGTGTCCAGTCCACCCGAATTTCATCACCGATCTGCACTTCTGATGGCGACAGGCTGATCCAAGTCGTTATCGAATCGCGGTACGTGACCTCCCCGATCATTTCCCGGGGGATAATCACGGCATCAGGCGAGGCGCCAAACCCGAAATATTTATCCTCGCTTTTACGGTAATACATGATCAGAGGGGGTTGAAGCGCGGCTGGGTTTTGATTATCGACAGACGTCCGAGTCAGTTCAGGGTTGAACGGCTCGGGCGCCAAAAAAACAAAACCATCAGTCGAGGAAGCACGCGTGTTTTCCATAAATCCTCCATTACTGGCTGGTAAACGAGGCCTCAGTGGAACATGCAGTGCCAGGATCGAAAACTGTCAACAATGACAGTTCAACTAGATCAATTCGAAATGAAGGCAAGCGCCTCGCACCAATCTGTTGAGCTCTACCGGCCCAATGCGGGGGCTTGCTCGCCCCCCATGAGAGACCTTCAGACCGCCATCGGCGCCGTCATTGGCGCATGGTGCTCATAACCTTCCAGCGAGAAATCGCCCGGCTCGATCAACTCCAGCCATTCCGGCTGATACTCACCCGTCTTGGCAAACTCCGGCACTCGATCACTGATCACCAGTTTCGGCATCGGGAACGGCTCGCGCTTGAGCTGTTCGTTGAGCATGTCCAAATGGTTTTCGTAGACGTGGGCATCACCAATGAAATAGGTGAACCAGCGGCGTGGGTTGTAGCGACGGAGGTTGAGCATTCGCATGTTGGCCGTAGTCATGGCCACTAAAACCACCACATAACCCTGTAGGAGCCAAGCTTGCTCGCGATGGAGGCAGCACATTCAACATTGATGTGTCTGACAAACCGCCATCGCGAGCAAGCTCGGCTCCTACAGAATTTGCGGTCGTTCTTTAGACCGCCATTGGCGCGGTCATCGGCGCATGGTGCTGATAACCCTCAAGCGAGAAATCGCCCGGTTCGATCAACTCCAGCCATTCCGGCTGATACTCACCGGTCTTGGCGAATTCCGGCCCACGATCACTGATCACCAGTTTCGGCATCGGGAACGGCTCGCGCTTGAGCTGTTCGTTGAGCATGTCCAAATGGTTTTCGTAGACGTGCGCGTCACCAATGAAATAGGTGAACCCGCGCGGCGTGGGTTGTAGCGACGGAGGTTAAGCATTCGCATGTTGGCCGTAGTCACGGCCACTAAAACCACCACATAACCCTGTAGGAGCCGAGCTTGCTCGCGATGGAGGCAGCACATTCAACATTKATGTGTCTGACAAACCGCCATCGCGAGCAAGCTCGGCTCCTACAGAATTTGCGGTCGTTCTTTAGACCGCCATTGGCGCGGTCATCGGCGCATGGTGCTGATAACCCTCAAGCGAGAAATCGCCCGGTTCGATCAACTCCAGCCATTCCGGCTGATAC